>JBBRNQ010000007.1:0-70470 GCA_038230235.1 Actinomycetales bacterium
AGGTCACCCACCTTGTCGGCGAGGATGGCGACCTGCTCCTTCTCGCACGAGAGCGACACCAGCCGTCGTCCCTCGGACGCCTGGAGGAAGAAGGTGCGCTGACCGGGGGGTCCGACCGTGCCGACGACGAACCTACTCGGCGGGTCGAAGTCGTGAACCGGCATACGCCGACCCTAACCGACCAGCTCGTCGGAGGCGCCCGCGCCGCCCCCGATGGCGGCGTCGCCCTCGTCGCCCTCGGGGGCTGCGCCCGACTCCTCGGGCTTCGGCGGGGGCGGGACCACCGAGCTCAGGTCCCCCCCGGTGTCGTTGCTGCGCAACAGGAACGGGCGCCTCGAGGTGTAGCGCACCACCGAGACCGAGGCCGGGTCGACCTGGATGCGCTGGAACTGGTCGAGATGCGATCCCGCCGCGTCGGCGAGGATCGCCTTGATGACGTCTCCGTGCGAGACGGCCATCCAGATGGCGTCCTTGCCGTGCTCCTCCAGCACCTGGGCGTCCACGTCGCGGATGGCCGCCAGGGCGCGCGCCTGCATACCGGCCATCGTCTCTCCGGGGAAGTCGTCACCGTCAGGGAAGCGCACCGCCGACGGCTGGTCCTGCACGGTGCGCCACATCGGCTCCTTGAACAGCTCGGAGAGGCTGCGGCCGGTCCAGGCGCCGTACCGGCACTCCCCCAGGCGTTCGTCGGTCGTGATCGCCAGACCGGGCGCCGCCGCCGCGACGATGGTCGCCGCCGTCTCCTGGCAGCGCTGCAGCGGTGACGCGACGACCCGCACGATGGGCACCTGACCCGCGGCCATCCGCTCACCGACCCGCTCGGCCTGACCTCGGCCGTGGTCGTCGAGCCCGATACCGAGGGTCCACCCGGCGAGGGTGCCCGAGGCGTTGGCAGCGGTGCGCCCATGGCGCACGAGCAGGACGATGGGCACGGCTCAACTGTAGGCGTGACGGTCTAGGCTCACGGTCACCGGGGTATGGAGCCTCGCGCAGCGGTTCGACGGATCGGACCGCCAGACGTCAAGGAGTGTCTCGTGGAGTGGTGGGGCTGGCTCATCGTGGTCGTCGGGGTGATCGTCATCCTCGTGGGGCTCTTCATCGGGCTGCAGGCGCGGCGGCGCCGCGGCGGGGTCATCGTCGGACCCGCGTCCGGCACCGGCACCGGTACCACCGGTGTCGACGACGTCGGCCCGGGCGGCACGCCGTGAGCCGGCTGATGCGCACGTCCGAGATCGCGAAGCGCCCGGTCGTGACCCACCAGGGCGAGGACGTCGCCCAGGTCAAGGACATCGTCTTCGCCGCCAACGGGGGCCGGGTCGGGGGCTTCACCCTGGCCGGCCGTGGGCTCTTCGCCGGGCCCAAGAAGGAGGCCCTCGCCTGGGAGTCGGTCGGCTCCCTCGGCGCGGACGCCGTGATGATCGAGTCCGAGGCCGCCTTCGAACCCCAGCAGAGCGTGCTCGACAGGTCAGCCCGCTCCGGCGGCTCCGGCGGTGACGTGCTCGGCTCGAAGGTGCTCACCGACGGCGGCACCGACCTCGGCGTGGTCGTCGACGTCGTGGTCGAGGTCGACGACAGCGCCCACACCTGCGACGTCATCGGCTACGAGATCGAGGCGTCCGAGTCGCTCGAGACCAAGGGCACCCGGCTGCTCATCCCCCTGCCCGCCACCCTGTCGGCGTCGAAGGAGTTCCTCATGGTGCCTGACAGCGCCCGCAACTTCGTCGGGCGCGACCTCGCCGGCTTCGGCGCCTCGGTCGCCGCCTTCCGCGCCCAGCTCGAGGGTGGTGCCTGATGCTCTTCTCCGACGCCAAGGGCCACCAGGTGGTCTCGACCGCCGCCGCCGAGCAGGTCGGCAAGATCAAGGACGTCGTGGTCGACCCGTCCACCCGCAGCGTCATCGCCCTGCTGCTGAAGAAGACCGACGCAGGCTCGATCCTCAGGTGGTCCGACCTCACGGGCTTCGGGTCGGACGCCGCCACCGTCGCCTCGGCCGACCTGCTGCTCGAAACCGACGAGCAGGTCGACGCACTCCGCGGCAAGGCCCACGAGCTGCACGGCAAGCGGGTGCTCGACACCCGCGGTGACGAGCTCGGCTCGGTGAAGGACCTCGACATCGACCCGACGAGCGGGGCGGTCACGTCCCTCGTGCTCGAGCACCGCTCGGTGCCGGGGTCAGCCCTGCTCGCCGTCGGCTCCTACGCGGTCGTGGTCAAGCACCTGGAGTGACCTCGTCCGGAGCGACCTGATCCGCAGTGACCTCATCCGGGCGCGGCGTGGCCCGAGGCGGCTCCGACGTGATGGAGTAGTGGGGTGATCGTCGACCAGGCCATCTACCGCGACGGCGTGCGGCAGCAGTGCGGCGACCTCAGCGAGGCGCTGACGGTGCTGCGGGACGACCACACGGGCTTCCTGTGGATCGGCCTCAAGGACCCCACGGACGCGGAGTTCGACCTGGTCAACGACGAGCTGCGGCTCCACCCGCTGGCCGTCGAGGATGCGGTGCGCGGCAACCAGCGGGCCAAGATCGAGCACTACGACGACAGCCTCCTCGTCGTGCTCAAGACCCTGCGCTACATCGAGGCCACCTCCGACGTCGAGACCGGTGAGGTGATGGTCTTCCTCGGCGACCGCTTCGTCGTCACCGTCCGCAGGGGTGAGGGCAACCCTCTGCAGGAGGTGCGCCACCGGCTCGAGCTCAGCGAGGAGCACCTCGCCCTCGGGCCCGCCTCCGTGCTCCACGCGGTGATGGACTCCGTGGTCGACAACTACATCCACGTCGACGGCGAGATCCTCATCGACCTCGAGGAGATCGAGCGATCGGTCTTCGGCGGCAGCCGCGACGTCGATGCCGCCGCGATCTACCGCCTCAAGCGTGAGGTGCTCGAGATCCGCCGGGCCACCAGCCCGTTGGTCGAGGCGATGGGGTGTCTCTTCCACGACCCGCAGAAGACCCTCCTCGAGGCCGATGACCGCGAGACGTTGGCGTTCTTCCGCGACGTGCAGGACCACCTGCTGCGGGTCGCCGACCACGTCGAGTCCTACGACCGGCTGCTCACCGACATCCTGAGTGCCCACCTCGCGCAGATCTCGGTGCAGCAGAACGACGACATGCGGCGGATCTCGGCCTGGGTCGCCATCGCCGCGGTGCCGACGATGCTCGCAGGCATCTACGGCATGAACTTCCAGTACATCCCCGAGCTCGAGGCCTCGGTCCACGTCGACGGGCGCGAGGTGTACTACGGCTACTTCGTCATCGTGCTCGTCATGGTCGTGGTGTCCGCCAGCCTCTACCGCGCGTTCAAGCGCTCACGCTGGTTGTAGCCTGCCGGAGAACCGGGCCCACCCCCGGCCCTCACGGCGCGTCGTACGGGCCCTGCCTGCAGGCTCTGCCTCGCTGCCCACCCGAGCCCTGCCCACCCCTGCCCACCTGACCCCTGCCCACCCGACCCCCAGGAGCTCCCGATGGCCCCCCGCGTCTTCCCCTCCCTCGCCGACTTCCGCGCCGCCGCCGGGGAGGAGCTCGGCACGAGCGCGTGGCACGAGGTCACCCAGGGCCAGGTCGACACCTTCGCGGAGGCGACCGGTGACCACCAGTGGATCCACGTCGACCCCGAGCGGGCGAAGGCCGGGCCCTTCGGCGGCACCATCGCCCACGGGTACCTCACGCTGTCGCTGCTGCCGATGCTGGGCAAGGAGTGCTACGACGTGCAGGGCCTCGCGATGGGAGTCAACTACGGAGCCAACAAGATCCGCTTCCCGCACCCGGTCCCCGTGGGCTCGCGCGTGCGGGCGACGGCCACCCTCAAGGAGGTCGGGGACATCCCCATCGGCACCCAGGCCACCATCCTCTTCGTCGTCACCATCGACGGTGTCGAGAAGCCGGCGTGCATCGCCGAGGTCATCTACGTGATGGCCGCCGCCTGAGGAACTCGCCGGGGCTTGCGGGGTGAGACGTCGCTGAGCTCAGGTCGCGGTCATCACGCTCGTGGAGAGCACGACGACGAGGACGACGCCCAGGGCGACGCGATACCACACGAAGGCCTTCAGGCTGTGGCCCGCGACGAAGCGCAGCAGCCAGGCGATGGATGCCAGGGCGACGACGAAGGCGACGACGATCCCGGCGGCCATCTGGCCCTTGCCGAGACCCGACAGGTCGGTGGACGCCGCCTCGTAGAGCCCGGCGGCCGTGAGCGCGGGGATGGCCATGAAGAACGACAGCCGGGTGGCCGTCACGCGGTCGAGGCCACGCAGGAGCCCGGCCGAGATGGTCGCGCCCGAGCGCGAGACGCCGGGCACGAGGGAGAAGCACTGGACCAGGCCGATCACGAGCCCGTCGACCACGGTCACCTGACCCTCGCCGCGCACCTGCGTGCCGCGGGCCAGTGCGGAGTGCCGCGTCTCGGCAACCCACATGACGACGCTCCACAGGATGAGGGCGGCGGCCACGACCCAGAGGCTGCGCAGGGGGCCGGCCACGACCTTCCTCGCGGCGAAGCCGACGAGCGCCACAGGGACCGAGCCGATGATCACGGCCCAGGCCAGCGAGTAGTCGTGATGGGTGCGGGCCTCGGCGGACCCGAGCCCCCGGAACCACGCCCCCAGCAGCCGCACGATGTCGCGGAAGAAGTAGAGGATCGTCGCCGCGATCGCCCCGAGCTGGATGATCGCGGTGTAGGCCGTCACGGCGTCGTCGTCGACCTTGAGGCCCAGCAGCTTCTCGGCGATGGTGAGGTGCCCGGTCGAGGAGACCGGGAGGTACTCCGTCAGACCCTCGACGACACCGAGGATCAGGGCTGAGGCGTAGGACAGGTCACTCACGAGGAAGGGGTTCGCTCTCGGTGGAAGGGTCGGGCCAGCGGCCATCCTCTCGTACGACGCCACGGCTGCGGTGCCGAACGGGACCTCCCACCATGAGAGCCTCCCCACCGGGCGCCGGGTGGGGACCTCGCGCGCGGCTCAGGGCATGAGCTCGGCCATGGTGCGCACCATGTCGAGCCGCTCCTCCAGGGTGGGCGCCGTGCTCGAGACCGAGAGCGTGGTGACTCCGGCCTCGGCATACCGCTGCAGCCGGTCCTTGATGCGCTCCTTCGGGCCGAGGAGCGCGGTCGAGTCGAGGAACTCCATGGGCACGGCGGCGGCGGCGTCGCGGTGCTTGCGCTCGAGGTAGAGGTCCTGCACCTGCTTGGCAGCCTCGTCGAAACCCATGCGGACGGCGAGCTGGTTGTAGAAGTTCTTGTCGCGCGACCCCATACCGCCGACGTAGAGCGCGGCGTAGTCGCGCACCTGGTCGGCACAGGCGGCGACGTCGTCGCCGATGACGACGGGCACCGTGGGGGCGATCTCGAAGCCGTCGAGCGGGTCGCCGCCGTCGGCGCCCTTGCCGGCGCGGCGGGCACCCGTGCGCACCGACTCGACGAGGTCACCGGAGTGCTCAGGACTGAAGAAGATGGCCAGCCAGCCGTCGGCGATCTCGCCCGCGAGCTCGAGGTTCTTCGGGCCCACCGACGCGAGGTAGATGGGGATCCGGTCGCGCACGGGGTGGACGGTCAGCCGCAGGGCCTTGCCGGGACCGTCGGGCAGGGGCAGGGTGAAGTGCTTGCCGGAGTAGGCGACCTTCTCGCGTCGTAGCGCCATCGTGACGATGTCGACGTACTCCCGGGTGCGCCCCAGGGGCGAGGCGAACGGCACGCCGTGCCAGCCCTCGCTCACCTGCGGGCCGGACACGCCGAGACCGAGTCGGAAGCGCCCGCCCGACAGCGTGTCGAGGGTGGCAGCGGTCATGGCGGTCATCGCGGGGGTGCGGGCCGGGATCTGCATCACGGCGGCGCCGATGTCGATCTTCTCGGTCTTCGCCCCCACCCACGCGAGCACGGTCGGGGAGTCGGAGCCGTAGGCCTCCGCCACCCACGCCACGCTGTAGCCCAGGCGGTCCGCCTCCTGCGCGAGCACGATGTTGTCGGCGTCGTTGCCGGCGCCCCAGTAGCCGAGGTTGATTCCCAGTCGCATGCCTTGCAGGCTATCCGGCGGGGCGAATCAGGCACGAGGGCGGTGGGCGCTAGCCTGTCGAGACATGCGACACAGACACCTCGGACGCTCAGGTCTGCGGGTGTCCCGTCTCGCGCTGGGCACGATGACGTGGGGGTCGTCGGTCGACGCCGAGGGTGCCCGCGACCAGCTCGCGCTCTTCGTCGAGGCCGGTGGCAGCCTCGTCGACACGGCGTCGGGCTATGCCGGTGGGGCCTCCGAGGAGATCATCGGCACCCTGCTCGGTGACGTGGTCCCCCGCGACGACCTCGTGCTGTGCACCAAGAGCGGCATCTCGCGCCAGGGCGACGACCGCGTCGTCGACACCTCCCGTCGCGGCCTTCTGCGCCAGCTCGACACCTCGCTCACCCGGCTCGGGACCGACCACGTCGACCTGTGGCTCGTGCACGCCTGGAGCGACGCCACCCCCCTGGAGGAGACCCTCTCGGCCCTCTCGTATGCCGTCGGCACCGGTCGGGCGACCTACGTGGGGGTCTCGAACTACTCCGGCTGGCAGACCGCCCGCGCCCTCACGTTGCTGGGTCAGGAGCGAGTTCCGTTGGTGGCCAACCAGACCCAGTACTCCTTGCTGCACCGGGTGCCGGAGGACGACCTCGTGCCCGCCGCCGAGGCCCTCGGCTTCGGCCTGCTGCCGTGGTCGCCCCTCGGCCGGGGGGTGCTCTCCGGCAAGTACCGCAGCGGAGTGCCGAGCGACTCCCGAGCCGGGTCCCGCGACTTCCCCCGCTTCGCGGAGCGCTACCTGGACGAGCGGTCGATGACCGTCACCGAGGCGGTGGTGACGGCCGCCCGGGGGTTGCAGGTGAGCCCGGTCGAGGTGGCGCTCGCCTGGGTCCGGGACCGGCCGGGTGTGACGGCACCGGTGCTGGGCGCCCGCACGCTCCCCCAGCTGCGCACCGCGCTCGCCAGCGAGACGCTCACCCTGCCCCCGGAGATCGTCGAGGCCCTCGACGAGGTCTCGGACTGACCGCTCCTCAGCGACTCACGGGAGCGACCGGCTCGTCCTCGACCTCGTCGTCCTGGTCGTCGTCGTCATCATCATCGTCGTCGTCCTCGAAGTCGACGTCCTCGTCGTCGAGCCCGGCGTACACCCCGGACGGCCCGCTGTCCCCGCGGACCTCGTCCTCGTCATCCTCGTCGTCGTCCTCGTCGTCGTCGTCGTCGTCGTCTTCCTCGTCGTCGTCCTCGTCGTCGTCGTCGTCCTCGTCGTCGTCGTCCTCGTCCTCGTCGGCGTCGACCACGAGGGGCGTCATCACCTCGGTCGCAAGGAACAGGGCCTCGTCGTAGTCGTCGAAGGCGTCCGCGAGGTCGAGCGCGGCAGCGACGACCCCGGGGTCATCAGGGTCACGTCGAGTTGCTGCCACCTCGAGGTGGCGCTCGAACGCGGCGACGAGGAGGGACAGCGCGGCGCGCGGGTCGGCGGTCATGACACGACCGTAACGCGTCGTGGGTCAGAATGGTGACCACGATGATGGAGTACGAGTACCGCGTCCTGACCTTCCCCCGTGACATGACCCGCGCCGAGGTGCGGCGTGCCCTCGTGGACCATGCCGAGTACGGCCAGTGGGAGCTGACCCGCTCGGTGATGTACTTCGGCGGCCTGCGCAAGGCCTGGCTGCGTCGCAAGATCATCCGGGTGCGGCGTACGGCCTAGGAGACAGGGCTCTCAGGCTCGGTCGAGGAAGCCGCGCAGCACGCGGGCGCCGAACTCCAGCGCGTCGAGCGGCACCCGCTCGTCGATCCCGTGGAACATCGGGGCGAAGGGCAGGTCGGCCGGCAGACGCAGCGGGGCGAAGCCGTAGCCGGTGAGGCCCAGCAGGGCCAGGGCCTTGTTGTCGGTGCCCCCGGAGAGGCAGTAGGGCAGCACGGCCGCGTCGGGGTCCTCGGCCAGCAGCGACTGCTTCATCGCCTCGACCAGGTCACCACCGAAGGGCGCCTCGAGCGCGATGTCACGGTGCAGCACCACGACCTCGACGAACTCCCCCGCCAGCGCGCGCACGGTGGCCATCAGGTCGTTCTCGTGACCGGGCAGGAAGCGGCAGTCGAGGTTGGCGGTCGCCGACTGCGGGATGACGTTCTGCTTGTAGCCCGCCTGCAGCATGGTGAAGTTCGCGGTGTCGCGCAGGGTGCCGCGCACGAAGCCCGCCGCGCCCGGGATCGAGGCGAGCAGGCGCTCCAGCCCGGCGTCGTCGCCGTAGGGGATGCCGGTGATGGCGCTGAGGCCGTCGAGCAGCTCGCGCACCGACGCGACGTACTCCGCCGGCCAGGCGTGGGCGCTGATGCGGGCGATGGCCTCGGCGAGCCGCACCACGGCGTTCTCGTCGTTGGGCACCGAGCCGTGGCCGGCGCGGCCGTGGGCGCGCAGCTCGAGCCATGCGATCCCCTTCTCGGCGGTCTGCAGCAGGTAGGCGCGGGTCGGCTCGCCGGTGGCGTGGTGCGGGACGGTCACGCTGTAGCCGCCGACCTCGCTGACCGCCTCGGTCGCGCCCTCGAACCACTCGGGGTGCTGCTCCACGGCCCAGTGCGACCCCTTGGTGCCCCCGGCCTCCTCGTCGGCGAAGAAGCAGAACGTCGTGGTCCGTGCCGGCTTGGCGCCCGAGCGGGCCAGGTCGCGGACGGCCGCGATGATCATCGCGTCCATGTCCTTCATGTCGACCGCCCCGCGGCCCCAGAGGCACCCGTCGCGCTCCTCGGCGCCGAAGGGGTCGACCTGCCAGTCGGCGGCGTTCGCGGGCACGACGTCGAGGTGACCGTGCACGACCAGACCCGGGCGAGAGGCGTCGGCGCCCTCGAGCCGCACCATGACGTTGGCCCGGCCCTTCTCGCTCTCGACCAGCACCGGGTCGAGACCGACCTCGGTGAGCTGGCCCACGACGTACTCCGCGGCCTCCCGCTCCCCCGGACCCGAGCCGTCGCCGTAGTTGGTCGAGTCGATGCGGATGAGGTCGGCGCAGATGCGGGCGACCTCGTCCTCCGGGCGGACGGACGCGGCGGGGTGGATGGGCGCGAGGTGGATGGGTGAAGGCGTGGTGTCGGCCATGCCCGCCACCTTAGGTCAGCGCACGAAGCTGCCCAGGCGGGCGTGTCGGTTGACGTCCTTGTAGAGCAGGTAGCGGAAGCGGCCCGGTCCACCGGCGTAGCAGGCCTGCGGGCAGAAGGCCCGCAGCCACATGAAGTCGCCGGCCTCGACCTCGACCCAGTCCTCGTTGAGCAGGTAGACCGCCTTGCCCTCGAGCACGAAGAGCCCGTGCTCCATGACGTGCGTCTCGGGGAAGGGGATGGCGCCGCCCGGCTCGAAGGTGACGATGTTGACCTGCATGTCGTGCCGCACGTCGTCACCGGCGACGAAGCGCTGGGTCGCCCAGGCGTCGGTGCCCGGCATGGGTGACAGCGGGACGTCCTGCTCGCGGGTGACGAAGGCCGTCGGCGCCTCGATCCCCGGCACCGCCTCGTAGGCCTTGCGCAGCCAGTGCAGGCTGGCCGTCGCCTCGCTGCGGTTGTGCAGCGTCCAGTCCGTCCGCGGGGGGAGGTAGGCGTAGCCGCCCGGCTCCAGCCCGTACGACGCGTCGCCGATGGTCAGCTCCAGCGTCCCGCCGACCACGAAGAGCACGGCCTCTGCCTCCAGGTCGAGCTCGGGCCGGTCGCTCCCGCCGCCGGGAGACACCTCGACGAGGTACTGCGAGAAGGTCTCCGCGAAGCCGCTCAGCGGGCGCGCCAGCACCCACATCCGCATGCCCTCCCAGTAGGGCAGGTGGCTCGTGACGATGTCGGTCATCGTGCGGGCCGGCAGCACGGCGTAGGCGGTGGTGAAGCGGGCCCGCTCGGTGGTCAGCTGGGTCTGGGGGGGCAGACCCCCGCGGGGTACGTGGTAGGTGGGGTGGTCGGTCTGGCGCGGTGTGGTGGGGCTGTCGGTCATCGCTCTCCTCGGCGTAGGAGCCGCCCGAGGGGGGCGGCCTGGGTGTCGATCTCGTGGCCGGCCAGCCAGGTGCTGCGCACGACCCCCTGCAGGGTCCGCCCGGCGTACGGCGTGACGGGGTTGCGGTGCTCGAGCCGCGCCGGGTCGACGACGAAGGAGTCGTCGGGGGCGAAGACGGCGAAGTCGGCGTCGGCTCCGGGCGCGATCCTGCCCTTGTGGTCCAGGCCCACCTGCTGGGCGGGACCGAGCGCCATCCAGCGCACGACGTCGGTGAGGTCGTGGCCCCGGGTGCGCGCTCCTGTCCACACGGCACTCAGCCCGAGCTGGAGCGACGCGATGCCGCCCCAGGCCGCCCCGAAGTCACCCGTGTCGAGGTGCTTGAGGTCCGGCGTGCAGGGCGAGTGGTCGGACACGACGGTGGCGACCGTGCCGTCGGCGAGCGCGCCCCACAGCGCCTCCCGGTTCTGCGCCTCACGGATGGGCGGGCAGCACTTGAACTGCGTCGCGCCGGAGGGGATCTCCTCGGCGCTGAAGGTGAGGTAGTGCGGGCAGGTCTCGACGCTCAGGGGTAGCCCCTCGGCGAAGGCGGACCGGATCATCGGCAGGGCGTCCGAGCTGCTGAGGTGGACCACGTGGGCGCGGGCGCCGGTCGAGCGGGTGAGGTCGATGAGCCGGGCGATGGCCAGGCCCTCGGCGTCGCGTGGACGTGACCGCAGGAAGGCGTCGTAGGCCACGCCCTCGGGTGGGCTCGCCCGGTCGATGGTGTGTCCGTCCTCGGCGTGGACGACCAGCAGGGCCCCCAGGTCGGCGATCTCGGTCATCGCCGCCTCGAGCTGCGTCGGGTCGAGGTGAGGGAACTCGTCGACGCCCGACGGCAGCAGGAAGCACTTGAAGCCGAAGACCCCGTCGTCGTGCAGCGGTCGCAGGTCGGTGACGTTGCCCGGCACCGCGCCGCCCCAGAAGCCCACGTCGACCCAGGTCTGGTCGCGGGCGGCGGCCCGCTTGACCTCGAGTGCAGCCACCGACACCGTGGGCGGGATGCTGTTGAGGGGCATGTCGACGATCGTCGTCACGCCCCCCCTGGCCGCGGCTCTCGTGGCCGTGGTGAAGCCCTCCCAGGGTGTGCGCCCGGGCTCGTTGACGTGCACGTGGGTGTCGACCAGACCGGGCAGCAGGACCTCGTCGGGTGCGAGGTCGACGACCCGGTCGGCGACGACGACCTCGTCGTAGGGCACGACGGCGACGACGCGACCGACGTCGACGACGACAGCGGCGGGCTGCTCGCCTGCTGGGGTCACGGCTCGGCGGGCACGGATGACGAGGTCGGTCACGAGGTCTCCCCGGTGGTCGTGGTGTGCTGGGCGGGGCGGCACGGGGCCCAGGACGATCATGGCGCAGTGACGTCCCTCCGGGAGGCACCGGGCCGGCCCGGCGCGGTGCGGCCGCCCGCTAGCGCCTCGGGTGGGCGAGCTCCCGCACGGTGAGCTCGGCCGCGCCACTGCCCTGCTCGACCTCCTGGGTCGTGACGGCCCCGCAGTCCAGGGCGCGGGCGACGAACCACGCCATCGCCCTCGCGGTGGCCGGTTCGTCGAGGAAGCCGGAGTCGCGGCGGCCGAGGTAGGCCTGCAGCCGGGCGAGGGCCGACGGCAGCCCGTCGCGGTAGAAGGCGAAGGTCGCGGCATAGCGGGTCGTCAGCTGCGCGGGGTGCAGGTCCCAGCCCTGGTAGAAGCCGCGGTCGAGGGAGCGACGGACGAGGCGCGCGTGGAGCCGCAGCGCGGCGACGACCGCGGCGGGCTCCCCCACCGGCAGCACGTTGGTCGAGCCGTCCGACAGGCGCACCCCGGTGCCGGCGGCGGCCACCTGGACGACGGCCTTCGCGTGGTCGGCGACGGGGTGCTCCATGCTCTGCTGCGAAGCGCTGATGCCGAGCGAGGCGGAGTAGTCGTAGGTGCCGTAGTGCAGCCCGGTGCAGCGTCCGTCGGCGGCGGCCAGCATGAGCGGCACGGCCGAGGCGCCGTACGGTGTGACGACCGACTGGGGGGTCTCCACCTGGATCTCGAAGCGGAGGCTGGCCGGGACGAGCCCGTGGGCCCGTTCGATCGCCTCGCACGCCGTGACCATGGCCCCCACCTGCTCGACGGCGGTGACCTTGGGCAGGGTGACGACGAAACCCGCTGGCAGGTGCCCCTGCTCGGCGAGCAGGCCGACCATGCGGTCGAGGGTGCGCAGGCCCCGGCGTCGGGTCGGCGCCTCGAGCGACTTGAAGCGGATCCCGCAGCAGGGCGTCGTGAGGCCGGCCGCCAGCGCGGCTCGCAGCTCACGGGCGGCGGCGTCGACGGCGGCGTCCTCGACGTCGTCGCCCCGGTCGCCGAACCCGTCCTCGAGGTCGATGCGCAGGTCCTCGATCGGCTCGGTCACCAGCTTGGCCCGCACGAGCGGCAGGACCTCGGCGGCGACCGCCTCGTCGACCCCCACGACCCGGGCGAGAGCCGCCGGGTCGGGCAGGTGGTGGTCGAGCACGGCGAGAGCCTGGGCGCCCCAGTGCTGCGGGAGCCCGGCGTCGTAGCGGTCGGCCGGCACGTAGACGGTGTGCACGGGCTGGCGGCGCCCGTCGTCGCCCGGGTACCGCGCCCGCACGACGGCGTCCGACTCCGCGAGGTCGCGGTCGAGACGGTCGGCGAGGTCATCCAGGTGGCTCGACGGCTCTTGCATGGTGGAGGATACTTTCCGCATGACGACAGGGAGGCCGCCGGGGGTGCAGTCGCTCGGCCGTGCCTTCGAGATCCTCGAGCTGTTGGCCGACGCCGGTGGCACGGCCAGTGTCTCGCAGCTCGCCGTGCGCGCCGCCCTGCCCCTGCCGACGATCCATCGCCTGCTCCGCACGCTCGTCGACCTCGGGTACGTGCGGCAGGAGCCCTCCCGGCACTACACCCTCGGACCCCGGCTGATCCGGCTCGGCGAGGCCAGCTCCCGGATGCTGCGCTCGTGGTCGCAGCCCCTGCTCGTCGAGCTGGTCGACACCCTCGGGGAGTCGGCCAACCTCGCGATGCTCGACCGCGACGAGGTCGTCTACGTCGCCCAGGCTCCCTCGCGGCACTCCATGCGGATGTTCACTGAGGTCGGGCGCCGCGTCCAGCCGCACTGCACCGCCGTGGGCAAGGCGATCCTCGCCACCCGCAGCGACGACCAGGTGCGGGGGCTGCTCGCCCGTGCCGGGCTGCCGGCTCGCACGGAGCACACCCTCACCGACCTCGACGCCTTCTTCACCGAGCTCGCCCGGGTGCGGGAGCAGGGGTACGCCGTCGACGAGGGTGAGCAGGAGATCGGGGTGCGCTGCGTCGCCGTCGTCGTGCCCGACGCCCCCACCCCGCTCGCGATCTCCGTGTCGGGTCCGACCGGGCGGATGACCGACGACCTCGTCGCCGCGGCGGTCCCCGTGCTCGGCGAGGTGGCCAGGCGCCTGTCCTCCGAGCTGGCCGCCCCCGGCTGAGCACCCGTGACGGTGCTCCGGAAGCCTGCAGGAGCCCGCCCGGGCAGGGAGCCACCTGAAAGGAGGCTGGGAGTGGGCTGACCCCTCGGACCGCGGCTCCGGTCGAGCACCCCGGCCCGCCAACGACTTTCGGGACCTTGGGCCTGTCCCGGGCATCTGGCCCGACCCTAGCGTCGGCAGCGGCGACGGCCAGCCGGCCGCCGGCCAGCTTCGTCACAGGAGGCCGCCATGTTGGCACTGACGTCGTCCCCCACCCTCGCCCAGAGCTACGTCGACGTGGGGTTCGTCCACATCTCGTGGGCCAACCTCGGCGTGATCGGCGCGATGATCGTGTTCTTCGTCCTCGTGCTCGTCCTGCCCTTCCCCAGTCACCACTCCCGAGGCGACGGGACCGGAGAATGACCACCGTCACGCCGCCCGAGGCCGACCCCACCCGGAGCGACACCCGTGGCAGCGGAGACCGCGACTACCCGGAGGGCAGCTGGACCGCCTGGGTCCGGGACCGCATCACCCACCTCGTGCCACCGGGCCAGGCGCTCCCGGACCGCCAGCCGGCGTACGTCGCCTCGTGGGCCTACGTGCTGGGCGTGCTCACCCTCGCCTCCCTCGTGGTGGTCGTCGTCACCGGGTGCGTGCTCGCCGCCGGTGGCACGACGTGGTGGCACGTCGCGTCGCTCGGGCACTTCGTCAACTCGATGCACCTGTGGTCGGTCGAGCTCTTCTTCGCCTTCATGGTCGTGCACCTGTGGTCGGCATTCTGGATGGCGGCCTGGCGTGGTCACCGGGGCCTCACCTGGGTCACCGGCGCCATCGCCTTCCTCGGCTCGATCGGCACCGCCTTCACCGGCTACCTCTCCCAGACCAACTTCGACGCGCAATGGATCGCGGGCGAGGCCAAGGACGGCCTCAACTCGGTCGGCATCGGCGCCTTCTTCAACGTGCTCAACCCCGGCCAGATGCTCCTGTGGCACGTCACGCTGCTGCCCATCGTCGTCGGGCTCCTCGTCGTCGTGCACCTCGTGCTCGTGCGCCGTCACGGCGTCGTCCCGCCGATCGGTGGCCCGCTCGACCCCGACGGACCGGACGAGTCCCTCACCCCCGCCACCACCTCCACCACCGCCGACCCGTCGGCCCCGACTCCGAGGCGTGCGAGATGACTACTGCCGTGCCGCTTCCCGTCGTCCCTCGCCGGGCCTCGGCATCGTCGACGACCACGGCCGACGCGGCCACCCGCCCCTACGACCTCGTCAAGGAGCTGGTCATCGCGCTCGTCGCGGTCGGTGTGCTCACCACAGGTCTCGCCGCGGGGCTCTCGTCCCCGGACGAGAAGGCGATCACCATGAGCTCGTGGGCCGCCACCGCGCCGGGCGACGTCGTGGCCACGGCCACCGGCGAGCTCGCGGGCACGACGACGAGCGCAGGGTACGGCCCGCCGTACAACACCGCCTCTGACGGCCAGAAGCTCGGGCCGCTCCTGCTGCAGAAGTGGGCGGGGGTGCGGACCCCCGTCGACTCGGCCGAGGACCTCGTGCTCACGCCGTTGCGCCAGGCGGCAGCCGGCGACGCCGCCCTGACCACCGCCCTGAAGGCCTGGGACGGCGGCGGCGATGACCAGCGCACCACGTGGGCGACGGCCTACTCCGACGCCCTGACCGCCGCCCCCGACGGGGACCCGGCCAAGGTCGCTGCCGGGTCCTACGGTCCGGTCCCCGTGATCGCTGCCTCGTTCCTGCGGCTCGCCTCGTCCGGCGGGCTGGAGGGCTCGCTCACCCAGAACGGCACGTTCTACGGCAGCGACTCGACCCGGTCGCTGCTCCTGCTGTCCGACGGGGCCTACCTCGAGGACCAGGCCCGGGCCCAGAGCCTCGGCGGCGACCAGTGGGGCATGATGAACGAGACCGGCAACTACCCCGGTCAGCCGTGGATGTGGCTCTACACCTTCTGGTACCAGATCCCGCCGTTCTCGACCTCCGAGGATGCGGACGCCCAGGTGTGGGGGCTGATGATGCTCCTCAGCCTCGGGCTCGTGCTCGTCCCGTTCATCCCCGGGGTGCGCTCGATCCCCCGTCTCATCCCGCTGCACCGGCTGGTCTGGCGGGAGGGCGCCCGCCACTGACGGGCTGACGGGAACCCGCGGCAGGCGCCTCCCGTCAGCCTTGCGGCAGCAGCACCACGAGTGGGATCTCCCGTGCGGTGCGCTGTTGGTATCCCTCGTAGTTGCGGTGGCGCTGCGCGATCAGCGGCCACATCCTGGCCCGCTCCGCCGCGGTCGCGACATGGGCCCTCATCGGCTGCGGGGCACCCCCTCGCACCGAGACCTCGACCTGCGGGTCGTCGCGCAGGTTGAGGAACCACGCCGGGTGCCGGTCGTCACCGCCTCGGGACGCCACGACGACGAGGTGACCGTCGTCGGTGAGGGGTGAGGTCAGCATGACCGCCCGTCGCTGCCCGCTGCGGCGGCCGGTGGTCGTGAGCTCCAGCACCGGCATTCCCATGGCGTCGTACCCGAGTCGGCCGCCGCTGAGCCGCAGGGCCAGTCGGTGGACACCGTTCATGGCCTTGAGGGCGAGGTCGGAGGGCATGGCCCGAGTGTAGGGACACCTGTGGAGGGAGTCTGGTACGACGCCGCCCCCCACCTCGGCGAGGTGGGGGGCGGGCGGGGACCGGACGCTCAGAGCAGGTCGAACGCCTTCAGCTCGTCATCGCTCATCAGTCGTGACCGGATGAGGAACCGGACCCCTTCGGGGGCCTCGACCGAGAACCCTCCCCCTCGACCGGTGACGACGTCGACGGTGAGGTGGGTGTGCTTCCAGTACTCGTACTGCTCCTTGCTCATCCAGAACGGCACCGGTCGCTCGAGCCCCGGGACCGACAGGTCAGCCAGCAGCACGTCGGCGTCACCGGTCAGGAAGTCGCCGTCGGGGAAGCACATGGGTGAGCTCCCGTCGCAGCACCCACCCGACTGGTGGAACATCAGCGGCCCGTGGCGGGTGGTCAGGCGGCCGAGGAGCTCCTCGGCCGCCTGGGACAGCTCGACCCGCGTGTACGCAGTCGTGTCCTGGGATCCCATCGTGGCGTCCTCAGGTCCCCCTCGAGGACTCAGAAGAACCCCAGCGGGTCGGGCGAGTAGGAGACGAGGAGGTTCTTCGTCTGCTGGTAGTGGTCGAGCATCATCTTGTGGTTCTCGCGGCCGATGCCCGAGCTCTTGTAGCCGCCGAACGCCGCGTGGGCGGGGTACTGGTGGTAGCAGTTGGTCCACACGCGACCGGCCTGGATGCCCCGGCCCATGCGGTAGGCACGGGAGCCGTCGCGGGTCCACACGCCGGCGCCGAGACCGTAGAGGGTGTCGTTGGCGATCTGCAGCGCGTCAGCCTCGTCGGTGAACGAGGTGAGCGACAGGACCGGGCCGAAGATCTCCTCCTGGAAGACCCGCATCGAGTTCCTGCCCTCGAAGACGGTCGGCTGCACGTAGTAGCCACCGGCGAGGTCGCCCTCGAGGGTGACCCGCTCGCCGCCGGTGAGGATCTTGGCGCCCTCCTGCTGGCCGATGTCCATGTAGGACATGATCTTCTCGAGCTGGTCGTTCGACGCCTGGGCGCCGATCATCGTGTCGGTGTCGAGCGGGTTGCCCTGCTTGACGGCCTCCACTCGCTTGATGCCGTCGGCGACGAAGTCGGCGTAGATCGACTTCTGCACGAGGGCACGGGAGGGGCAGGTGCAGACCTCGCCGTTGTTGAGGGCGAACATCGCGAAGCCCTCGAGCGACTTGCTGTAGAACGCGTCGTCCGACGAGGCGACGTCCTCGAAGAAGACGTTGGGTGACTTTCCCCCGAGCTCGAGGGTGACCGGGATGATGTTCTGGCTGGCGTACTGCATGATCAGCCGGCCGGTCGTCGTCTCACCGGTGAAGGCGATCTTGGCGATGCGCGGCGAGCTGGCGAGCGGCTTGCCGGCCTCGACCCCGAAGCCGTTGACGACGTTGAGCACCCCGGGGGGGAGCAGGTCGCCGATGACCTCCATGACCTTGAGGATCGACCACGGGGTCTGCTCGGCGGGCTTGAGGACCACGCAGTTGCCGGCGGCCAGCGCGGGGGCGAGCTTCCACACCGCCATGAGGATGGGGAAGTTCCAGGGGATGATCTGGCCGACGACGCCCAGGGGCTCGTGGAAGTGGTAGGCGACGGTGTCGCCGTCGATCTCGGAGCTGGTGCCCTCCTGGGCCCGCAGGCACCCGGCGAAGTAGCGCCAGTGGTCGACCGCGAGGGGCAGGTCGGCGGCCAGGGTCTCGCGGACCGGCTTGCCGTTGTCCCAGGTCTCGGCGATGGCGAGCATCTCGAGGTTGCTCTCGAGGCGGTCGGCGATCTTGTTGAGGATGAGCGCGCGCTCGGTCGCGGACGTCTTGCCCCACGCCGGGGCTGCGGCGTGGGCGGCGTCGAGGGCGGCATCGATGTCCTCGGCGGTGCCGCGACCGACCTGGGTGAACGCCTTGCCCGTCACGGGCGAGATGTTCTCGAAGTACTCGCCCTTCTTGGGCTCGACCCAGTTGCCGCCGATGAAGTGGCCGTAGCGGTCGAGGACCGTGACCGTGGAGTCCGAGGACCCGGGGGGTGAGTAAACCGTCATGTGCGTCTCCCAACACCAGTGGTGGAACCGCTACGTGCCCGGGGGCGGACCGTGCGGGTCGGTCTGCGCCGGGTCGTGCTGTCACCGGCGACGGGCTGACCGTAGGTCGCGACACGTTGCAACCACGTTGCGACGGGACCCCGGCCCACCCGTGCGGAGCGGGCCGGCAGGGGTCCGGGGGTGTGCGTGGATCAGAGGTGGGAGGGGGCGCCGCGTGGACGCTCCCCCGACGGGCTCACGCGCCGGGGCACCGCGAGTGGCCCTCCGCCGTGCAGGCCCACACCCTGCTCACGGTCGAGCCGGGCGAGCTGGCCCATCACGAGCGGGCGCAGGGGCGAGAGCGGACCGAGCGCCAGCAGCTGCGCCTGCCACATCTCGTAGTCCTCGGCTCCCCACGACGAGCGGGTCCAGGTCGACATCAGGTCGGCCTCCCCGCTGCGCCGGACGGCCTCGCGCAGCTGGGTCGCCACCGCCTCGCGCAGCCGGACGACCCCCGGTGCGCCCGAGGTCGGCAGCAGCGGGCCCCGGTAGTGGCGCAGGGCCTCGGCCACGTCGCCGCGCGCCAGGCTGGCCTCCACCCCGAACCAGTCGCCCGTGACCTCCGCCGTCAGGCGGTAGGGTCTCGACGCGAGCAGCTCGTCCCCGAGGAGACCGCGCAGGCGGTTGACCTCGGCCCGCAGGGTGGAGGCCGAGCAGTCCTCCTCGTAGAGCAGGACCATCAGCTCGTCGCCGGACAGGCCGCGCGGTGCCGACGCGAGCAGGAGCAGGATCTCGCTGTGGCGCGGGCTGAGCGGCAGGGTCTGCCTGCGGCCGTCCCCGGCGACCGTGAGCAGCGCCGAAGAGCGTCCGAGCACCTCCAGGTGGAGCAGGAGCCCCGCGCGGTCACCCGCCTCGCCGACGTCTGTCCCCCGGTGCCTACGCACGAGCAGCTCACGAGCGAGCTCGGACTCCGCCATCCGCGCGGCGGCCCGCACCATCGCCATGGTCTGCGGCACCACGATGTCGTCGCCCCCGGTGATGTCGAGGACACCGAGGACGCCCTGCGTGACGGGGTCGTGGATCGGGGTGGCCGCGCAGCTCCACTGCCTCATCGACCGCCGGAAGTGCTCAGCCCCGACGACCGTGACCGACCGGTCGAGCGCGAGCGCCGTGCCGGGCGCGTTGGTGCCGGCGAAGCGCTCGTCCCAGTTGCTGCCCGCGACGAAGCCGATCGTCTCTGCGAGACGCAGCACACGCGGCGAGCCGCAGATCCACAGCAGCTGGCCGGCCGCATCGGAGACGGCCATGATCGCGTCGCACTCACGGGCGGCCCGCCCGAGCACGTCGTCGAGCAGGGGGAAGACGGCAGCCAGCGGGTGGGCCGCCCGCACGTCGCGCAGCACGTCGTCCGTCAGGGTGATCGGCGCGTCGACCGCGTCGGGGCGCACCCCGGCTGCGGCCGACCGCACCCACGACTCCGCGACGTGGGCGCGCACGCCACCCCCGTCCTCGTCCTCACCCTCGCTGCCGCCCATGATCGCCAGTGTGCCTCTGCTGACGCTGTCGCGCCTCACCTCAGCCCACCCCACCGCGACCACGGGCGAGCTGACACCTGCGAGGGGTCCCGGCCCCGGGGACTCGTCGCCAGCCGATCTGGTGGGTCGTCGCCCTCGTCAGGGGGCGGCGTGAGAGCCACGCGGTCCGCGGTCGTGCTCCGACCCACCCGCGCCCACCCAGCCCCCCGAGGCGACGAGGACCCACCCGACGAGGCCGACGGCGAGAGCCGTCGAGGCGACGAGCACCAGCCCGCGACGGGCCCGTCCCGGCACGGCGGGCCGGTCCGCGCCCCAGGTCAGCTGCCACGCCGGCACCAGGCGCCCGAGCACGTGCAGGCCGGTCACCACGGCCCACACGACGAACGCGCCCTGGTGGCACGTGAGGACGCCGACCCTGACGCCCAGGACCGTGAACAGGGACTGTCTGCTGCTGGCCTCACCGACCCACACGAGGGCCACCCCCGTGGCCAGCAGCCCGATCGTGGTGAGCACCACGAGGGGCCCCAGCAGCCGGAGCACGAGCGGGGGCGGGCCCGCCTCGACGTAGTGGGCGTCACCGCGGTAGTAGCGCACGATGCGCCAGCCTGTCGTCGCGGTCTTGACCGCGGCCGGGGGGATGAGGGCGACACCCAACGACAGGTGCCAGCTGATCAGCCCCCGCACGTCGAGCAGGGTCACCAGCTCGCCGAGGAAGAGCACCAGCAACACGAGGCCCGTGAGCGCCGTCAGGCGGGCGTTGCCGGCCGGCCCCCCGGTGCCGGGCAGGACCTCGTCATCGCGGTGCTCGCGACCCAGCGCGGTCGAGAGAGCCTGCGCCCCGGCGGCGGTGAGGTCGATCGGTGGTGGCACCGGCCCAGCCAAGCAGGTGGTGGCCCGGAACGTGCGGGTAGAGCCCTTCGTCCGGCTCTTCCCAGCAGACTGGCAGGTTCCTGGGAGGGCGGCCCCGCCCCGGGCGGCCGCCGCCGCACCTCAGGACGAGCGCGGGGTCAGCAGCGCCAACGAGTCGGCGAGGCGACGTACGGCGACCCGGATGCGGTCGGTGGCGGGGTCGCCCTCCACCGCGTCGAGCACCGCCCCCACCCGCTCTCCGATGCCCTCTCCCGATGACCTGGGGGGCGCGGTGATGAGGGTCGGCACGGCCACGAGACGGCGGGCCTCGGCCTCGATCAGGCGACAGGCCTCGCCCAGGGGTGGGCTCACACCGACCGGTGACGCCTCGACGCGGGCCGCCAGCGTGCGGGCGATCGCATCCGCGGAGCCCAGCACTGAGATCCGGTGGCGCAGGGCCGCGCGGCCCGTGCCGAAGACCCGGCCCCGGGTGAGGGCCTGGTGGGTGCGCACCACCTGCCGGGCCGCAGCTCCTGACCGGACGACCAGCACGATGAGGTCGCGTTCGGCCTCACTGCCGTCGAGGCGGTCGGCGCATCCTGCGAGCAGGTCGGCGAGCGAGGCGAGGAAGGCCTGTCGGGCCACCCGCAGCGTGGCCCGGCTGCCCGACGGCAGGACGAGCAGGCAGACGCCGATGCCGACGACGGCACCGACGGCCGTCTCCTCCAGACGCAGCAGGAGCAGGGAGTCGCTGAAGGTGTGCAGGAGGGCGTAGAGCTCGCCGAGCATCAGGGTGATGAAGAACGTCATCGCCGTGTAGGACACGGCCTGGAGGTAGAACGCGAGGAAGATGCAGGCGCCGAGCGACGCGAGCACCAGCACGCTGCTCCCGGCCGTCGCGTTCGCCAGCGCCACGGCGACGACGAGACCGGCGACCGTGCCGGCGATGCGGCTGAGGCTCTTGCGGATCGTCTCCCCCGACGTCGACGTGCCGGTGAAGGCGATGAAGGAGGCGATCACCGCCCAGTAGTAGCGCTGAGGTGAGATCAGGTCGCCGATCACGATCGACAGGCCGGCGGCGACGGCGGCCTGCACCGCC
This sequence comes from Actinomycetales bacterium, assembly GCA_038230235.1. Taxonomy (GTDB): domain Bacteria; phylum Actinomycetota; class Actinomycetes; order Actinomycetales; family Dermatophilaceae; genus Lapillicoccus. The sequence continues at coordinate 21,534 of JBBRNQ010000007.1, forward strand.
TGCCGGGTCGAGAGGCGCCATCGGGAAGGGGACCACCGCGGGGCGTCGTCACGGGCGTGGGTCAGCTCGGCCAGGGGTGCCGTCCCGGGCAGGTTGCCCGAGAAGAGGGTGACGACCTGCTCGAACTGCGGCTCCTCGTCGTCCCCCTGGTCGAGCACCTCGTCACTGCGGTCGGGACGCAGCGCGGGGTGATCGAGCTCGTCCACCGTCTCGAGGAGCAGGACCGCAGCAGCACCGAGACGCCGCGCCGGCGCGATGCCCTCGTGTCCGTGCGACTGCAGCGCCCGGGCGTGCTCCAGGGCGACCGCTGTCGGCGCCCAGCCCACGGAGCCGAGCACCGTGCGCACGTCGTACCTCACCCCGTCGGGCAGGTGCGGCAGGTGGGCCAGGTCGAGCACCGCCCCGCAGACCTCGTCGAGGGCCACCTCGATGTCGACGACCCACCGGCGCATGAAGCCCCGGCTGAGGTGGGCCGGCAGCGAACCGGCCTGCGAGAGCTGCCCGTCGAGCAGCAGCGAGACCTCGGAGAGCGCCACGAGCTGCCCCCGCATGGCCTGCACCGCCTTGAGGTCGGCGGGACCACCGGGCTCGTGACCCTCGCGAGTGAGGTCCAGCACGTCGATCGCCGCCGAGATCGCCGAGCGGGCGCGGGCCCGCAGCGCCGTCACGGTGCGGGTGAGCGCCACCTCGGGATCCACCCTCAGGACGGTGATGAGCAGCACCCCGACCCACCCGGTGGCGAGCACGATCGCGGCCACCATGAAGGGGAGTGCGGAGACCGGCGGGTCGAGGAAGAGTGAGAAGAAGAAGGCCTGCCACCCGAGGAAACCGAGGGTGAACCACCGGGGACCGAAGCGTCGCAGCCACACCGCGACGAACGTGACGAGGGTGAACGCGACGAGCCCGAGCACGTGGACCTGCGCCGTGGACACCCCCACCACGGCGCCCGTGGCAGCAGCGAGGGCGCCACTGGCCACGGTGACCAGAGCGGTGCGACGGTCGCTCTCGCGCACGGAGGTCGAGAGCGGCATCGCGACGACGGCGCCGAGCAGGACCCCGAGGACCGCGGTCTGGGCGGAGACCCCGACCAGCCGCCCGAAGACCGCCTCGACCCCGACGGTGGTGGCCACGGCGAGGAGGGCGCTCACGCCCTGCCGCAGGCGCGCGAGGCCGGGGTCGCTCGCGAGCACGCGGTCGCGGGCGTCGCGGGCCTCCACCGAGAGCCGGCTGCGGCCCGAGACCAGCAGGTCGCGGGAACGGGCTCTCGCGGGGCTGCTCACCCTCGCACTGTATGGCGCCGGTGCGGGCGCAGCCGCGGGTGCCTCGGTGAGACCGGCTTCATACCGAAGTCCCGCCCGCGCCCCGTCGTCATCGGGGAGGCTGAGCCCGTGCCCCAGCCGCTGCCCCTCCTGCTCTCCCCCGTCACCGTCGGCCCGTTGACCCTGCGCAACCGCGTCGTCATGGGGTCGATGCACACGGGGCTCGACGACCGGGCCCGCCACACCGACCGGCTCGCTGCCTTCTACACCGAGCGGGCCCGCCACGACGTGGGCCTCATCGTGACCGGCGGGTGCTCCCCCGACGTCTCGGGATGGCTGCTCCCCTTCGGCTCGATGATGGCGACCCGACGCACGGCCGACCGGCACCGGGCCGTCACCGACGCAGTCCACGCCGAGGGCGGCGCCATCGCCCTGCAGCTGCTGCACGCCGGCCGCTACGGCTACAGCCCCCTCGCCGCCGCACCCTCGTCGCTGAAGTCCCCCATCTCGCCGTTCCGACCCCGGGCCCTGACCACCGCCGGTGTGCAGCGCACCGTGGAGCACTTCGTGCGGGCCGCCCGACTCGCCCGCCGGGCCGGGTACGACGCCGTGGAGATCATGGGATCGGAGGGCTACCTGCTCAACCAGTTCCTCGCGGCCCGCACCAACCGGCGCACCGACGCCTGGGGCGGCTCCGCCGACCGGCGACGGCACCTGCCCGTCGAGGTCGTGCGTCGGGTCGTCGAGGCGGTCGGCGACGACCTCGCGGTCGTCTACCGGATCTCGCTGGTCGACCTCGTCGAGGACGGTCAGACCTGGGACGACGTCCTGGCCCTCGCCCACGAGCTGGAGCAGGTGGGGGTGCACGCCCTCGGCACCGGGATCGGCTGGCACGAGGCCCGGGTGCCGACCATCCTCAGCCAGGTGCCGCGAGCGGCCTGGGCCTCACTGACGGCCCGCCTCCGGGCTCACGTCGACGTCCCGGTGATGGCCGCCAACCGGATCAACACCCCGGAGGTCGCGGAGCGGCTCCTGGCCGACGGCACCGCAGACCTGGTGTCGATGGCCCGGCCCTTCCTGGCCGACCCCGCGCTGGTGACCAAGGCCGCGGCCGGCCGCAGCGACGAGATCATGACCTGCATCGCCTGCAACCAGGCGTGTCTCGACGCCACCTTCGCCAACCGCACGGTCTCCTGCCTGCTCAACCCCCGGGCCGGGCGGGAGACCGAGCTGGTGCTGCTGCCGGTGCCCGAGACCCGCCGCCGTGCGGTCGCGGTCGTCGGCGCCGGGCCCGCCGGGCTGGCAACCGCCGTCGCCGCGGCCGAGCGTGGCCTGCGGGTCACCCTCTTCGACGCCGCCGACGAGCTGGGGGGACAGTTCCGCCTCGCCATGCGGGTGCCGGGCAAGGAGGAGTTCGCCCACGCCCTCGCGGCCTACGACCGCCAGCTGCAGGTGCGGGGGGTCGACGTGCGGCTGCGCACCCACGTCCGTCCGGCTGACGTCGTGGGGTACGACGACGTGGTCGTGGCCACCGGCGTCGTGCCACGCGCGGTCGCCTTCCCCGGCCACGACGACCCCCGTGTCGTCTCGTACGCCGCCGTGCTGGCCGGTGACGTGGTGCCGGGCCCACGGGTCGCCGTGATCGGGGCCGGGGGCATCGGGGTCGACGTGTCGACCTTCCTGGTGCACGAGGAGCTGCCGGGCGACCACGGCACGAGCGGGCCCGAGACGGTCACCCACTTCCTGGCCCGGTGGGGTGTGGACGAGACGGTGTCCAGCCCGGGCGGCCTCGCCGTCAGGTCGGCGCCTGCACCGGCCCGGCAGGTCTGGCTCCTGCAGCGCAAGACCTCACGCATCGGCGCCGGGCTCGGCCGCACCTCGGGTTGGGCTCACCGGATGACGTTGCGGGACAACGGTATCGAGATGATTCCCGGAGTCTCCTACGACCGTTTCGACGACGCCGGACTCCACCTGACCCTCCCCTCCGGGGCGAGCCGGGTGCTGCCGGTGGACCACGTCGTCGTGTGCGCCGGCCAGGAGTCCGAGCGCAGCCTGTACGACGCCCTCGTGGCGGCCGGCAGGACTCCATACCTCGTCGGCGGAGCCGATGTCTGCGCCGAGCTCGACGCCGAGCGCGCCATCCGCGAGGGGACGGAGCTCGCGTCGCGGCTCTGACATCGGGGTGGGAGCCGGCGGCGGCGGTCGGCATGATGGGTGACGTGACCGACCTCGATGCGCTGCCCGCCCGCCTCGCGCTCACGGGGCGCGTGGTGGCCCCGGAGGGCCTGGTCGACGACGGGGTCGTCGTCGTCGAGGGGAGCCGAGTGCTGTGGTCCGGCCCGGCCACCTCGGTGCCCGAACCGTTGCGCGGGGCTGAGGTCCCTGCGGGCTGGGAGACCGGTCGCACCCTGTTGCCCGGGTTGGTCGACACCCACTGTCACGGTGGAGCCGGGGGTGAGTACGGCACCGACGGTGACGGGGCCCGCCTGGCGACGGCGCACCATCACCGCTCGGGCAGCACGACCGTCGTCGGCAGCCTCGTGTCCGACACCCCGCAACGGCTGCTGGCTGGGGTGCGGGCCGGTGCGGGCCTCGTTCGCGACGGCGATCTCGCCGGGCTGCACCTGGAGGGCCCGTTCCTGTCGACTGCACGCTGCGGCGCCCAGAACCCGGCGGTCCTGACCGACGCCGACCCGGCCCTCGTGGAGGCCCTCGTGTCGGCGGCGTCGGACGCAGGGGCGGACGGCGCGATCCTGCAGATGACCTACGCGCCGGAGCGACCCGGAGGAGACCGGCTCCCGCGGCTGCTCGCGGGTCTCGGCATCCTGCCGGCGCTCGGGCACACCGACTGCGACGTCGACACGGCCGTCGCGTCGCTGCGCCTGGGGCGCGAGGTGGCGCCGTACGGAGGGCGGCCCCTCGTGACCCACGTCTTCGACGGGATGCCACCGTTGCACCACCGTCAGCCCGGACCCGTCGCCGCCTGCCTGGAGCGGGCCGCTGCCGGTGACGCCGTCCTCGAGGTCATCGGTGACGGCGTGCACCTCGCGGCGGGCACGGTGCGGATGCTCTTCGAGGTCGTGGGCCCCGACGGCATCGACCTGGTGACCGACGCCATGGCCGCCAGCGGGATGCCGGACGGGCACTACACGCTCGGTGGTCAGGACGTCGTCGTGGCGGCGGGCACCGCCCGGCTGGCCGAGGGAGGCTCGATCGCGGGTGGGGTGGCCACGCTGCTCGACGTGGTCCGGTGGTGCGTGCAGGAGGCTGGTGTCTCCCTGGCGGACGCCGTCCGGGCCGCGACTACCACCCCGGCCCGGACCCTGGGGCTCGAGGGCGTCGGGCGCCTCGCGCCCGGGACCCACGCCGACCTGCTCGTCACTGACGCGCAGCTGAACCTCGTGAGGGTCATGCGTCGGGGGACCTGGCTCTGATCCGACCGTCACGCATGTTGCTCCGTCCGTGCCCCTTTCCCCGGATCTCCGAGGGAGAAGGGTCGCGTCGGGAGCAACAAGGCGACGTGGGAGGAGGGGCGGGTGAGGGGCAGCGGGTCGGTCAGTGCGCGGGCTCCACGCGGTCGAGGGTGGCTGTCGGGCGGCCGACGGCCTCCCACGCCAGGCAGGCCGCGCCGAGGCAGCCGGCCCGGTCCCCCAACGCGGCCCGGACCACGCGCGGGGGCCTCTGGAAGGTGCGCAGCCGGTCGAGCTCGCGCCGCAGGGGGGCGAGCAGTGTCTCGCCGCTCAGGGCCAGGCCGCCTCCGACGAGCACGAGGTCGATCCCCGTGATGGTGACGGTCGCGAGCACCCCCTTGGCCAGGGCGTCGACCGCCTCGGCCCACACCGCCTGGGCCACCGGGTCCCGCTGCCCGACCCGCAGGGCGACGGTGCGGGCATCGACCTGCTCGCCGGTGCGGGCTGTGTAGGCCCGGGCGATGGCCGACGCCGAGGCGATGACCTCGAGGCAGCCCCGCCCCCCGCACGCGCACGGGGGGCCGTCAGGCACGATCGACACGTGGCCGAGCTCACCGGCCCAGCCACCGCCCCGCAGGACGGAGCCGTCGACCATCAGCGCCGCCGCGACCCCGGTGCCCAGTGGCACGAAGAGGGCGTGACGTGCTCCCCGGGCCGCTCCGAGGCGGGCCTCCGCCAGCAGCCCGGCGCGGACGTCGTGCCCGACCACCGTGGGCAGGCCCGTGGTCACGTGGACCAGGTCAGCGATCGGCAGGTCGCGCCACCGGAGGTTGACGGAGTAGAGGCCGACCCCCCTCGCCTCGTCGACGAGCCCGGGGACGACGACCCCGCAGCCGACGAGCTCGACCGGGAGGCCGTTCGCGGTCGCCTCGACGACGAGGCGGTCGACGAGCGACGAGACGTGCTCACCGATGTCGTGCGCCACGGTCGCAGGGGTGGGGACGATGGTGCGCACGACCTCGAGCAGCGCCGCGTCGACCAGCGCTGCCTTCGTGCGGGTGCCCCCGATGTCGACAGCGGCGACGACCGGTATGGAGGGGCTGCCATCTCTCCCCTGCCCCGTGGCTGACCCGGCACCCCTCGTCACGTCGGTCCGGCGACGACCGCTCATCCGGGGCCGAGGTCGCTGGCCCCGGCGTCGGGGCCGGAGCGCGTGCCGGGGGACGTGAGCACCACGGAGCGCGTGAGGTGGCGCGGGTGGTCGGGGTCGAGTCCCTGCTGGGCCGCGACCGCGAGGCAGAGCCGGTGCACCCGCACGAGCTCGGCGAGGGGATCGAGATGCCGGTGCTCGAAGTGCGCGCCGGTGGCCGTGACCTGCTCGGCGAGACCGCTCGGCACCCGTCCGAGGGCCCACGTGACCCGACCGGGTGACGCGATCGCGATCGGGCCGTGCCGGTACTCCATCGCCTGGTAGGACTCGGTCCAGCGCTGGGCCGACTCACGCAGCTTGAGGGCCGCCTCCTGCGCCAGCCCGAGCGTCCAGCCCTGACCGAGGAAGGTCATCTGCTCGGCACCGACGAGGTGGCCGACGGCGGTCTCCTCGTCCTCCGCCAGCACCGAGCGGGCGTCGGTGACCGCGCCGGAGAGGTCCTCGCCGAGCGAGGCCCGCAGCAGGGCCAGGGTCGCGGTGGCGAACCGGGTCTGCACGACCGACTCCTCGTCGACCTCCGGGAGCAGCACGACCTGGTCGGCCAGTAGCGCGACCGGTGTCTCGGGCGTGGCCACGACCGCACTGGTCCGGATCCCGCGGTCGCGCAGGTGCCTCAGCACCTCGACGACCTCGGTGGTCGTCCCCGACCTCGAGATCAGCAGCACCTGGTCATAGGCCCGGTCGAGTCGGCTCTCGCTCGCCGCGAAGGCGTCGGTCTCACCGAACCCGGCGCTCTCGCGGAGCGCGGCGTAGGCGCGCCCCACGAACAGCGAGGTGCCGCAGCCGACCACGGCCACGCGAGCCCCGCGGGCCGGGAGCGACGGTGCCAGGTCGGGCAGCCTCCTCACCACCTGCTCCCAGAGCCGGGGTTGGCTGAGGACCTCGGCGGCGAGGTGCGAGGTCGAGACGGGACGGGCATCCGCGTCGGCGGCATTCACGGGCAGGGCGTCGTTCGACATCGAGGTCACCACGGGTGTTCGTACTGGCGGAGGCCGGGACCTTGCGGGGTGGCCGGAATTCACGAAGTTAGCACGGCCGCGGGAACGGGTGGCGACACCGATCCCGGGTCCCTGAAGACCACGTCGAGCGCCAGGTGCGCTCCTCCGCGCGCGGCGGAGGTCAGACCCAGGGTGGACGCGGCCACCCTCGGCACCGAGTCGGTCAGGGCCCGTGCCCGGAGCGTCTGCGTCACCGGCTCGACGAGGAGGTCTCCGAGCAGGGCGAAGTAGCCGCCGAGCACCACCAGGGAGGGGTCGAACACATCCGTGAGCAGGGAGATCCCCGCCGCGAGACCCCGCCCGATGACGTCCACGGCCGCGCAGGCGCGGGGCTCCCCCGCGAGGGCACGAGCACGGATCTGCGCCATCCGGTCCTCCAGCGGCTGGGCCGGATCGAGCAGGGGGTCTGGCTCGTCGGCGGCCAGCCGCAGGAACGCGTTGAGCCCGACCACCGTCTCCCAGCAGCCCCGGCGACCGCAGGCACACTCGCGCATCGTCGTGTCGAGGCAGATGTGACCGACCTCGCCGGCGAACCCCGAGGCCCCTCTCAGCAGACGCCCCTCCACGATGATGCCGGCGCCGACACCGACGTCACCCGCGATGAAGACCAGGTCGTGCACCCCGGTGGCGAGCACCTGGGCGTGCTCGGCCACCGCACCGAGCTTGGCGTCGTTCTCGAGGACGACCGGTGGCGCCGACGGGCCGAGCAGCTCAGTCAGCTCGCGCAGGAGGGCGAGGTCACGCCAGCCGAGGTTGGGAGCGAACATGACCCGCCCTCCCTCGTGGTCGATGCTGCCGGGCGCCGCGACCGTGACCGACACCGGGCGCACCCCGCGGACCGCGAGCGTGCGCGTCGTGTCGAGGATGAGGTCGGCGACGAGGCCCACGACGGCTCTCGACCCGAGGGCTGCGGTGTCGAGCGGGCGGGTGGCCTCGACCAGGACGCGTCCACGCAGGTCGAGGGCGGTCACGCTGAGGTAGTCGACGTTGATCTCGAGGCCGATCCCGCATACGTGGGCCCCGTCGAGATGCAGCGCGAGCCCGGGGCGCCCCACCGATCCGCCGCGGTCGAGCTCACCCTCGGTGACCAGGCCGCGCTCGACGAGGTCGCTGATCAGGCTCGACATCGTCGCCTTCGACAGGCCCGTCTGCGCGGCGACACGGGCCCGCGACTGACCACTGTGGTCGCGCAGGTGCCGCAGGATCAGACCCAGGTTCGTGCGCCGCATCGACGCCTGGTCGGCCCGGATCGGTCTCGCCCCCGCCATCTCCCGGCCCACCTCGCGTCGACCTCCTGGTCTGCTCACTGCCTGATGTCGTGCCTCGGCCAGATCCGTTGCCACCAGATCCGTTGCCACCAGATCCGGGCCACGGCCCCAGCGGGTCGCGTGCCTGTCTGGGCCCAGCGTACGGGCGCCACGCCTGTTTGTTCGGAAACCAGACGAACCAATCTGAGAACTCGGCCGATCTCGGACGGGCACGGCGGTTGCAAGAACCAACCAGATGGGTACGGGGCCCCCACGTCGACCCCGCCAGAGTTGGAGGACCCATGAGCGTCGCTGCCAGAACCACCAGGGACCAGCATCCCGTGAGGAGCCTGGTCCCGGCCCGGATGGACCGACTGCCCTGGACGCGGTTCCACTGGTCCGTGGTCGTCGGGCTCGGGGTGTCGTGGATCCTCGACGGGCTCGAGATCCAGCTCGTCGCCGCCAACGGCTACGCCGCCGACCTCGGCATGGACGCCGCGCAGGTCGGTCTCACCGGCACCATCTACCTCATCGGTCAGGTCGTGGGTGCCCTGACCTTCGGGCGTCTCACCGACCGGCTGGGGCGCAAGAAGCTCTTCATCCTCACCCTGGCCATCTACCTCGTCGGCTCCGGCATCGCCGGGCTCGCGCCGGCCATGTGGTTCCTGTGGGTCTTCCGCTTCGTGGCCGGGCTCGGCATCGGCGGCGAGTACACCGCCATCAACTCGGCGATCGACGAGCTCATCCCCAGCAGGTACCGCGGCCGGGTGGACATCGCCGTCAACGGCACCTACTGGGGCGGCGCGCTGCTCGGAGCGGTCGCGAGCGCCTACCTGCTCGACCCCTCGCACGTCTCCGAGCACTGGGGCTGGCGGATCGGCTTCTTCATCGGCCCGGTCCTCGGTCTAGTCATCATCTTCCTGCGACGGCACATCCCCGAGAGCCCGCGCTGGCTGGTCACCCACGGCCGCAGCCAGGAGGCCGACGCGACCGTCGACGAGATCGAGCGGAGGGTCGAGGCCGAGGGGGTCACCCTGGCTCCGGTGCCGGACGACAAGGCGATGACGGTGAAGGCGCACGAGTCGATCCCCTTCAGCCAGCTGCGTCACGTCTTCTTCCAGAAGTACCCCCGTCGGACCTTCCTCGGTCTGACCATGATGATCACCCAGTCCTTCCTCTACAACGCGATCTTCTTCACCTACGCCCTGGTCCTCGAGAACTTCTACGGGATCAGCAAGTCGGGCACGAGCGCGTACTTCTACCCCTTCGCGGTCGGCAACCTGCTCGGCCCGCTGCTGCTCGGTCACCTCTTCGACACCTGGGGCCGGCGCAAGATGATCTTCGGCACCTACCTGATCGCCGGCGCCGTCCTCCTCGTCTCGGCCTTCCTCTTCCAGGCCGGGTCGCTCAGCGCCACGACCCACACCGTGTTCTGGTGCGTGTCCTTCTTCTTCGCCTCGGCCGGTGCGTCGGCGGCCTATCTGACGGTGAGCGAGATCTTCCCGCTGGAGGTCCGTGGGCAGGCCATCTCCTACTTCTTCGCCATCGGTCAGGGTGCGGGAGCCCTGGCCCCGACGATCTACGGCCTGCTCATCGGCGACGGGTCCGACCGCACACCGCTCTTCTGGGGCTACGTCCTCGGCGCGGTGATCATGATCTTCGGCGGTGTCGTGGCCTGGTTCTTCGGCATCGACGCCGAGGGTCAGAGCCTCGAGGACATCGCCGACCCGCTGTCCAAGGTCGACGAGTCGCAGGAGCAGTCGGCATGACGGACACCATCGTCGTGGGCGTGAGCGCCCGCAGCGGGTCACCCCAGGCGCTGCGGTGGGCAGTCGAGGAGGCACGACACCGGCAGGCGCACGTCGTCGCCGTCCGGGCCTGGCGGCCGGCGACGGCGAGCACCAGCGGCACCCGTCCGCCCCTCGCGACCTACGACCCCACCGACGCCTGTGCCGGCGAGCAGGCTCGACTCGTGGACGACGTGGCGTCGGTGCTCGGCCCCGACCACGGCGTCGAGTGCCGCCTCGTCCACGGCGGTCGGCGCAAGGCTCTCGTCGCGGCCGCTCGTGGCGCCGTCCTCGTCGTGCTGGACGCACCGCGCCGTACCGACCTCAGCACGAGCCCGATGTTCGCCCAGCGTCTGGTCTACTCCGCCCCCTGCCCGGTCGTGGTCATGCCCCCGGCGGTGGCGAACGAGGGGCCCACGCCGCTGGCGCGGGCTGGACGGCGGATCGGCCGGGAGGTCGTGAGGGCCGCCGGCACCGCCGGGCGCCCCGGCATCCGACCCGCACCGCCGGCCGACCGCTGACCACCGACCCTCTTGACGCGACCTTCCAGCGACCCTCAATTTGTGGCCTTGCTCGTCAGCGGCTCCAGCCGGGGAGAGCCGTACGCAGCACCTTGCCGGTCGGGTTGCGGGGCAGGACGTCGAGGAAGTGCACGTCACGGGGGACCGCGAAGCGGGCCAGACGGTCCTTGACGAGGTCGCGGACGTCGTCCTCCGTCAGTGCCTGACCCGATGCGGTCTCGGAACGCACCACCCAGGCCACCAGCCGCTGACCGAACTGCTGGTCGGGGACGCCGAGCACGACCACCTCCGTGACGGCGGGACTGGAGCAGATCAGGTCCTCGACCGGGCCGGGGTGCACGTTCTCGCCGCCCGAGACGATCAGGTCGTCGGAGCGGCCCGTGAGGTGCAGCCGCCCGAGGGCGTCGAGATGGCCGGTGTCGCCTGTGCCGAGCAGTCCAGCTCGTCGTTCCACAGCCACGTCGGTGCCGGTGTACCCGTCGAACGGCAGGTCGTTGCCGACGAAGACGCGGCCCTCCGTGCCGGTGGGAACCGGCTGGTCGTCGTCGCCGAGGACGACCAGGGTGGTGCCAACCGGCGCCCGCCCGGCGGTGCCGGGCGCGTCGCGCAGGTCGCTCGGCGCGGCGATGCTGACCCACGACACCTCGGTCGACCCGTAGAGGTTGTAGAGGCAGTCACCGAAGTCGTCCATGAAGGTGGTCGCGAAGCCCGACGGGAGGGCCGAGCCGCTGACCGCGACGATCCGCGGTCGGAAGGTGCCCGCCCACCCGGCCCGGAGCCCGGCCCGCTGCTGGTGCTCGACGACCCGCTGCAGCATCACCGGCACGGCGATCACCGTGGAGGCCCGGTGCCGTTCGACCAGGGCCAGGAAGGAGTCGGGATCGAAGCTGCGTGAGAGCACGATGGTCGACCCGTGCAGAGCGGCGAGGAGCAGGGCCGCATTGCCCCAGGTGTGGAACAGCGGCGCGGCGATGTGGACGACGTCACCGAACCGCAGGGGAATGGCCGAGAGGATCGAGGCCGCCGGTGCGAGGGTCGACGGGTGCGGGCGCTTCGCTCCCTTCGGGGTGCCGGTGGTGCCCGAGGTGAGGACGATCATGCGACTGTGGGGGGGCTTGAAGGGCAGGTCCGCGGCGTCGGTGGCCGACAGTGACCCCCCCGAGGCCATGAGTCCCTCAAGATTCTCGGCGCTCCCACCATCCGTGACGACGACGGCCGGAGCCCCGGCCTGGCCCTGGAGGGCATCCAGGAGGACGACGAGGTCGGGGTCGGCCACCACGGTGTGCAGCCGCTGCTGGGCGTGCACACCGACCAGCTGCGCCGGTGACAGGCCCGTGTTGAGCAGGACCACGTCGGCCCCGATCTTGCCCGCCGCAGACATCACCTGGAGGGGCGCGCGACCGTTGCGGCAGAGCAGACCCATAGGGGCGCCCGGCCCGACCCCCCGGGCCAACAGCGCACGGGCCAGGCGGTCGGTCGACGTCTCGAGCTCGGCGTAGGTCAGCTCTCCGGCCTCGTCGATGACCGCCAGGCCGTCGGGCTCGCGGGCCGCGCCCACGGCGAAGGCCGCCGTGACGCTGTTGCCGTAGCGGGCGAGCGCGCGACCGACCGACCACAGCCGGCCGACACCCATCGGACGCACGACCCCCGAGCGCGTCAGCGCCACTGCCGCGCGGGCCGTACCGGTGGTGAGGTCGCCGACGCCCCGCGCCCTGGTGGCGAGGGAGGTCCCGACGGCAAGGAAGGGAAGGGGCGCGGGCGCGGGCCTGGTTGGCATGGCGGCATCCTCGCAGGAGGGCCACCGGTCGGTGCAGGCTTTGGGGTGTGGCCTCCCCCACCTGTGTGCCCGGCCAGCAGGAGGGTCGGTCCTGCGCTGACCCGTTGCCGTGAGGCAGAGTGAGGAGGTGAGTGAGCACGCCACGACCGACGACCGGAGCGACCGGACCCGACCCGTGGCTCGCGACCACGAGCAGGGCGACGAGCCCGACCCCCGTCGGTGGCGCATCCTGGCCGTCACCCTCGTCGTCGGCTTCATGTCCCTGCTCGACGTCTCGATCGTCAACGTCGCCATCCCGTCGATGCAGTCGGGCCTGTCCACCACGGCGGGCACGATCCAGTGGGTGGTGTCGGGTTATGCCCTCACCTTCGGCCTCACCCTCGTCGCCGGTGGCCGACTGGGGGACTCCTTCGGCCGACGACGCATGATGCTCATCGGCCTCAGCGCCTTCGTCGTCACGAGCGCCGCCGTCGGCCTCGCGCCGACGGCCGCCTGGGTGGTCGCGGCACGGCTCCTGCAGGGGGCTGCGGCCGGCTTGCTCACCCCGCAGAACTCCGGGCTCATCCAGCAGCTGTTCCGGGGTGCCGAGCGGGGGCGGGCCTTCGGGGCGTTCGGCTTCACCGTCTCGTTCGCGTCCGCCATCGGACCCGTCCTCGGGGGCGCCATCATCGCGGTGGCGGGCGAGCAGAGCGGCTGGCGCTATCTGTTCCTCGTCAACGTCCCGATCGGCGTGGTCGGGCTGGTCGCTGTCGCGAGGATGGTGCCGCGACGGAAGCGGGGCGCCGACGACCGCGCCCACATCGACCTGCTGGGGGCGGCCCTGCTCGGCCTGGCCGTCCTCTGCCTGCTGTATCCGGTGGTGAGCGCCGAGAGCGGCGCCCGCCTGCCGCTGCTGCTCCTTCTCGGCCTGCCTCTCTTCGCCTGGGCCTTCGCCCGCTGGGAGGGCCACCTGGTGGACCGGGGCCGCGAGCCCCTGCTCGACCTCGGCCTCCTGCGGCGGCTGCCGGGCTTCCTCAACGGGATGGGAGTGGGAGCGCTCTACTTCACCGGGTTCACCGGGCTCCTGCTCGTCCTGTCCGTCTACTTCCAGGACGCCCTCGGCCTCACCCCCCTGGGCGCCGGCCTGCTCCTGCTGCCCTTCGCGGGGGGTTCCGCGGTCAGCGCGGTCCTGGCCGGACGCGTGGTGACCACGATCGGGCGCCGTCTCACCGTCGCCGCGCTGGCGACGATCATCGTCGCCACGGGGCTCGCGGCGCTCCTCCTGCCGGGCCACGCCGTCGATGGGCTCTGGGTCGTGGCGGTCCCCACCCTGCTCCTCGCCGGGCTGGGCGGCGGCGCCGTCGTCTCCCCGAACATCACCCTGACCCTCGCGGACGTGCCCCCGAGCATGGGCGGCGCGGTCGGCGGTGCACTGCAGACGAGCCAGCGCATCGGGTCCTCCATCGGGGCGGCGGCGCTCATGACGGTCTACCAGGGCGTGAGAGCAGCCTCGGGCGCACAGGCCGGCCTGCGCACCGCCCTGCTCACGGGTGCTGGCCTGCTCCTCGCGTCCCTGGCGATGGCGGTGAAGGCCATGCGCTCGCAGCCCGAGCAGAGCGCGTCAGCCGGAGCCCGCCCGGCCGCGGCGCACGAAGGTGTGACGTGATCCCCCCGGCCGCGGCACCGCACCACTCCAGGGGTGCGGAGGGAAGGAGCCCGGGGCCTCGCAAGCGGCGACGACCACCCCGCTCCAGGGTGCCCCACCCATGCCCGGCGCCGACTCAGTAGAGTCGAGGCGCTGGCCTGCCACCTCGAGCGCGGCACCGCACGGACCGAGAGAGAAACGCGTACATGCACCAGGAGTCCCACCCGTCTGACCACCCCGCTGATCTGAGGGTCCCTGCGCCGACCGTTGCTGCCGAGGTCCTTGACGAGTCGGCAGACGAGAGCAGCTCGGTCATGAACTACGACGGGCAGTTCTACCCGGCCAGACCGGCCCGGTTGCGACCCCGTGGCCGGCTGCGCATCTTCCCGTGGCAGCGCCGCGCCCGCGGTGACGGTCCGCCCGACGGGTCGAACCCCGCCTACCTCGAGTGGCTCGAGCAGGAGTCGATGCTCGCCGACGCCAAGGGCTTCGCCACCCAGTTCACCGGGCAGGGCAGCATGTGGCAGAACCCGTATGCCGACCCCGACCCCCGAGCGGCCATCGAGAAGGCGTCGGTGTGGTTCACGGCCTACCCGATCTCGATGATCACGCGCCCCGGCTCGTCCTTCCTCGGCACGCTCGGTGACCCGGACCTGTGGGCCGCCTTCGCGCGAGTCGGCATCTCGGCGGTGCACACCGGACCGGTGAAGAAGGCGGGTGGCATCTCGGGCTGGGACCTGACCCCCAGTGTCGACGGCCACTTCGACCGCATCTCGACGCAGTTCGACGAGGAGTTCGGCACGGAGGACGAGTTCCGGCTCATGTGCGACGTGGCCACCGAGCACGCCGGTCTGGTGATCGACGACATCGTGCCCGGCCACACCGGCAAGGGGGCCGACTTCCGCCTGGCCGAGATGAAGGTCGGCGACTACCCTGGCATCTACCACATGGTCGAGATCCCCCGCTCCGACTGGCACCTGCTGCCCAAGGTGCCGCGCGGCGCCGACTCGGCCAACCTCGACCAGGCCACCGAGGACCGCCTGTCCCGGGCGGGCTACATCGTCGGTGAGCTGCAGCGCGTGATCTTCTACGAGCCCGGCCTGAAGGAGACCAACTGGTCGGCCACCGCCCCCGTCCTCGGACCCGACGGTGAGGAGCACCGCTGGGTCTACCTGCACTACTTCAAGGAGGGCCAGCCGTCGCTCAACTGGCTCGACCCCACCTTCGCCGCCATGCGGCTGGTCATCGGTGACGCCCTGCACTCGCTCAGCGACCTCGGCAGCGGAGCCCTGCGGCTCGACGCCAACGGCTTCCTCGGCGTGGAGAAGAGCGCCGAGGGTGGGCCGGCCTGGTCAGAGGGGCACCCCCTGTCGGAGGCCGCCAACCAGCTCATCGCCAGCATGGTCCGCAAGGTCGGGGGGTTCACCTTCCAGGAGCTCAACCTCTCGATCGACGACATCCGCGACACCCAGGAGCGGGGCGCCGACCTCTCCTACGACTTCGTGACCCGTCCGGCCTACCACCACGCCCTGGCCACCGCCGACACCGAGTTCCTGCGGCTGACGATGAACATCGCGCGCGACAGCCGGGTCGACACCGTCTCGCTGGTGCACGCGTTGCAGAACCACGACGAGATGACCTACGAGCTCGTCCACTTCGCGGCCGTGCACGCCGGCGACGAGTACACCTTCCGCCGGGCCCCCATCACCGGTGCCGAGCTGGCCGTCCTCATCCGCGCCGAGCTCACCGACCGGCTCACCGGCGCGGCCGGCCCCTACAACGCGACCTTCACGCAGAACGGCATCGCGTCGACGACCGCCACCGTGATCGCCGCCTCCCTGGGGTTCACCGACCTCGCGGCCCTCACGGACGACGAGATCGAGCGCATCAAGCAGGCCCACCTGCTGCTCGCGATGTACAACGCCTGGCAGCCGGGCGTGTTCGCCCTCTCCGGGTGGGACCTCGTGGGCGCGCTGACGCTCGAGCGCGGGCAGGTGGCCGACCTCATCCGGGCGGGTGACACCCGGTGGATCCACCGCTCGGCCTACGACCTGATGGACTACCAGCCGATCGCGCACGAGTCGACCTCGAAGATGCCAAGAGGTCGAGCCCTGTATGGCGCGCTTCCGGCACAGCTCGACGACCCCACGTCCTTCGCCTCGCGGCTCAGCCGGATCCTCGAGGTGCGGGCCCAGTACGGCATCGCGACCGCACGCCAGCTCGACGTGCCTGCGGTGTCGCACAAGGCGATGATGGTGATGATCCACGAGGTCGACGCCGGCCAGCAGGTGACCGCTCTCAACTTCTCCGGCGAGCCGATCTCCGGGACCGTCCTCTCGAGCACCATCCTGCCCGGGAGCATCGTGACCAACATGATGACCGGGCGGGTCGTCGGAGAGGTCGACGACCTGCACAGCCTGCACGTCGACCTCGCGCCCCACGAGGGAAAGGCACTGCTCCTCGTGGCCCAGCCGGCACCCTCTGACCAGCGCTGAGCCGTACGGGGTCGCGCAGCACGCCAGCGACGGAGAACCCGGCACTGCCGGTGCTGTCGGTGCTGTCGGGGGATTGCTCTTTCGGCACGCGTGCGCCACGCTGAGACCCCCTGGCCCAGGTCCTCGGCCGGGATGCCCGGTCGCCCTCAGCGTTCCGGAGCGGTCAGGCACTCACGCACAGTGACCGGCGACGTGCCATCGGTGCACGACACGAGAGGATCGGCACCATCAGCGCATCACGAGTTGACGAGCACCGCGTGCCACCTGGGCCCCCCGTCGACCCCCCTCGGGTCGGACCTCGATGACGACTCACCGGGGCGGCGTGGATGACACGGCGACCCACCGGCCGTCGTCCATCCTCGACACCTGCGAATCGGCGGTGGCGCTCGTCGGGGTCGACGGCGCCGCGATCTCGCTCATGACTGACACCCGCAACCAGACTGTCTGCAGCACCGACGCCCTCGCCAGGGCACTGGAGGACCTGCAGCTCACTCTCGGTGAGGGACCGTCGGTCGACGCCGTCCGGATCGGCTCGCCCGTGCTCACGGCCGACCTGTGCGAGCCGGGCGAGTCGGCCCGATGGCCGGGATTCACCCCTGAGGCGGTCGCCATGGGAGTCAGGGCCACGTTCTCCTTCCCCTTGCGGGTCGGGGGAGTCACGCTGGGAGCCATGGACCTCTGCCGCACGGACCCCGGGGCGCTCACGACCGCCCAGAGGACGAGCGCCGTGTCTGCGAGCCTGAAGGCTGCCGTCCAGCTGCTCTACGACGCCGACGTCGCGGCCGTGCTCGGAGGGGCCGAGCGCAGCGACGAGGCGTCGTACCACCAGTTTCAGGTGCACCAGGCCACGGGCATGGTGACGGTCCAGGCCGATGTGGGCCTTGCTCAGGCCCTCCTCATGCTCCGCGCCCGTGCCTTCGCGACCCGCATACCCCTCGTGGACGTCGCCCGCGACGTCGTCGAGGGCCGCATCCGCTTCACCCAGGAGAACTGATGGACGACACGCACGGGGCGCGCAGGCCCCTCGAGCTCGAGCAAGAGGGATCCCAGCGGGAGTCGCTCATCATCGAGACGTTCGTGACGCTGGCCGACACCCTGGTCGACGACTACGACGTCGTGGGCATCCTCGATGTCCTGGTGCGACGCTGCGTGGAGCTGCTCCCCGTCTCGGCCGCTGGCATCCTGCTCGCCGACCAGGCGGGCCACCTGACCGTCGTCGCCTCCTCGAGCGAGGAGACCCGGCTGCTGGAGACGTTCCAGCTGCAGAACCGCGAAGGGCCCTGCCTCGACACCGTCACGACCGGCAGCATCGTGGCCAGTCGCGACCTCGAGGAGGATGCACCGCGCTGGCCCGCCTTCACTCAGGCGGCCCTCGCGAGCGGGATCCGCGCCGTGACGGCCCTCCCCCTGCGTCTGCGTGAGACCACCATCGGGGGCCTCAACCTCTTCATGGCCGAGCCCGGTTACCTGGTGCCGTCGCAGGTCAAGCTGGCCCAGGCTCTCGCCGACGTGGCCTCCGTCGGCATCCTCGAGTGGCGTTCGTCCGACGAGACGCGTCGGGTGGCCCAGCAGCTGCAGCACGCTCTCGACAGCCGGGTCTCGATCGAACAGGCCAAGGGCGTCCTCGTCGAGCGGCACGGGCTGACCATGCAGGGGGCCTTCGACGCGATGAGGGTCCACGCTCGCGAGCACAACACGAAGCTGACCGTCGTGGCCCAGGCCATCCTGGCGCAGGAGCTCGACACACCGTCGGCGCCACTGGGCCCACGGCGCGCAGGCGGAGCCCCCCACCGCAAGCCGTGAGGCCACACCTGGCGGCACCTCGCGGGGGTCTGAGGTATCCCGGTCGGTCCCACGACGTGTACTGAGGCTTCTGCCGATGCGGCGCCCTACCTCAGGAGCGCATCGTCTCCTCCTGAGCCCGCCCCGTCCCGGGGCGGCACGACCGCGGGAGAGCCCCATGTACCCCACCACCACCTACGACGTCGTCCGGTCCGAGCAGGCGCACCGCCTCGAGGGCTACCGCCGCTGGTCCCTGCTCCGGTCCGGCCCGGCGGGGGCCGCCGACCCCACCTCGAGCACCCGGTCAGGGGCTGGCACGACCCCCTCCTCGAGCGGTGGCCGGCGCACCGGGCAGCACAGCCTGCGCGCCGTCCTCGGCCGCTGATCACCGCTGTCGCTGCGGGCGTCGACCGGTCCGACGATGATGGGGCTATGGCCCCGGACCCGCAGCGCAGGCCCCTGGTCGGGCGGGCGAGCGAGCTGGCCGAGGTCCTCTCCGCGCTGGGGCTCTCACCCGGCCCGGACACGGGCCCCGGCGTCGCCGACCTCGACCTTCGGGGCGGCCACGCCGTGGTCCTCGGGGGCGACGCCGGCGTCGGCAAGACCCGCCTGCTGAAGGCGGTCCGCGACGGGGCCCGCACGGCGGGGTGGCTGGAGGTCGTGGGTCACTGCCTCGACTTCGGTGACACCGCTCTCCCCTACCTTCCCGTGACCGAGGTCCTCGGACGTCTTGCGGCAGAGTCCCCCGAGCTGACGTCCGCCGTCGTGCGGGACCACCCGGCACTGGCCCGCCTGCTCCCCGGGCAGCGGGTCCGGGCCTCGGGCACCGGAGCCGCCCCGTCCGGCTCGGGAGACGTGACGTCGGCTGGACAGGCCGAGACGATGGGGGCCGTCCGCGCCCTGCTGGAGGCGCTCGCCGTCGACCGCCCGCTGCTGCTGGTCGTCGAGGACGCCCACTGGGCCGACCAGGCGACCCGAGAGCTGTTGACCTACCTGCTGTCGCTGCGAAGTGAGGGCCGCGTCGCGATCGTCGTCTCGTTCCGCAGCGACGACGTCCATCGCCGCCATCCGCTGCGGGCTGCCCTCGCGCAGTGGACCCGCCTCCCTGGCGTGCATCGGGTCCAGCTCGAGGGGCTCGACGACGCGAGCGTCAGGGCGCTCGTCGCGAGTGTGCGGCCCGTCGGCTCTCGCGGTGAGCCGTCCGGACCCGTCGGGCCCGCCGACGCCGAGACCCGGTTGCGGGCCATCGTCGACCGGGCCGACGGCAACCCCTTCTTCGCCGAGGAGCTGGCCAGTGCCGCCTCGGTCGCCGCCGTACCCGACGACCTCGCCGACCTGCTGCTGCTGCGTCTCGACCGCCTCTCCCCCGCCGCCCGTGACGTGGTGCGGGTGGCGTCGGTCGCAGGGCGGCTCGTCAGCCACGCTGCCCTCGCCGCCGTCACTGCAGCGGTCTCGGGTGGGCCTGCAGACGCCCCGGCACTGGACGTCTCGCTGCGCGAGGCGGTCGAGCAGCACGTCCTCGTCCCCACCGGTGGCTCGTCCTACGCGTTCCGGCACGCGCTGCTGGCCGAGGCGACATACGACGATCTCCTCCCGGGCGAGCGGGTGCGGCTGCACGCCGCCTACGTCAGGGTCCTGTCGTCGGGGACGGTGGCCGGCACCGCCGCAGACCTGGCCCGGCACGGCCGGGCGGCACACGACCTGCCCATCGCGGCGCGCGCGGCGGCCGAGGCTGGCGCAGAGGCCATGCGCGTCGGTGCGCCAGAGGACGCCGCACGGCTGTATCAGACGGCACTCGAGCTCACCGCCGGCCCCGGGCCGGCGCGGGATGCCCTCGACCTCGGGCCGGGCGACTCCTGGAGCGCCGGACCGGACGACCGCCCCTCGCCCTTCGTCCTCCTCGCCCTGCGTACGGCGACCGCGCTGTCGCAGGCCGGCGAGCCGGGACGCGCGCTCGACCTCCTGCTGCACCAGCTCGGCACGACCGACACCACGTCGCTCGAGCGGGCGCGGCTGCTCGTCGGCATCGCCACCCAGCTGTGGCTGACCGACTCCGACCTCGACCCCGCCCCGCTGACGGCAGAGGCGATGCGGCTCGTGCCGGACCACCCGTCGCCGCTACGGGCCCGCACGCTCAGCGTGCACGCCCTCGGCACCACCCGGCTCGTCGACCGCGAGGAGGGGCGCCGGCTCGCGGTCGCCGCGCTGGACATGGCCCGGGCCGTCGGTCTGCCCATGGTCGCGGCGGAGGCCGCCGTCACCCTGGCGCGGGCCGACGACCTCGGCGGCGACGTCGAGAGCGCGAACGAGCGGCTGCAGGCGGTCCTGGCCGACGCGGAGGTGGACGACGACGTGCCGACCCAGCTGCGGGCCCTGCACCAGCAGGGCACCCTCGCCTACTCCGTCGGAGACCTCGCGCGAGCCCGTGACCGCTTCCACGCGGGCGCCCGTCTCGCGAGCGACCGGGGGCGGCCGTGGGCTCCATACGGCCTGGACTCGCGTGCCCTCGGAGCCATCACCGCCTACGCGGAGGGGGACTGGGACGACGCGATGGCGGAGGTCGACACGAGCAGCGAGACCCCGCCGGTGGTCGCGGGCGCGCTCCTCGGCTCCATCCGGCTCGCGATCCTCGCCGGTCGTGGCCGCTCCGACCCGTGGCTCGTGCGTCAGACCCGTGCGGCCTGGGGGCGGGACGGCATGGTCGCGAGCGTCGGTGGCGGGGCGACCATCGACCTGCTCGGTGACGGCCACGACCTCCCGGCGGTGGTCGCCGCCCACGACGAGGCCATCGCCCGCGTGACCGCTCTCTACCCGGGCAGCACGCCGTGGGTGCAGATCCGTTTCACCGGCCTGGTGCTCGGCCAGCTGGCCGCCCACGTCGGCCGCACCCCCACCGCGCAACAGGCCGACCTGGTGGAGATCGGTGACCGCGTGCTCGCGGCCGGTGCCGCCGTCTGGACGACCGAGGACGTCGAGCTGCCCACCCGGCTCGAGGCGCGCGCGTGGCGCGACCGGTCGCTCGCGGAGCACCAGCGGCTGCGCTGGCTCACCGGTGCGGACCGACCTGACGAGCACGAGCTGGTGGCGGTCTGGCGGCAGTCGCTGTCCACCTTCACGCGCCTCGGGCACGTCTACGAGGCGGCCCGGTCGGGGGCGCGTCTCGCCGCCGTCCTCAAGGCGGTCGGAGAGCCCGCCGAAGCACGCCGGTACGGCGCCGCGTCCCGAGAGGTCGCCACCCGGCTCGACGCGCAGCCGCTCCTGCTCGAGCTCCGGGGGCTCGGCGGCGCCACCCGGCGCGAGCCGACGGTCGGCGGCGCCGGGCAGCCGTCTCTCACCGAGCGCGAGGCCGAGGTGCTCGCCCTCGTCGCGGAGGGTCACAGCAACGGCGAGATCGGGCGCCTGCTCTTCATCAGCACGAAGACGGTCAGCGTGCACGTCTCGAACCTCATGGCCAAGCTGGGGGTGTCCGGACGGACGGAGGCTGCGGCGGTCGCCCGGCGCGCCGGGTTGTTGCCGGACTGACGACCCACGGTCGATCTCCCGGGCTAACGCCACCCGGTGAGCTCAGGCGGAGACCAAGGTCATGGCCGACCTGACCTGGGCGATCAGCTCGGAGGGGATCTCCACGAGGCCGTGGTCTGCGCGAGCATGGAGCGCGACCTGGGTGAGGACGTCCTCCTCGGTTCCGGTGAACGCGCGGGTGCAGCCGGGTACGACGTCGCCGCAGCGGAAGTTCTTCATCTCGTGACTCCTCAGACGTGGGGGGGTTTCCTTTTTGTCATCGACCGGCGGCCGGAGAACCTGAGGCACACAGGGCGAGGAGCAGATCGTCGATCGCGACCGTGCCGATCACCTGGCCCTGACCGTCTGTGCACACCAACGGCGCGTAGCGGTGCTGCAGGTCACGGGTCATGGCCCGCCGGGCGGCGTCGACGATGCGGGTGCTGGGTGAGACCAGCATGGCCGGCGACCACGGCCCACCCTGCACGCGCACCGCAGCGGCTCGACCGTGGGTGTCCAGCGACACGAGGCCGGTGGCCCGCTCCGCACCGATCTCGACCGGGCGCACCAGGCTCGCGACATAGCCCTCGAACGAGGACCGCAGAGCGGTCGTGCGGATGTGGTCCACCACGGCGTGGGGCAGCTCTTCGAGCATCGACGGTGCTGGACGAGCGAGTGCCCATCCCTGCCCCAGGGGCACGCCGAGTCGGATGAGCGTGTCGAGCTCGGCGTCGGTCTCGATACCCTCCGCCAGCACCCAGGTGTCCATCCGGCCGGCCAGGTCGCCGAAGACCTCGACCAGCGCTGCCTTGACGGGGTCGGTGTCCACCCCGGTGATCAGCTCTCGGTCGAGCTTGACGATGTGGGGACGCAGGGTCAGCAGCTGGCTGAGCCCGGCGTACCCCGTTCCGGCGTCATCCATCGCCACCATCCCGCCCGCCTGACGCACCTGCGCCAGCACCGTGTCGGCGACCGATGCGTCCTCCACCTGGGTGTGCTCGGTGAGCTCGAGGACGAGCCGCGTCAGCTCTGGAGCCCCCATCAGCACCGCAGCGACGTCGGGGTGCCCGAGCAGGTGGGGGTCGACGTTGACCGTCAGGAACGTGTCGGGAGGCAGCAGCTGCCGGGCGGCGATCCCGGCTCGCAACACGCGAGCCTGGAGCACGGGATTGAACCCCCAGCACTGGGCCGCGGCGAACCACTGGTCCGGAGGGGCCTGCCAGGGCCCGGTGAACCGCGACAACATCTCGTACCCCGCGACCGCGCCCGAGGTGAGCTCGACGATCGGCTGAGCGTGCAGCGACAGCAGATCCGGCTGATCGACCACCCGGCGCAGGGCGTGCTCCCACCGGGGGTCGTCGGGGGGCGGCGCGACCTCGACCGCGTCCGTGACGGTGCCGTCCACGTGTCATCCAATCCCTAGGAGCACTCGAGCGCGGGCCGTGAGCGCAGGGTGCTCATGACGCATGCCACCCTCCGGAACCGCCGGCCCGATGCGCACCACATCGGCACCCAGGGGCTGATCCTTAGCCCGCACTCAAAACCGATGGATGTCGGTCAAGGCTTCCGGGGACGGTGGTGGCCAGGGCCGCGCCGCGGCCTCCGAGCCGGGCCTCGATCCTCAGGTGTGGGGGTGGACGATCGACTTCAGGGACGAGGGATCGGTCCGGGACGCGGTGATCGCCTCCTCGGCCTGCTCGAGCGTGAAGTGGTCAGTGACGAGCGGGGCCAGGTCGACCCGGCCCGAGGCGACCAGGGCGATGGCCGTCGGCCAGGTGTTGGCGTAGCGGAACGTGCCCGTCACCGTCAGCTCCCGTTCCTGGATGCGCGAGACCGGCAACGACGCCTCGTCACCGCCCATACCCACCAGCACCGCCCGGCCCGCGGGAGCCAGTGCGCGCAGGCCTGCGGCGACGGCCGAGGGGTGGCCCGAGCACTCCAGCAACACCGTCGGCTCGTCCCCGGAGCCGGTCGCGAGGTCTCCCGAGCGGCTGTCGACCACGCGGGTCGCACCGAGCGCGGTGGCGACGGCCAGGCGGGAGGGCACGACATCGGTGACCGTCGTCTGCGTGGCGCCGAAAGCCCGCGCCACCTGCAGGGCCAGCAACCCGACCGGCCCTGCGCCCGTCACGAGCACCCGGTCCCCCGCGGTCACCCCTGCCTTGCGACACGCCCAGACGGCGACCGACACCGGCTCGAGCAGGGCCGCGTGGTCGAGTGACATCGTGTCGGGCACCGGGTGGGCGAACGACTGGTGCGTGACGACGAGCTCGGCGAAGGCGCCGTCGTACGGCGGGGTGGCGTAGAACCGCATCGCGGGGCAGAGGTTGTAGCGGCCGGCGAGACACTGCGGGCAGGTCAGGTCGGGCACCCCCGGCTCGATCGAGACCCGGTCGCCGACCGTGAGCCGAGCCACCTCGTCACCGACGGCCACCACTACGCCCGCGGCCTCGTGACCGAGCACCATCGGCCGGTCGACGACGTAGCTGCCGATGCGTCCGTGCTCGTAGTAGTGGACGTCGGACCCGCACACCCCCACCGCCTCGACCCGGACCAGCACCTCGGCCGGGCCGGGCACCGGCTCCGGTCGCTGCTCGGTCCGCATGTCCGTCACGCCGTACAGCACGCTCGCTCGCATCGTCATCTTCCTGGGTGGGGGTGGCGGTCGGAGGGTCCGACCACCGTGGGATGCAGGGCGCGCAGGATCTCGCGACCCCACTCCCCGCTGCTGCACTCGCGGGCCCGGACGAGCTGCTCGGCGGTCCACTCCTCGTGCTGCTCGATGGACGCTCGGGCCGCGTCGCGGGCGGCGACGACGAGGTCGTCCCGCCACCGCCGGTCCGAGGGGCACGCCGGAGCAGGCAGGCGCTCGAGAGCCCAGGCCAGCCCCTCGAGCATGAGGAGTGCACTCACCGGGCTCTGGGTGGTGACCGGGCTCACGTAGCACCTGCTTCCTGCTCTGTCGTGCGTGCACGAATCCGGCGGCAGGCCCCCTCGGGCACCAGCGCCGTCGGCTCAGGCTAGGCAACCCACCAAGCCGCTGCCTAGCGCTCCCCGTGACCCGATGTGATACTCAGATTCCTCGTCACCTCCACCACGGGGTCGAAGAGGGTGTGACGAGAGGTATGGAGACCACATGACGGGAGTCCGCGACGCATCGAGTCCTGAATGGATCGCCGAGCGCCTGGTGGGGCGACCCGCGCAGCGCGAGCTCGTCGTCGCCGACCCGCGTAGCTCCGTGCGCTGGCACGAGCACGACTACCCCGGCCCCTACTGCCGGTGGAACTACCACCCCGAGCTCGAGCTGCACCTCATCCGGCACGGCACCGGCAGGTTCATCGTGGGCGACCGGATCGGTACCTTCGGCCCCGGGCACCTGGTGCTGGTCGGACCCAACCTGCCCCACGAGTGGATCAGCGACCTCGGGCCCGGTGAGATCAAGCACGAGCGCGACGCCGTGCTCCACTTCGACGAGGACTGGCTGCGGCGCAGCTCGCGCGTCCTGCCCGAGCTCGACGACATCCACCAGCTGGTGCACGACGCCAGACGAGGACTGGAGTTCTCCGGCGACGCGGCGCTGGAGGCGGCCGAGCACCTGGAGGCGGTGGGGACCACGCAGGGCTCCCACCGTCTTTCCCATCTCTTCGCGCTGCTCGCGACCCTGGCCGACGCACCCTCGAACGAGCGCACGACCCTTGCCCAGGAGTGGTTCACCCCCCGGGGCGAGCGGGTGGCCGAGGTCATGGACCTCACGCTGCGCTACATCCTCGACAACCTCGGCGACGAGATCCGGATGAGCGAGCTCGCCCGTCAGGCCGGGATGAGCGACTCCGCCTTCTCCAAGTGCATCGTCAGGGCCAGCAACCTCACCTTCACCGACCTGGTCCGCCAGCTGCGCCTCTCGCAGGCCTGCCGGCTGCTGACCCACACCGACGCCACGATCGCGACCATCTGCCACGACGTCGGCTACACCAACCTGTCGAACTTCAACCGGCAGTTCCGCCGGGCCTACGGAACGACCCCTCGCGACTACCGGGCCCGTCAGGGCCAGTCCGCGACCTGACTGACGGGACCGGTCGCACGCACTCGGCACCGGGGGCGCAGAGGACGAAGGCGAGGGGCTGTCGGCTCAGGTCAGCGCCTCACGGGCCGATCGAAGGGCTATGCGCCAGGCCTCGTTCGTGCCACCCGGTAGGGAAACCCCTGGGCTCGTGCGCGTTCCGGGCTTCGAGGTGCTCCAGGTCATCGGCCACGGGGCCGCCAGCACCGTCTACCGCGTCCGGCGCACGCGCGCGGCGCGGTCTGAGCCTGACTACGCGCTCAAGGTGGTCGACGCCAGCCGCGCGGGTTCGCACGGGTCCCTGGCCGCCTTCCGCCGGGAAGCCGCGTGGCTGGCGAGTGTCGGTGACCCGAGGCTCCCCGTGATCTACGAAGTCGACGAAGTCGACGGCAACCCCTACCTGGTGATGGACCTGGTCGGTGGCAGGTCACTGAGCGCGGAGCTGACGACCGGTCCGATGTCGCCGAACCGCGTTGTCGCACTCGCCCAGGACCTCGTCGGCCCGCTGTCCGCCATCCACCGACGCGGTCTGATGCACCGCGACATCAAGCCGGACAACATCATGGTCCTGCCGACCGGCGACGCCCGGTTGATCGACTTCAGCCTCGCGACAAGGGACAGCGGTGAGCACGCCGAAGGGGTCGTGGGCACCCTGCTCTACACCCCGCCCGAGCAGTCCGGGATGCTGCGGCGCCCGGTGGACCACCGCTGCGACCTCTACTCCCTGGGCGCAGTCCTGTTCGAGTGCCTGACCGGCGCACCGCCGTTCCAGGCGTCCGACGTCGGCGAGCTGCTGCGCCAGCACGCCGTCACACCCGTTCCCGACCTGGCTGCGCTGGTCCCTGACATTCCGCCACCGCTGGCGGAACTGGTCACCCGGTTGCTCGCCAAGGATCCGGACGACCGCTACCAGAGCGGTCAGGAGCTCGCTGCGGACCTCGACCGCCTGGGCCCGGGAGAGAGTGCGCTGGACCGTCCCCCCGCGCTGGACGCGGGTCTGGCTGGCCGGGTGCGCGAGCTCGGCCAGCTGCGCGATCAGTGGCAGCATGCGCGCGAAGGTCAGGGGCGCGTCTGCCTCGTGCGCGGGCCTGCGGGGACGGGCAAGAGTCGTCTGGCCGCTGAGCTGGCCGGGTCGGCCCGTCAGGCCGGGTGGCCGGTGTTGCGCGCGAAGAGCTCGGCGGACGACCCGGTGCCCATGGCGGCGCTGCGTCGTGCATTCGACTCGTACCTCACCGAGCTGGACCGGCTTCCGCCGGATCTGCGCACCCGCGCCCGCGATGACTTCGTGGCCTGCACGGGATCCGGCGCCCACCTCCTCGCCGGCCTGACCCCGGCCCTGGACAGCCTGCTCAGTACTCTCCCCTCCTGGTCGAAGGCCGGGCAGGGAGAGGACTACGGGGAGGGAGGCCAGGGCGACAAGGACCAGGATCACTTCGTGGTCGCGGTGGTCGACCTCCTGGCGGCCCTGGCCCGGACCTGCGACGGGCTGCTGCTCGTGCTGGACGACGTGCAGTGGCTCGATCAGGGCAGCGTGGCGGTGCTCCGACGGTTCGAAGAGCGGCTGGTCGGCCTGCCGGTGATGGTCTTGGCGACGGCCCGCGACGACGAGCCCGGCCTGGAGGCGACCTCGTCATTGAGCACGTCCCTCGGAGCCGCGCTCACCCTGGACCTCGAGCTGTCGCCCCTGGATGACCAGGGCGTGAGCGAGCTGATCGAGCTCCTGCTGCCCGGTGTCGGTGCGGATCAGGGTGCGACCGCCGTGCTCGCCGGGCTCGCCGGTGGCAACCCGTTCGTCATTCACGAGTACGTCCGCGCCATCGTCGATGCCGGCCTGCTGCGACCGTCGTGGGGGACGTGGTTCCTGGACGAGTCCGGGCTGGGAGCGCTCGACCTGCCGCAGGACGCGCTGGGACTGGTGCTCAACCGCGTCGAGAGCCTGGGCGGGCAGGTCCACGCGATGCTCGTGACCGCTGCTGCCCTGGGCACCCGTTTCCGGCCCGAGGTGGTCGCCGCTGTCCATGACCTCCCGCTGCACGTCGTGCAGTCGGCACTGGTCGACGCAGCCGGACGCGGCCTGGTCGAGCCCCGCGGGCCGTCGCACTACGCCTTCGTGCACGACCAGATCCGGGAGGCCCTCACCGAGCGGATGGACGGGCAGGCGGTGACCGCTCTGCACCTGGTGATCGCCGAGACGCTGAGTGGACTGCCCGCACCGGTCGGCGTCCACGACACCGAGCACGTGTATGCCCTCGCCTGGCACTTCCTGAACGCGCACCTGGATCTGCCGGGGGCTTCCACGACGACCCGCGCGCGGGCCTTTGCCGCCTGCTGGGCGGCCGGCCAGCTCGCACTGGACGCCCATGCCGCCGCCGATGCCGTGCCCTTCCTGCAGCACGCTGCCCTGCTGCGACCGCCCGGGGCCCTGGCCGACACCGGGTTCCTCATCTGTCTCGGCACCGCGCTCAGCCGCGACTTCAAGCAGATCGAGGCTGTACAGGTCCTGCACCAGGCCCTGGCCATCGAGGACGACCGGACCACCAGGGCCGAGATCCTGGGTCTGGTCGCCGACGCCCAGCGATCGCTCTGGGCCGCCGACGCGGCGAAGGCAGCGATCGCGCAGGGTCTGGCAGAGCTGGGGGCGAGCCCGCCTCGGCGGCTCGTGTGGCAGCTGCTGTCCTGCGTGCCGATGCTCGTCGCTGCACAGCTGATGGCCGTCAGCGGGTACCGCTGGCGGGCGGCCCGTGGCCCGCAGCGGCGCCGGTGCGAGCTGATCGCCCACCTGCACGAGGTGGGTGCCTTCATCGCCACGATGCAGCAGGAGGAGTTGGCCCTCGTCGTGCACAACGCCCGGGCGGTCTACTGGGTCAACCGGCTCGGTGCGGGCGCCGACTTCACCCGCGCCAACGGGGCGAACGCCTTCCTCCTGACCCGGGTCGGGCTCCGACGAGCCGCCCGCCGTGCATGGGCCCGGGCCGACGCCGACCCCTCGATGAGCGATCCGGCGATGGTGGCGCTGATCGGCCACTACCGAGGGGCGGCAGCGCACCTGTCCTTCGACGACAACGGTCAGGAGTGGGCACGCACCACCCTGGAGCACGGTCGGTGGCTCGACGACGGAGGCTCGACGACGGAGCCCTG
Source organism: Actinomycetales bacterium (assembly GCA_038230235.1). GTDB lineage: Bacteria > Actinomycetota > Actinomycetes > Actinomycetales > Dermatophilaceae > Lapillicoccus. The sequence continues at coordinate 50,343 of JBBRNQ010000007.1, forward strand.
TCCGACGCCACCGGCCTGCTCTGCGCCGAGGCGCTCGACCGCGGCCGAATGGCCGACGCCAGGATGTGGCTCGAGCTCGCCGAGCGCCGCTCGGACCTGCGCGGGCGGACCCTGCCGGCGGTGGACCTGATCACAGCGGAGCTCCTGGGGTCGTCGGGGCAGATGGGGCGGGCGGCGGTGAAGCTCGCGCAGGCCCGCCGGCAGCTCACCGACGGTTCGCCGGCGGGGCTGGTGCAGGGGGTGCACCGGACCGAGATCTTGCTGCTGTGTGGCCAGGAGGAGTACGGCCCGCCCCTGGAACGGGCGATCACCGCCTACGAGGAGCTCCAGCTGAACCCCAGGAGCGCGCTGCCCGCGGCTCGGGGGCCGCTGTTCGCGATCGCGATGGTCCGGCTCGCCCAGTGCCGGCTGGCCCGGGGGGACCGGGCTGCCGCGCTGGCTCTCGCGCGAACCGCCGTCTCGCGACTGCGCGTCGCACGCCGCACCGACGTGCAGCGCGCGTATGCCCGCATCGCGAGCGCCGACCTGCTGATCCTCGAGGGGCGTGCGAGGCGGGCCCTCGAGGTGCTCGCCGGTGTGGATCCTGTCTTCGAGCCGGATGCGCCGCTGGTGGTCTTCGAGGTGACCCGGGTGCGGGCCCGCGCCCTGCTCGCGATCGGCGGGACCGACGCCGCCGCCCGGCAGGCCGCTATCGCCCTGCGCCTGGCCGAGGACAACGGCTGGCCGCTTCGGGCGGTGTCGGTCTCCACGGAGTTCGCTGGCACCATCAGCCTCGATGGGCCCCCCCGGGGCCCCTCGTCCGGGGACGGGCTGACGGCCTCACTGACGCCGCGTCCGGTCACGATCGGCTCGGGGCCCGGCGCGCGCGACGAGGCGAGACCTGCCCACGAGCGGCTACGCGCCCTCGAGCAGATCGGTGCCACCGCGGCCCGCGTATTCGAGCCCGAGGAACTGGCCCGTACCACGCTCGACGAGGCCATCCGCATCCTCACGGCCGAGCGCGCCTTCCTGTTCCTGGCCGACGAAGCCGGTGCCCTGGCGCCGTACCTCGGCCGCGACTGCGCCGGCACCGACCTGACCGAGCTGACCGGCTACAGCGCGAGCCTGGTCGAGAAGGTCCACCTCGACGGCGAGCTGCTCGTGGTCACCGGCACCGAGCACGGCGCGGCCCTGGGCGCCCAGAGCGTCGTCCTGCACGGCCTGCGCTCGATCATGGTGGCGCCGCTGCAGCTCGACGGGCGCCAGCTCGGCGTGATCTACCTCGACAGCCAGGTGGCCAAAGGGATCTTCACTCCCGAGGACGCCGGCATCCTGACGGCCCTGACCCACCACATCGCCACGTCCTGGGAGACCGCCCGCGCGGCCCGCCTGGAGATCTCGGTGCAGTCTGCGCAGCACCAGCGAGAGCTCGCCGAGTCGCTCCGCCTGGCGCTCGAGGGGATGACGGCGACCCTGGACCCCCAGCAGGTCCTGACCCGCCTCCTCGACTCTGCGATCACGCTGCTGGCGTGCAGCGGTGGGTGGCTGCTGACCGCCGAGCAGGCGCAGCCGCTGCCGCTCGTGGGGCCCCCCGTGACCGGCACCGAGGGTCGCGTACCGCGGGTCCTGGCCGCCGAGCTGTCGTCGGGGGCACCCTGGATCGCCGTTCCGCTCTGCACGTCGGACACCACGGTCGGCGTCCTGGTCCTCTCCGACGGTGACGGGCTACTGGACACCAAGATCGACGTGGCCGCCGCGCTCGCCTCGCAGGGCGTCACCGCCTACGAGCGGGCGACGCTCTTCGCCCAGGTGCAGCGACTCGCCGTCGAGGACGAGCTGACCGGCCTCGCCAACCGCCGTCACTTCTTCTCGGTGGCCGAGCGGGACCTGGCCGCCGCGGCGCGGCACGGGCGCCCGCTCTGCGCCCTGATGATCGACATCGACCACTTCAAGCAGGTCAACGACACCCACGGGCACCCGACCGGAGACGACGTCATCCGCGTCGTGGCCCAGCGGCTCCAGGAGCTGACCCGCGCCCAGGACCTCGTCGGCCGCTATGGGGGAGAGGAGTTCGTGGTGCTGCTCCCCGAGACGCAGTCCGGCGCCGAGATGGCCACGCGGTTGTTGAAGGGCGTTGCCGACACCCCGGTGCCGACCCGCACCGGCCCGCTCAGCGTGACCATCAGCATCGGCCACACCCGGTCCGCGCCGGGTGCGGAGAGCCTGAACGACCTGCTGGCCCGGGCCGACCGGGCGCTCTACGCGGCGAAGCACGAGGGACGCAACCGGGCTGTCGGCGACTGAGCGGGCGCGGCCGGGTCAGTGGGGGTAGACGGCGGCGACCGAGTCTGCCGCGAAGATCGAGAGGATGGCGCCAGCGATCATGAAGGGTCCGAAGGGGACCGCGGTCTTGCGGCCCGCGACCCCCGCCGCCATGAGGGCCACCCCGACCACCGCGCCGAGGACGAATCCCGCGGCCGCCCCCACCAGCACGGCGGCGACCGACACGTAACCGAGCACGAGACCGAGCACCCCGGCCAGCTTGAGGTCACCCATGCCCATCCCGGCGGGGTAGGCGAGGACGAGCACCAGGTAGAAGGTCAGCATGGCTGCCGCGCCGAGACCGGCACGCCCCAGCGACACCCAGTCCCCGTCGACGGCGGAGGACAGCGCGAGCAGGGCGACCAGCACGGGGTACGACGGCAGCACCAGCACGTTGGGCAGGCGGTGGCAGTCCAGGTCGATGGCGGTCAGCGCGATGCCCACGGAGGCGAAGGTGAAGTAGGCCGGGAGGGCGCTGACGAGTCCGAGCTGGGCCAGTCGCCAGGCCAGGGCGACGAACAGCACCGCGGTCCCGGCCTCGACCAGCGGGTAGCGGGCGCTGATCCGCTCACCGCAGTCGGCGCAGCGCCCTCGCAGGAGGAGCCACCCCAGCACGGGCACGTTGTGCCGGTGGCGGACCGGCGCCCCGCACGACGGGCAGTGCGACGGAGGACGCAGCAGCGACTCACCCCGTGGGACGCGGTGGATCACGACGTTGAGGAACGACCCGAGGAGCAGGCCCAGTCCGCCCGAGAGGACGAGGAGCGGAGCGAGCGGCACAGCCCCTCCCCTCTCCCCTGGTGGTGCGAACGAGCGCCGCAGCGGACGTCGTCGCCGGTGGCCTCCCGCAACGTACAGGCGCGTAAGTCTACATACGGGATTATTTGGTACCGGGAATCCCTACGGTGCGGCGCCCATCGGCCGATTCACCCGGTAGCAAACCTGATGACACGGTGCGAGGACGGCTGCCCTGTGGGGAACGACGGCCACACACCGCTGAAACGCGATCGTCGGCAATCCGTGTCCGACGAGGTTCATCCGCTCGAGCCCGGGAGGCTCCCATGTTGGTCCACAAGCTTCGCACCCTGCGCGCCGAGCGCGCCCGCGGTGAGCACGGGTTCACCCTGATCGAGCTGCTCGTGGTCGTCGTGATCATCGGCATCCTCATCGCCATCGCCATCCCGCTCTACCTCAACTACCAGAAGGGCGCGAAGAACAGCACCGCCGCGTCCGACACCCGCAACGCCGTGGCGGCCGTCGAGGCCTGCTACTCCATGAACGGCAACGCCTACCCGGTGGGAGCTACGGCGACAGGACCTGCCGCGGCCTCCCTGAGCTGCCCCACGGCCAACGACCAGAAGATCAACGTCAGTCCCGGCAACGTCTTGACCTATGCGACAGCAAGCGGCGCCTACACCGTCAAGACCGTCGCAGGCACACCGGGGAACAAGACCTACACCTACGACAGCGCCACCGGCCAGACGACCTCGACCCCCTGACCCCGGCCCAAGCCTCTCGGGTGGGTGGCGCCATTCCGGGCCACCCACCCGCCGACCAACGACAACGACCGGACAGGAGACCGCACATGTGGCACCGTCAACGCAGCGCGGACAGGGCGAGGACGGCGGGTCGCTTCCGGGTCGTCAACACCGACGGCCACGTCATCGGGCTCGACATCGGGGCCACGGCGGTCCGGGCCGCCATCCTCACCCTCTCGGTGCAGGACGGGCACCCGAAGGTCGGACTGCACGGGCTGGGCCAGATGGCCCTCCCCGCGGGCGCGGTCGTCGACGGGGTCGTCGTCGACCCCGTGGCGGTGACCACGGCCCTGAGCGAGCTCTGGCGCACGAACGAGTTCGGCTGCCGCAGCGTGGTGCTCGGCGTCACCAACCAGCAGGTCGTCGTCCGCGACCTCCAGATGCCCGTGCTGCCCCCGGCGCAGATGGCGCTCGCGCTGCCCTTCAAGGCCCGCGAGGTCGTCGCCCTCCCGCTCGACCAGGCCCTGATCGACTTCCTGCCCGTGGGGGATCCCATTGAGTCCACCGGGCTCCAGGGTGGGCTCCTCGTCGCCGCGCCACGCGCCCCCGTCCTCGCCGCCGTGCTGGCGGTGGAGCGAGCCGGGCTCCACGTCGCCCGCGTCGACCTCTCCAACTTCGCGTGCCTGAGGTCGACCGCCCGGGAGGACGTCGCCGCCGAGGCGGTCATCGACCTCGGCGCCCACCTCACCGACATCGTCATCCACCACTACGGCGTGCCGCGGGTCCTGCGCACCGTGGCCCAGGGGGGTGAGCTGCTCACGGTGAGCCTCATGGAGGCCCTGGAGCTGAGCCGGGACGACGCCGAGCGGGCCAAGATCGAGAACGGGCTCATCGGCTACGACACCAAGGTGGCCGCGGCACTGGCCACGGCCATCAGGCCGTGCCTCGCCGAGATCCGCAGCTCGATCCAGTACTTCGGCACGGCCAGCAACGGCGGCCAGGTCGAGAGCGTCGCCCTCACGGGCGGCGCTGCCGGACTGCCCGGCCTCGGGGCCCTGCTCACCGAGCAGCTCGGAGTCCAAGTGCGCATCGTCCCGCCCCTGCAGCACGTCGGCAACGGCTGGGGTGCCGTGCCCGACCCCGGCCTCGACGAGGACGGCAGCGCGACCGCGGTCTCGGTCGGTCTCGCGATGGGGGCAGCCGCGTGACCGCCCTGGCCGCCCCGGAGCGGCTGTGGGTCGTGGCCGCCGGGTGGGGCATCGCCGCAGACCTCACCCCTCCCGAGGTCGTGGCCGCCCGCCGGCTGCGGCGGCTGCGCCGCCGGATCGCCGTCGCGCTCTCGGCCCTGGCGGTGCTCGTCGTCGCCGGCTACGGGATCGCCGTGGTGCAGAACTCGACGGCCCACGCCGCCGCCGCCGCCGAGCATGGGCTGACCGCGCCTCTCCAGGCCAGGCAGAGGGCGTACGGCGACGTCACCCAGACCCAGTCCAGGCTCACCCTCTCGCGCACCCAGATGGCTACCCTCATGGCCGCTGACGTCGACGTCAGCTCCTTCGTCACCAAGGTGAACGGCTCCCTCCCGGCCAGGATGAGCATCAGCACCCTCGCCGTGAACCTCCTCCAGGCCACCGTGGCCGCCCCGGTGGCCACCGGCACAGGCGGGCTCGACACCTCGGGCCGGGCCTCGATTGGCACCGTCCTCGTCTCCGGCACCGCCACCACCTTCACCGACGTGGCGCGCTACGTCGACGCGCTCGCCGCGACACCCGGCGTCGCCAACGTCGTGCCGACGTCCGCGCAGGCGGACACGAGCGGCGTCCAGTACAGCCTCACCTTCACCCTCACGGACACGCTGCTCAGCAAGCGGTTCGACCTCAGGGCGAAAGCGGCCACCCCGTGAGCGCCCTCTTCGCCGAGCGGCGCACCTGGCTGGGTGTGGGGATCCTCGCCGCGATCCTGATCGTCGTCGCCGGATGGTTCGCGCTGATCAGCCCCATGCGGTCGGACACCGCGGCCCTTCTGAGCCAGCAGGGCGACGCCCAGGCCCGGAACGCCGTGCTGACCCAGAAGATCGTCGCGCTGAAGAGGCAGGAGGAGGGGCTGCCGGCCCTGCAGGCCGACCTCGCCGCCCAGCTCCGCGGCCTCCCCACGACCAGCGGTCTGCCCGAGCTGACCCGTCAGCTGACCACCCAGGCCCAAACAGCCGGGGTGGGCCTCACGAGCGTCGTGGTGGGCGCCATCACCGCTGCCGACAAGGCCGGCGCCCCGTCCGGCTCGACGACCGCTGCGGGCAGGCTCTTCGCGATCCCCGTCACGCTCACGACGACCGGCCCGGCCAAGGGCCAGATCGCCTTCGTCGGCGCGCTGCAGCAGGTCGGGCCCCGACGGGCGCTGGTGGTCTCGACGACGCTCGCACCGGTCGGCGCCACCGGTTCGGCCGGGTCGGCCGGGTCGGCGACGACGTCGATCGCCGTCAGCTCGACGATGACGACGCTCATCACCGTCTTCTCCGCCCCCGTCAGCCCCGACGACCAGGCGAAGCTGGACCGGCTGATCGCTGGCAAGAGCACGAGCTGAGCGTGGCGACGAGGCGAGGCAAGGGTGGGGGTCCCCGACGCGGCGACGACGGCTTCATCCTCCTGGAGTCGATGCTGTCGATCACCCTCATCACCGTGATCATGGCGGCACTGACCTCGCTCTTCGTCACGGTGATCCGGGTCGACAGCTCGCAGCGCGCGCGTCAGGTGGCGGTCCAGGTGGCCGACAGCGCCGCGAGCATGGTCCGCAGCCTCCCGACGTCGGACCTGCTGACCGGCCGGACCCAGGCTCTCGTCGACGCTCAGTGGTCGAGCGCCCCGGCCGACGTGCAGCCCTACCTCTCGGCGATGGAGAAGGCGCTCCCCGCCGCGTCCGGCGGCACCGTCGTCCTGCCCCTGGCCCTGCCCCCGCAGGTCGTCCACGGCATCAGCTACGTCGTCAACGTCTACCTGGGCTGGTGTCAGTCACCGGCCCCGGACTCCCCCGCCTGCGTCAAACCGGCCTCGAGCCACGACCAGCTCCGGGCCGTGTTCGGCGTCACCTGGCCCGACCAGCAGTGCCCCATGGCCGCCGGCACCCCCACCTGCGTCTACACCAGCGCGACGCTGCTCAGCACCGCTGTCGACCCCGTCTTCGCGCTCAACCAGCCGGCCGCCGCGGCGCCCGTGGTCACGCTGCCGTCGTGGACGACCTACGCCGTCGGCGACACGGTCGGCCTGCAGCTGAGTGCCTCCGGGGTGCCGCAGTTCACGTGGGCCCCCGTCAGCGGCACCTGGCCCGGTGCGACCCTCAACACGGACGGCTCCGTCACCGGGGTCCTCAGCACGAGCGGTTCCACGACCCTCACCGTCGAGGTCACCGATGCCTTCGGTCGCAAGGCGCAGGGGACCTTCACCTGGACGGTGCTCCCTCGGCTGGTCGCCACCAACCCCGGCGCCCAGAGCAACGCGCTCGCGGTGGCGATCACCAACCTCAACCTGACCGCGACGGGCGGAGCCGGCCCCGCCTACACGTGGTCCGTGGACTCCACTGGCCCCCTGCCCGACGGCATCTCGCTGAGCTCGACGGGGGTTGTCTCCGGCACGCCTACCAGGGCGCCCTCGACGTCCTACCCGAAGACGTACCCGGTCGTCCTCACCGTGGCGGACAGCTCGGGCAGCCGCAAGGCGACGGTCCGCTTCGACTGGAGGGTCGTCACCACGCCGAGCATCACGACGCCCGCTCCCGGGCAGGTCCTGCTCGGGGCCCAGGTGACCCTGGCCGTGGCCAGCACCTGCCCCAACACGCCATGCAGCTACTCCGCCCTCAACCTGCCGCCGGGGCTCGCCATCGCCGCCGGCACCGGAAGCATCACCGGCAAACCGACCGCGGTGGGGACCTTCATGGGCCTCGCGGTGACCGTGACCGACTCGACCAACGTGTCGGTGACGTCCGGCCCGTTCAGCTGGACGGTGGTCGGGCCGACCGTCCAGGCTCCCGGCAACCTCTCGTCCCAGGTCGGGTCGCCCGTCAAGATCCCCCTCGTGACGACGTGCCCGGCCGGCGGCTGCTCCTACGTCGTCAATGCCGGTCCGGCAGGCATCGCCGTCGACAGCGCCGGCCTCGTGACCGGGACCGTCGGGGGCAGCGCGACCTCCTACCCGGCGGTCAGCGTGACGGTGAAGGACGCCAACGGCGCCACGGTGACGAGCGCACCCTTCTCGTGGACGGTGGCCGCTGCCGGCGGACAGGTCTACGCGACCTGGCCGCTTGTCACGACCCAGGGCGGCACTCCGGACCAGCCCGTCGTCTACAGCTGCACCTACTCCGCTGGGTGCGTGGTCAGCGTCACGGGGCAGCCCTCCGGGATCGGCCTCATCAGGACTCCTGGTGACACCGCGACGAACCACGTCACCTCGATGACGGTGAGCCAGGGCACCGGCACGCTCTACCTCAGTGGGACGGTCAGCACCACCACAGCGCTGGGCACCAGCACCGTCAAGCTGACCATCCTGAGGTCGAACGGCACCACGGTCATCGACACCGACTCCGGGCAGTGGGCGGTCGGCGCCCCGCCGACCGTGGCCGCCCCCGCCAACCCCTCCTCCCGGGTCGGCGCACCCGTCGAGATCCGTCTCGCCGTGACGTGCCAGGCGGTGCCGTGCGCCTACACCCTGAGCGGCGGTCCGACGGGCGTCACGGTCGACGGCACCGGTCTCCTGACCGGGACGGTGGGGGGCAGCGCGTCGACCTACTCGGCGGTCGTCGTCACGGCCAGGGACGCGAACGGCACCACGGCCACCAGCCCCGTGTTCCCGTGGACCGTCACTGCGACGGCCAACATCTCCGCGACCTGGCCCGTGCTCACCAGTCCGGGGGCCCAGGCCCAACAGCCCCTCGGCATCTCGTGCCCCAGTGGCCCGTGCACCGTCAGCGTCACCGGCCAGCCGTCCGGCATCGGTCTGATCCTGAGCCCGAACGACTTCGCGACGAACCATCCTGTCACCTACCCCCAGATCGCGGCGGGCACGCGCACCGGCTACCTCAGTGGGACGGTCTCACCCACCGCGCCGAAGGGGACGACGACCGTCACCGTGACGGTCACCTGGCCCGGTGGCTCGGCCACAGACTCCGGCACGTGGACCGTCCGATGAGGCTCGACCGGGGTGTCCGGCAGCTCCGCGACGACGAGGGCAGCTCGCTCATCGAGCTGCTCGTCGGCATCGCGCTCATGGCCGTCTTCGGCGCCGTGTTCAGCGGCGCCATCTTCATGATGACGAACTCGTCGAAGACCGCCCAGTCGGTCACGGAGACCTCGACCCGGCTGAGCACCGCCTTCGTCAAGCTCGACCGGACCGCCCGGTATGCCGCGGCCTTCAGCCCGCCGGCCCAGTCGGCCGGCAACTGGTACGTCGAGTTCCGGACCACCAACACCGGCTCGGAGGTCTGCACCCAGCTGCGGCTCGAGAAGGCCAGCCAGCAGCTCCAGTCGAGGACGTGGTCGGTGGTCGGCGGGGCCGCCACGGGCATCTCGTCGTGGGTGCCGGTGGCCCTGGGGATCACCAACGGCGACGTCGTCACCGCCTCGCCCGATCGGCCGCTCCCGTTCAAGACCTCCACCAGCGGCAGCGCGCGGTACCCCAGCCTGACCGTCAGCCTCGTCGCCGTGAGCGGCGATCCCTCGACGACCTCCATGTCAGTGACGACCTACCCCGCCATGAACGCCACGAGCGCCAACACCACGCTGGCCCCTCTCGTCTGCCAGGAAGCAGGGACACGACCATGAAGGCCACCCCCGAGCCGCGGGCGGGGCACCGTCCGCTGTGGCGAGTCCGGCTGGACCTGCGTGATGAGCGCGGCTCGCTGCCCATGCTCATGATGGTCATCCTCGTCGGAGTGGTCCTCAGCACGTTCATGGTCTCGGTGGTCGTCTCCCAGACGACCTCGACCCGCTTCACGACCAGCCGCGAGCAGGCCCTCAACGCCGCCCAGGCGGGCACGGACGTTGCGCTGGCCCAGATCCGGGCCTCCACGGCGTCCGGGTCCGGGACTCTCACCACGCTGCCGTGCTGGACGCACCGGAACGCGGCCCCGCACGTCGGCACGGTGGTCAGCGACCTGTCGGGGACGCAGGTCGGCAGCGGCAGCTACTCGGTGTTCGTCGACTACTACATGGCCGATCCGGTGGTGGGAGGGCAGGACCCGGTGACCAACCCGAGCGCCACGATGGTGTGCGCGCGCGGATACGGCACCTTTGACCCCGTCTCCGGGAAGGCGGCCCCCATCTACGCCCTCATCTCCTCCACGGGCACCGTCGTGGGCGCAGGCGTCAACGGCACAACCTCCGGACGGACGCTGGTCAGCACCTACGTCTTCCGGCTCGACAACCGCAACATCTCGGGGGGGATCATGCGGCTCTACCCGCAGGGGACGAACCCGTCGGTCTGCATGGAGTCGGCGACGGCCGTGCCGGACCCGACGACGACTGCGGCGACCGCGGTGGTGCTGGCGAGCTGCAGCGCCAGCACACCGCCGTCGCCCCGGCAGGTGTTCGGCTACCGCACCGACCTGACGATCCAGCTCATCTCCTCGGTCACCGACACGAACCCCGCCGGCGTGTGCCTGGACGCCGGCACCCCCCCGGCGGCCGGCAACGACGTCACCCTGCGGCAGTGCTCCCCCCTCACGGCGTCCGACCCCGTCAACACGCCCAGCTGGTGGCAGCAGTGGAGCTTCGACGACAACGGCCACCTGCGTGGGTCCGACGTCAACACCAGAACGTCAGGTGCCTTGAGCGGGATCTGCATCGCCGCGCAGACCCAGACCGTCGGACAGGTAATCAGGGCCGCCGGATGCACCGGGGGAACCTCCGACTCCCAGCAGGCGTGGGTCCCTTCTCCGGACGTCGGCGCCGGGGCGGCCACGACGCCGCGCGTCGACGGCAGCGAGTACGTCAACTTCAACGAGTTCGGCCGCTGCATGGACGTGACCGGCCAGCAGACCAACGCGAACCACCTCATCGCGTACTTCTGCAAGCAGAACCCGAGCCGCGCGGCGGGCACCGTGACCTGGAACCAGATCTTCACCTACACCCCCGTCTCGAGCACCAACTACGGGCAGCTGAAGACGGCCACAGGCGGAACCACCTACTGCGTGACCAGCCCCGGCACCCTGGGCGCCTACCCGGTGCTGAAGCCGTGCACGACCACCGATCCGGTCGCCACCCAGCAACGCTGGGTCAGCACCGGCAGCGCCGGGCTGACCTACGCCGCGAAGTTCACCCTGGTGGACTCTGCGGGCCTCTGCCTCGGGCTGACGGCCGCGCTCCCCGACAACCCCCTCGTGTCGGTCCTCGACGCCGAGACGTGCGACGGGTCACGGGACCAGAAGTGGAACGCCTCGGCCAACCTCAGTGACACGACCATCCAGAACACGATCGAGAGGTAGACCCGGGTAGCCGACCCCCGGGTCCTGAGCGACCACGGACCCACCTGAGGCACGCGCCAGCGCGGGCCCAGAACGTGGACGCGGTAGCCGGCGCAGTCGGGGATCCGGCCGATCTTCGTGCGGCCTCGAGCCCGATGCCGACCAGGTCGCAGGACCTGACGGGTCCACGGTCGGTCTGTCCACCCTGCCCCGCCGGGGCGACGGCTACTTCTGGATGTTGGAGTAGATCGAGAACATCGGCAGGTAGAGGCAGATCACCATCGTGCCGATGACCGAGCCCAGCAGCACCACGAGCAGCGGCTCCATCGTCGAGGTCAGCCCGTCGGTCGCGGTCTGGACCTCGTGGTCGTAGTAGTCCGCGACCTTGTCGAGCATCTCGGTGATCTGGCCCGTCTCCTCGCCGACCTCGAGCATCTGCACGACCATGGCGGGGAAGACCGGGTTGCGCGACAACGGCCCCGACATCTGCGAACCGGTCCGGACGGCGCTGCTCACGTCGACCATCGCCTCGGTGATGACCGCGTTGCCGGAGGTGTCGCCGACGACGTCGAGGGCCTGGATGATCGGGACGCCGACCTCGAGGAGGCTCCCAAGGTTGCGGGCCCAGCGGCTGATCGCCAGCTTGGTGGCGAGGCTGCCGAACACGGGCGCCTTGAGCCTGAGCCGGTCGACCCGGAGGCGGAAGCCGGCGTTGGTGCGGACCCCCCTGCGGAAGAAGTGGTTCCCGACGGCGATGGTGACGACGGCCAGCGGACCCGACCACCAGATGTTGTGGGAGAGGTCGACCATGACCTGGGTCGGCGCCGGCAGCTTGCCGCCGAGGTCCTTGAACATCTTCTCGAAGATGGGGACGATGAAGATGATGACCCCGGCCCCCATAAGCAGCGAGAAGATGAGGACCATCACCGGGTACATCATCGCGCTCTTGATCTTGGCGCGGAGGTTGGAGTCGGCCTCGTACATGTCGGCGATGCGCCCCAAGGCCTGGTCGAGGAACCCGCCCGTCTCACCGGCCTTGATCATGTTGACCGCCATGAGCGGGAAGTGCTCGGGGTGGGCGGCCATCGCCGTCGACAGGGTCGTGCCGGCCTCCACCTCGGCGCGCACGCCGGTGATCGCCGCCTTGAGGCCGGGCTTGGTGGTCTGGTCCTCGAGGATGCCCAGCGTGCGGATCAGGGAGAGGCCCGAGGTCGTCATCGAGGCGAACTGGCGGGTGAAGACCGCGAGGTCCTTCAGGCTCGTCCGTCCACCGAGCCCGGGGATCGTGACCGCCCGGTTCAGGCCCGCACCGGCGGCCGTGATGGCGAGCGGGATCAGGCGCTGGTCCCCGAGCGTCGCCGAGGCCATCTGGGCGTCCTCGGCGTCGACGGTGCCCTTGACCACCGCCCCGGCCGCGTTGATCGCCTCGTAGCTGAACGTCGTGGTGGCCATGGGCTAGATCCTTGCCAGTCGCTTGAACTCGGTGACGTCGTGACAGATGTCGAGGGCGGTCGTGCGGCTCACCAGCTGCGCGTGGAAGAGCTCGGCGAGGTGCTGGTCGAAGCTGACCATCCCCTGCGCCCGGGAGGACTGCAGCACCGAGGAGATCTGGTGGGCCTTTCCCTCGCGGATGAGGTTGCGGATCGCCGGCGAGGCGATCATCACCTCGCAGGCCACGACCCGGCCCTGCCCCCCCTTGCGCGGCAGGAGGGCCTGGGTGACGACCCCCTGGAGGCAGTTGGCGAGCTGGGCCCTGATCTGCGCCTGCTGGTGCGGGGGGTAGATGTCGATGACCCGGTCGACGGTCTGGGCGGCAGACTGGGTGTGCAACGTGGCCAGGACCAGGTGCCCGGTCTCCGCGGCGGTGAGGGCCACCGAGGTCGTCTCGAGGTCGCGGAGCTCGCCGACGAGGATGATGTCGGGGTCCTGACGCAGGGCCTGACGCAGGGCAGTCGAGAAGTCGCCGGTGTCGAAGCCGACCTCGCGCTGGTTGACCACGCACTGCTTGTGGGCGTGAAGGTACTCGATGGGGTCCTCGACCGTCATGATGTGCCCGGCCCGGGTGCGGTTGGCCACGTCGAGCAGGCTGGCGAGCGTGGTCGACTTCCCTGACCCCGTGGGCCCGGTGACGAGGACGAGACCCCGGGGCAGGCCGGCGAAGGACTCGACGGCGGCGGGCATGCCGAGCTCGTCGAGGCTGCGGATGGCATACGGGATGGCCCGCATCACCGACCCCACCGCGCCGCGCTGACGGAAGACGTTCACACGGAAGCGGCTCACGCCGGGAAGGGAGTACGCCAGGTCCAGCTCGCCATCGCGGGTAAAGGTCTGCCACTGGGCCGAGGTGAGGATCGAGCGCACCAGGCGCTCGGTGTCGTCAGCGGTGAGCGGCTCGCGGCCGGCGACCCGGGCGAGCTCACCGTCGATGCGGTAGCAGGGCGCTATGCCCGTGGTGATGTGCAGGTCGGACCCGCCCAGGCCCACGAGCGTGGTGAGGAGCTCGTTCATGTCGTCGGCACGACCGCGCTCGTCGTCGGCACGACCGCGCTCGTCGTCGGTCGCGTACGGCGTCTCGGCCAGCGTGTCGAGCGTCATACGGTCCTCCGGGGTTGGGGCGTGCGGGTGAGCCATCGACATCCGAGATCGGCTAGATGGTCACGCGGATGACCTCTTCGAGCGTTGTCCTTCCCTGTGCGGCCTTGAGCAGGCCGTCTTCGCGCAGGCTGATCATTCCCTCGGCGTAGGCGACCTTGGCGACCTCCGTCGCCGATGCCTGGGCCACGGCGAGGCGCGAGATCTCCTCGCTGACGGGCATGACCTCGGTGACCGCGAGCCGGCCGCGGAAGCCGGTTCCGGCGCAGGACCGGCAGCCCACCGCGCGCCACAGCTGGTCCGGCACCGGGATCGTCTCGGACGGCCAGCGGGCGGCCCGCAGCTCTGCCGTCGTGGGTGTGTACGGTTCGCGGCACCAGTGACACAAGAGCCGGGCCAGCCGCTGAGCGAGGACGCAGTCGAGGGACGAGGCGACGAGGAAGGGCTCGATGCCCATCTCGACGAGTCGGGTCATCGTGCTGGGCGCGTCGTTCGTATGAAGCGTCGACAGCACCAGGTGGCCAGTCAGCGACGCCTCGATCGCCAGCTGGGCTGTTGTGCGGTCACGGATCTCGCCGATGAGGACGACGTCAGGGTCCGAGCGAAGGATGGCGGGCAGGACGGCCGCGAAGGTCAGCCCCGCCTTGGGGTTGACCTGCACCTGGTTGACACCGTCGACCCGGTACTCCACAGGGTCCTCGACGGTGATGACATTGACCTCTGGTCCGGAGATCTTCGTAAGGGTGGCGTAGAGGGTGGTCGACTTGCCCGAGCCCGTCGGCCCGGTCACGAGCACCATTCCGTGCGGCTTGCTGAAGCTGGTGCTAAACCGGTCGTAGTTGAAGTCGGTGAACCCGAGCTGTTTGAGGTCGAGGTCGAGGCCCCCGGTGTCGAGGACCCGCAAGACCACCTTCTCGCCCCAGACGGTGGGCAGGGTCGCGGCTCGCAGGTCGATGCTGCGGCTGCCGATGTCCATCGTCAGGCGTCCGTTCTGGGGGACGCGACGCTCGGTGATGTCGAGGCCCGACATGATCTTCAGCCGGGAGATCAACGCCGACTGGATGCCCCGCGGCACCGAGTCGATCTCATGGAGGACGCCGTCGATGCGCAACCTGATCCGCATGGCGTTCTCGCTCGGCTCGAGGTGGATGTCGGAGGCCCGCGCGGTGATGGCCCGCTCCAGCAGAGAGTTGACGAAGCGGACGACGGGCGTATCGTGCGTGGAGGCGTTGAGCGACTCGGTGGTGGCCGCGCCTTGCTCCTTGACGGTCAGCGTCGCGGCGTCATCGAGGTCGGCGTTCTCCCGGGTGTAACGGTTGAGCAGCTTGGTCAGCTCGTCTGCCGAGGCGACGACTGGCTTGACGATGAGACCGGTGGCCGACCGGATGTCGTCGAGGCCGAGCACATCGCCGGGGTCGGCGACGGCGACGGTGATCACGTTGCCGCTCAGCGCGATCGGCAGCATCCGGTGGCGTCGGGCGAGCGTCAACGGCACCCGGTCCATGGCCTTCGGGTCCAGCGGGTAGTTGGCGAGGTCGAGCGAGTCGAGCCCGTACGACGTGGCCACCGCCGACGCCATCTCGAACTCGGTGACGATGCGGTCCTCGACGAGGATCGACTGCAACGGGCGACCGGTCAGACCGGCCTTGGCAGTCGCCTCGCGCAGGGCCTCGCGGCTCATCCCCCCCTCGAGGAGGGCGGAGATGGTGCCGCGTAGGGCACTGTCACGCCGACGCAGCCGGCCCGACTCGTCACTGGCCGCGGCTTCCGCGACGGATACCTCACTGGTCATGGTCACCACGCATCCAATGAGGTCCCTCGGCTGTCACGATATGTCATACTAAGTTATACCACGCAAGCGCAAGAGGGGTTGGACGTCGCGGCCCCGTCTACGTTCAACCACTCTCTTTTGGTGACCCGATGGGGGCTTCTGGTAACCCGATGGGGGTCGAGCCCGCCAGCCAGGAGACACGTCCCCCACCTCGACCCGGCCGACCTCCTCGTGGCGGACGGCATCCACCGCCTGTTCGGCGCTCCCGAGGTGGAGCACGCCAGTGACCGTACGTGGCGGTCCTGCCCAGCTGCCTCGCCCTGGCCACGATCAAGGCCGCAACGAGGTCCAGACCACGGCTCAGGCGAACTGGTAGATGGACTTCAGCTGCTGGTAGGCGGCGAGCCCTTCCGGGCCGAGCTCGCGACCCATCCCGCTCGCCTTCACTCCACCGAAGGGGGCGCTCGGGTCGGGGACGTAGCCGTTGATGCCGATGGTGCCGGTCTGGACGGCGCTGGCGACCCCCATGGCGCGGTCGGGGTCGGAGGACCACACTGTCCCGCCGAGGCCGTAGTCGGAGTCGTTGGCGATGCGCACGGCCTCAGCGTCGTCGCCGTAGGAGATGACGCTGAGCACGGGACCGAAGATCCAGATGACCAGCCTGTTCCGCAACGTCGGGACAGGCGCAGAGGTGACCGGCTTCCCTGACACGTTCGAGGGTGTCATGGAGTACATGGACCGCTACGAGGCCGAGGTGGTCCCCAAGCACGACATGGGCCCCGTCGCTGCTCGCGCCATCATCTAGCAGTTCGCCGACCGCTGGTTCCCCTCCCCTGCACCCTCTCGTCCGGGCCCGGGTCATCAGCCTGTATCCCGATCACCTGATCACCGCCTACGACCTGAAGCGCCCCACCACCGTCGCCGTCCGCGGACTCCGCCTCTTCACCGCGGCCCTCTTCGCGCTGGGCGAGAAGGTCATCCCCGATCCGCAGGACACCTTCACCGACCGACGACAGCAAGCGCGATCGGCGGCAACCGGCGCCACCTCACCCCTGCTCGGTGAGGACACACGACGCCGGTGGGTCCCTACCTCGTCACCCCGGACGAGCTCCCCGACGGCGCCGTCGGACTCGAGATCAGCTGCGTCGTCGACGGAGAGGAGATGCAGAAGTCCGACACCAGCGACCTCCTCTTCACCGTCGCGGAGACGATCGCCTACATCAGCTGCATCATCACCCTCCAGCCTGGTGACCTGATCGCCATGGGCACACCGGGGGGTGTGGGAGCAGGGCGCGATCCCCAGGTCTTCCTGAGGCCCGCACAGCGCATGGTGACCCGCATCGAGGGCATCGGAGAGCTCCGCAACACGATCGTCGCTGAGGTGCCAGTCCGATGAGCACCACGCGTCCTCAGCGACCGGTGGCGGCGATCGCTCCCCGGAAGTCGTCGACGAGCACGTCGGCGCCCTCCAGCCCCACGGACAGCCGCAGCAGCCCGGGTGGGATCCCGGCGTCGAGGCGCTCCCCCGGGGTCATGTTGAAGTGGGAGGAGTTGAAGGGGACGCTCGCCAGGCTCTCGACCCCGCCGAGGCTCGTCGCCTCCACCGCCACCGTCAACCGCCGGAGGACCTGCAGCGCGCGGTCGTCCCCACCCTCGAGGACGAGGCTGATCATGGCGCCCTTCGCGTGGGGCATGACCGCCGCAACCACGACCCCTGCGTCAGGGTGGTCGAGGCGGCCGGGGTAGCGCACGTGCTCGACCCCGGGCTCGTCGGCGAGCTTGGTGGCGATGACCTCGGCCGCCCGGCAGGCCTCGGCGAGGCGCACGCCGAACGTGCGCATCCCGCGCCACACGAGGAAAGCGGCGTGCGGGTCGAGGCAGCCGCCGAACGTGATGAGGCGCTTCTGGACCTCGACGGCCAGCGCGAGGTCGTCCGTCGTCACCGCGCCCGCGACCACGTCGGAGTGACCGGCGAGGAACTTGGTGGCCGACTCGACCACGACATCGGCACCGAGCGCGGTCGGCCGCGTGCAGAAGGGGGTCGCGAACGTGTTGTCGACGACGAACCGTGCGCCCGCCTCCCGGGCCACGGCTGACACGGAGGGGATGTCGAGGAGGCGCAGCTGCGGGTTGGACAGCGTCTCGCCGTACAGGACCGTCGGGCGGTGCTCGGCGACCGCACGCTCCCAGGCCGGCACATCGAAGGCGTCGACCCGCACGACCTCGATGCCGAGCGCCGGCAGGTCGCGACGCAGGAGGTCGTCGGTGTCGCCATAGACCTGCTTGGAGGCGACGAGCGTGTCGCCGCTGCGCAAGAGCGTGAGCAGTGTCGTCGCGATGGCCGCCATCCCGCTGGCGGTCATGAGCGACCGGCCCGCACCGTGCAGCCGCGCCACCTCGGCGGCTGCCGCGTCGACCGTCGGGTTGTTGAACCGCGAGTACCACGTCTCCCGCAGGCCGCCGGTGCCCTGGATGTCGGCGTACGACGTGTCGTCGAGCTCGAACGTCGTCGTCTGGTAGATGGGCGGCACCACAGGGAAGGTGCGGGAGGTGTGGTCGCGTCCTGGTCGGTGGCTCATCGGTCGGCTCCTGTGCGTAGGTGGTGTCGCTGGCCTGCTGACCAGCGGGGGATCGTGCTCTCGAGGACGTCCGTGAATCGGCGGACCTGGCGGAGGTCGACCCACTCGTCGACCGCGTGCAGCCCACCACCGCCCGGGCCGCAGACCACAGTGGGACAGACCTGCTGCCACAGCGGCGCCTCCATCCAGTACGGCGCGTCGAACGTCACGCCCGTGCCGAGCCCGTCCGCCAGGGCGGCGGCGAAGGTGGCGGCCGGACCATCGGCGTCCATCCTCCACCCGGGCCGCGCGGCGACGGCCTCGGTGTCGCCCTGCCACCGGGGGTCCAGGAGCGCGCGGACCTCCTCGTGGGCCTGCTCGAGGTCCTGCTCGGGCGTCGTCCTCGCCTCGACCAGGCACTCGGCGTGGTCAGGCACCACGAACGCGGACGACCCACCCGAGGCGAGCGTGACCATGAGGTCCCCACCGCGCGATCGCACCTCGGTCGCCCGCTCGTCCACCGTCGCGATGAGCTGCCCCAGGTGCGACACGGCGTTGACGCCCAGGTGGGCCTGCGAGCTGTGAGCCGCGTGTCCCGGCAGCCTGACCCGGACCACGACGAAACCACGCAGGGACCGCGTGAGCGCGAGGTCTGTCGGCTCGGCGATGAGGCACACATCGGGGTGGACGCGTCGACGGTGGAGGGCCTCGATGATGGCCTCGCTGCCCCGGCTGGCGTCCTCCTCGTCGGCCACCAGTGCGAGAACCGGCCGGACCCCGGCCCGCCGGGCCACGAGCCGCTCGGCGGCCACCACCATCGCGGCGAGCCCACCCTTCATGTCGCCGGCCCCCCTGCCGTACATCCGGTCGCCCTCCACCCTCGGTGTGAATGGCTGCGCCATCCCCGCGACCCCGACGGTGTCGACGTGGCCGTTGAGCACGACGGTCGGGACGTCGTCCGGGATCGCTACCGTCGGGACCGCCAGCAGGCTGGGCCGTCCCGGGTGACCCGGCGACTCGACCAGGGTCACCTCGAACCCCTTGTGCCGCAACCGGTCCGCCAGCAGCGCGACGACCGCGGTCTCACCAGCGGCGCCAGGGACGAGACCGGGGTTCACGCTGTCGACCGCCACCAGCTCCGCCAGGAGCGCGACGACGCGATCGTCACGACTGTTTCCGATCTCGCTCATGCGGCGATCCTCCGGTACGGTCCGTCGGCGCACCAGCGAGTCGCAACAACACTTCCCTTCCGGGCCGGCCGACGCAACGTTGTTGCGTCATCACCACGTCAAGCCCATGATGTCGCGCATGCCGACCCTCGACGACACCGACCTGCGCCTGCTCGCCGCCGTCCAGGCCGACGCCCGGCTGCCCCAGAGCGCCCTGGGGGCCCGAGTGGGTCTCTCCGCAGCGGCAGTCAACCGTCGGTTGAGACGGCTCTCGGCCTGCGGGGTCATCACCAGAATCAGTGCGGTGCTGGCTCCCGAGCTGGTCGGCCACCCGCTGACGATCATCGCCCAGGTGGAGGTCGAGAGCGAGCAGGCGGACCCGCTCGAGGCGGTGCGCTCAGCCTTCGTCGGGTGCCCGCAGGTGCAGCAGTGCTACCACGTCGCCGGCGCCAGCGACTTCGTGCTCGTCTTCGTCGTGCAGGACATGCCGCAGTACCTCGACCTCACCCGGCAGCTCTTCTACGACGACCCGAACGTCAGACGCTTCACCTCGCTGGTCGTCCTGGACCGGACCAAGGTCACCCTCGACGTCGCCGTGAGCTGACTGGCTTGGTGGGGCAGGTCTGGATGGGGGCTCTCACCATGGCAACCGCTCCCACGGCGTGTGTCTCTCAGGTGTCCGGAGGGGGACTTGAACCCCCACGCCCGTTAGGGCACTAGCACCTCAAGCTAGCGCGTCTGCCATTCCGCCACCCGGACAGGGTGTCTGAGCAGGGACTTTGGGTCGTTCCCTGCTGCGCCGGAAACGTTAGCACG
>JBBRNQ010000008.1:0-70083 GCA_038230235.1 Actinomycetales bacterium
CACAGCGGTGGGCACCTGGTTGTCGAGGGCCTCGACGGCCGTCACCCACGACGTGAGGTCGAAGACCTCGCGGCAGACGACGAAGGCGCGGGCGATGTGCTCGGCCTCGGCCCCCGTCTCCTCCCCCGCGCGGAAGCCGAAGGTGATGCCCCCGCGGTTGATCATCGAGTTGACGACCGCCGTCGTGACGATCTCGCGGCGCAGCGGGTGGGTCGCGAGGCGGTCGGCCAGCTGCTCTCGGACGGGCGCCGGGAAGTACTCCACGAGGGTCGAGCGGAACCACAGGTCGTCGGGCAGCCCGGTCGGCAGGAGGTCGTGCTTGAGGGCCAGCTTGGCGTAGGCGACGAGCACCGAGAACTCCGGAGAGGTCAGCCCCAGCCCGGCCTCGTGACGGCGCGCGATCTCGGTGTCGCTGGGCAGGAACTCGAGGCTGCGGTCGAGGTCGCCCCGCTCCTCCAGCCAGTGGATGAACCGCTGGTGGACCGAGAGCATGCCGTGCTCCTGGGCCCTGGCGTTGCCCAGGAGCACGTTCTGCTCGTAGTTGTCGCGCAGCACCTGCGCGGCCACCTCGTCGGTCATCGAGTGCAGCAGGGTGTTGCGTTGCTTGAGGGTGAGGTCTCCCTCGCGCACCAGCTCGGTGAGCAGGATCTTGATGTTGACCTCGTGGTCGCTGGTGTCGACCCCGGCCGAGTTGTCGATGGCGTCGGTGTTGACCCGCACCCCCGACTGGGCGGCCTCGATGCGCCCGAGCTGGGTCAGGCCGAGGTTGCCGCCCTCGCCGACGACCTTGACGCGCAGCTGCGTCCCGTCGACACGGATCGCGTCGCCAGCCCGGTCTCCGACGTCGTTGTGCGACTCGGCCGAGCTCTTGACGTAGGTGCCGATCCCGCCGTTCCACAGCAGGTCGACCGGGGCGAGCAGGATGGCGTGGATGAGCTCGGACGGCGTCATGCGGCGGGTGCCGGGGGGCAGGTCGAGGGCGAGCGCCACCTCGGGGGTGACGGGCACCGACTTCGCGGCCCGCGGGTGGATGCCCCCGCCGGCGCTGAGGAGGGAGGTGTCGTAGTCGGCCCAGGAGGAGCGTGGCAGCTCGAAGAGGCGTTGCCGCTCGGCGAACGACGCCTCGGCGTCGGGGGTGGGGTCGAGGAAGACGTGCCGGTGGTCGAAGGCCGCAACGAGACGGATGTGCCGCGACAGCAGCATGCCGTTGCCGAAGACGTCACCGCTCATGTCACCGACGCCGACCACGGTGACGTCCTGCGTCTGGGTGTCGACCCCGAGCTCGCGGAAGTGGCGCTTGACCGACTCCCACGCACCCCGGGCGGTGATGCCCATCACCTTGTGGTCGTAGCCCTCCGACCCGCCCGACGCGAAGGCGTCGTCGAGCCAGAAGCCGTAGTCCTGGGCCAGGGTGTTGGCGATGTCAGAGAAGCTCGCCGTCCCCTTGTCGGCAGCGACGACGAGGTAGGTGTCGTCGGGGTCGTGGCGCACCACCGAGGGTGGGGGCACCACCGCACCGGACACGAGGTTGTCGGTGAGGTCGAGCAGGCCCGAGATGAACAGCCGGTAGGCGGCGATGCCCTCGGCGAGCCAGGCGTCACGATCGACACCGGGGTCGGGCAGCTGCTTGGCGTAGAACCCACCCTTGCTGCCGGTCGGCACGATGACGGCGTTCTTGACCATCTGGGCCTTGACCAGCCCGAGCACCTCGGTGCGGAAGTCCTCGCGCCGGTCGCTCCAGCGCAGCCCGCCACGAGCCACCTTGCCGAAGCGCAGGTGCACCCCTTCGACCCGGGGACCGTAGACCCAGATCTCGTACATCGGCCGCGGCTGCGGCAGGTCGGGCACCGCGTGGGGGTCGAGCTTGAGGCTGACGTACGGCGCCGCAACGCCGTGCGCGTCGCGCTGGTAGTAGCTCGTGCGCAGACCGGCCCGGACGACGCCGAGCAGGGCGCGGATGATCCGGTCGTGGTCGAGGCTGGCGACGTCGTCGAGCCGCGCGACGACCGACGCGGCGACCGCCTCCTCGGCGTCACGCCGGGCGTCACTGGGCAGCCCTGCATACCGGCTGGGGTCGAAGCGGGTCTCGAAGAGCTCGACGAGGGAGCGGGCGATGGCTGCGTTGGAGACGAGCGCGGCCTGGACGTAGTCCTGCGAGAAGGTCGAGCGGGTCTGGCGCAGGTACTTCGCGACCATGCGCAGGACGACGACCTGCCGCCAGGTCAGGCCGGCCTCGAGCACGAGGGCGTTGAAGCCGTCGGACTCCGCCTCACCGCGCCAGACAGCGCGTACGGCGTCCTGCAGGAGCGTGCGGCGCGCGTCGCGATCGCCGGCCACACCCCAGTCGGAGGCGCGGGGGGCCCGCAGGCCGAAGTCGTAGACGTGGACCATGACCCCGTCGGCCCGGTGCACCTGGTAGGGCCGCTCGTCGACCACCTCCACACCGAGGTCGGTGAACAGCGGGAGGACCTGGGTCAGCGACAAGGCCCCCCGCCGGTAGAGCTTGAACCGGCGCTCCTCGCCCGAGGCTCCCGGCTCCTGGTAGAGGTTGAGCTCGACCGCGTCGTCGGTGTCGAGGGCCTCCATCCGCCGCAGGTCGGCGACGGCGACCCGCGGGTGGAAGTCCTCCTTGTAGGCCTCGGGGAACGCCCGGCCGTAGAGGCCGACGAGCCGTGCGCCAGCCTCCTCGCCGAGGTCGGAGCGGATGGCCTCGGCGACGTCTTCCTCCCAGGTGCGGGTGGCGTCGACGATCTCACGCTCGAGGGCGACGTCGTCGACGCTCGGCACGCTCTCGCCCCGGGCCACCCGCACCACGAAGTGCAGTCTCGCCAGGGCGGACTCGCCGACCCGCGTGGAGAAGTCGATGCTGCTCGCGTGGAAGGCGCGTCGCAGGATCGCCTCCATCTTGAGCCGCACCGCCGTGTTGTAGCGGTCGCGCGGGAGGTAGACCAGGCACGACATGAAGCGGCCGTAGACGTCCTGTCGCAGGAACAGACGGGTGCGCCGCCGCTCGTGCAGCCGCAGCACCTCCAGGGTCGTCTCGAGGAGCTCGTCGGTGGGGGTCTGGAGCAGCTCGTCGCGGGGGTAGCTCTCCAGCACCTCGAGCAGGTCCTTGCCCGAGTGGCTGTCGACCGTGAAGCCGACCCGGTCGAGCAGCTCCTGCACCCGCTCGTCGAGGATCGGGATCCCGAGGATCGACTCGGTGTAGGCGCTCGAGGCCAGCAGACCGAGGAAGCGCCGCTCGCCGGTGACTGCTCCCTGCTCGTCGAAGGTCTTGATCCCGATGTAGTCGAGATAGACGTTGCGGTGGACCGTCGCCCGGGAGTTCGCCTTCGTGAGGATGAGCAGGTGGGGCTCGTGGGCCTTCGCCTGGGCCGCCCTGGTCAGCGGTGCGCGCGGGGCCTGCGAGGGCGGGTCGTCGTCACGCAGGATGCCGAGGCCCGTGCCGGGCACGACCTCCAGGGTCTCGCCGTCGGCCTCGCCCCGCAGGACGTACTCGCGGTAGCCGAGGAAGGTGAAGTGGTGGTCGGCCAGCCAGTCGAGGAAGCGCGCCGTCGACGTGGCCTCGGAGGCCGGGACCCCCGTCGGCGCCTGGGTGCGGAGCTGGCCCGCGATCTCGGCGCACCGCGCCCACATCCGCGGCCAGTCGTCCACGGCGTCGCGGACGTCGCCGAGCACCTGACGCAACGCGTCGGCGATGGCCGCGCGCTCGTCGTCGGAGCCGACCCGGTCGATCTCGAGGTGCATCCACGACTCGACGCTCGTCCCCGGCTCCTGGACCGGCAGCGGGTCGGTGTCGAGCACCTCGAGCAGCGCACCGTCGGCGTCACGCCGGACCACCAGCTGCGGGTGCACGAGCAGGTGGATGGTGCGGTCACGGCGGGTGAGCTCGGCCGTCACCGAGTCGACCAGGAAGGGCCGGTTGTCGGTCACGACCTGGACGACCGTGTGCCCGCTCGACCAGCCGTCGGAGGCCACGTCGGGGTTCATGACGCAGACGTCGACCATGCCGACGGGGCGGGAGGCGGCCAGCTCGCGATGGGACAGCGCCGCGCCCAGCAGGTCGACGGGCTCGCGGGCCAGCAGGTCCTCGGTGGCGACGTGCCGGTAGTAGCGCTGGACGTAGCTCTCGAGGGAACCGGCGTCGAGCAGGCCGCCGACCCGGAAGGGGCCCTGGCCGCCCCGGCCCCTGGCGGACGGACCGCCGAGCTCGGACGCAGCGTGCAGCTGCTGAGTGCGTGACAGCTCCAGTGACGCGGACATCGCGGTCGTGCTTCCTCACCTCGGGGACGTGGCCCACGTCGTCGGGGGCCGCTCGCCCGAGACTATCGTCGGTTTCGAGGCGATGCGTCCCACCCCCCCTCACCGGTGGAGAACTTTCGGGGCGTCTGGCCCGTCTCGCCTAGGCTGGCCCGGTGAGCAGCTCTCCCGGCCCGCGGCGACCGGGATCCGCCACGGGCCCGGCCGAGGTCCTGGCCGAGCTGCGGCGGTCCGCCCTGCTCGGTGCCGATGCCCTGCTCCAGCACGTGCCCGACACCGGCGACCACGCCACGGGCCGTGCGGTCGACACCTTCGTCGAGCAGGCCGTCGACGCCCTCCGGGCCCTGGCCGAGACGGTGGGCGAGACCCTCGCCGGGGCAGCGGGCGACGGGCCGGGCGAGATGGACTCGCACCCGACGCACGACCCCACGGGGCCGCTCGGCGGCGCGGAGCCGGCGCCACCGCGGTGGCGGTGGTGAGCGGCACCGTACCGGGTGACCCGTCCGGCTGCTCCCAGCTCGGGGCCGAGCTGCGCTCGAGGGCCGCCGAGCTGCTCGACCTGCACGCGCGGCTGGCGGAGCAGCAGTCCGCCGGCTCCCGCGGGCGCCGGCGGGCCGGCCCCGACCCGGTGCTGATGGAGCAGCACCGGCTGAGCCTCGACACGGTCGCCGTCCGCCTCGATGTTGCCGGCGCCTCCCTGCAGCTCTACGCCCAGGAGCTCGCGGGGCTCGCCGAGGAGGTACGGCGCCTCGAGCTGGCCGCGTCGGCCGTGGGACTCGAGCTCGACGGCTTGCGGGTGGTGGAACCCTGGGGTGTGGCTGCCCCCGACGTCGCCCGGGTCCGGTTGGACGCCCTGCCGGAGCTCCAGCGACGGTCCGAGCGGGTGGCGTCGCGGCTGGGCCGCGCCCGGGGCAGCCTCCGGCGGGCCCTCGACGAAGGTCGCGCCGCGCTCGAGGACACGGCCACCGGGATACGCCGCTCCCTCGGCTGAGACGAGGGAGCGGCCCCCGGTGGACGTCCCCAGTGGTAGCGCAGTGAGGGTGGACCGGGAGCGGCGTGGAGCCGGAGTGAGAGCGGCGACACGCCCCCAGCTGTCGGGCAGGGTCCTCGTCGAGGAGGTGCGGCGGATACCGTTGGTGCCATGAGGATCAGCGAGAGCTTCGAGTACCCCGCTCCCCCCGCGGAGGTCGCGGCCATGGTGTCCGACCCCGCCTTCCAGGCGATGAAGTGCGAGGCCTCGCACCCCCTGTCGCACACCGAGTCGGTGACGCAGGAGGGTGACAGGACCAGGATCATGACCCGACGGGTGACGCCCACCGACGACTTCCCCGACTTCGTGCGCTCGATGATCGGGCCGACGATCGCCGTGGTGGAGACCTACGTCTGGGAGGCCCCGTCAGCGGATGGTTCACGCACGGGGACGGTGACCGTCGACATCGGTGACGGCAACCTGCCCGTGGGCATGACCGGCCGGATCTCGTTGGCGCCCCACGGCACCGGCTCGGTCATCCGTCTCGAGGGCGAGCTCAAGGCCCGGATGATGCTCATCGGCGGCAAGATCGAGAAGGCCGCCGAGCCAGCGGTCCGCGACGCCATCGAGAAGGAGCGGCAGACCGGGATGGCCTGGCTCGGCGGCTGACCTCGCCGCTCCCGTCAGCCCATGTGCGGGTAGGTGTGCTGGGTCGCCGGGACGAACGTCTCCTTGATCGATCGGGCACTGGTCCATCGCAGGAGGTTCTGGGCTGCACCGGCCTTGTCGTTGGTGCCTGAGGCGCGCCCGCCACCGAACGGCTGCTGGCCGACGACGGCACCCGTGGGCTTGTCGTTGACGTAGAAGTTTCCGGCCGCGAAGCGCAGGCGGCGGGTGGCGTCGGCGATGGCGACCCGGTCGGTCGCGATGACCGCCCCGGTCAGGCCATAGGGGGCGAAGCCCTCCATCTGGTCGAGCACGGCGTCGTAGCGGCGGTCTGGGTAGACGTGGACGGCGAGGACCGGGCCGAAGTACTCCGTACGGAAGGCCTCGTCGCGGGCGTCGGCGATCTGCAGGACGGTCGGCCGGATGAACCACCCCTCGGAGTCGTCGTACGTGCCGCCCGCGACGACCTCGATCCCCGGCGTCGCGTGGGCCCGGTCGATCGCGGCGGCGTTCTTGGTGAACGACCGTTCGTCGATGACGGCCCCCAGGAAGTTGGAGAAGTCGGTGACGTCGCCCTGCGGCAGACCGTCGACGAGGTCGGCGAGGTCGCCCTTGATCTGCTTCCACAACGACGCCGGTACGTAGGCGCGCGAGGCCGCCGAGCACTTCTGCCCCTGGTACTCGAACGCGCCACGGATCAGCGCGGTGCGCAGCACGTCGGGGTCGGCCGACGGGTGCGCGAGCACGAAGTCCTTGCCACCGGTCTCGCCCACGAGACGGGGATAGGTGCGGTACGACGCGATGTTGGTGCCGACCTGCTGCCAGAGCGACTGGAACGTCGGCGTCGACCCCGTGAAGTGGATGCCGGCGAGGTCGGGGTCGGCCAGCGCGACCTTGCTGACGTTGAGCCCGTCACCGGTGACGAGGTTGATGACGCCTGCAGGCAGCCCGGCGGCCTCGAGCAGCTCGAGCGTGAGCTGGGCGGCCAGGCCCTGAGTGGGTGACGGCTTCCACACGACGGTGTTGCCCATCAGGGCAGGCGCCGTCGGCAGGTTGCCCGCGATCGCGGTGAAGTTGAAGGGGGTGACAGCGAGGACGAAGCCCTCCAGCGGGCGGTGGTCGGTGCGGTTCCACACCCCCTTGGCGTTGAGCGGGGGCTGCTCGGCGAGGATCGCCCTCGCGAAGTGCACATTGATCCGCCAGAAGTCGATCAGCTCGCACGCGGCATCGATCTCGGCCTGGTAGCAGGTCTTGCCCTGGCCGAGCATCGTCGCGGCGTTGAGGGTCTGGCGCCACGGGCCAGACAGCAGGTCAGCCGCCTTCAGGAAGACCGCCGCCCGGTCGTCGAAGGACAGCTCGCGCCAGCCGGGAGCGGCGTCCTTGGCCGCCTGGACCGCCGCGCGGGCGTCACCGAGGGTCGCGTTGCGCATCGTGCCGAGCACCTTGCGGTGGGCGTGCGGCTGGCGCACGTCGATCTTCCTGCCGGTGCCGACGACCTGACGTCCGGCGATGGTGTGGGGCAGCTCGCGCCGCTCACCTCCCACCCGGACCAGGGCCAGCTCGAGCTCGGCACGCTCGCTGCTGCCGGGCGCGTAGTCGAGGACGGGCTCGTTGACGGGCACGGGGACCTGGGTGACGGCATCCATGACGGGGGCTCCTGTGGGGTGGGTGGGGCGAAAAAGGACTCAGGGCCTCGTGGGCCGACGCGCCCATGCTTCCACGACGGCCGGTCAGACCTCGCACCACGAGCCGAGCGCGCGGTGCTGCGCGCGGTATGCGCAAGACCGACGCAGGACCTACGCGCCAGTGAGGCGCGCGACCTCGGCCACCTCGGTGGCGTCGTACCAGAGCAGGTCGGGCTCGGCCCTGCTGCCGGCCGGTGGCTCCTCGACGTGGTAGGCGACGACGCGGCGCCGGGCGACGGGAGCCCGGAGGGCGACCTGTGCCGCGATCCCCGACATCGACGGAGCCGTGTCGACGTGGTCGGAGTCGACGTCGACGGCGGCGACGACCAACGGTCGGTCTGACCCGTCGCGGGCGACGACGGCGGCGTCGCGGGCGGCTACCAGCGCGAGGTACTCCAACCCCTCCTCGTCCTCGGCCGGGTGGGCCCGCTCGAGCCACTCGGTGACGGCGTAGCCGCTCGGGACGCGAATCTCGTTGGTGATCATCAGCTGCTTGATGGCATCAGCATCGATCGGCAGGTAGACACGGCACTGGTGCACAAGGGCTCCTTGGGGGCGGAGGGGAGGGAGGGGCGCGAGGGGACCGGGTGCTCGAAGGCTAGACCCGTGGGCACGGTCAGCCTCGGCCGCTCAGCTGAGCGGGGTCGGCGAGCGCGACCCGGGAGGTGCGCAGCGACGTCTCGATGACCACCGGTCGGCGGCCCACGTCCATGAGGTTGCCGCCGATGGCCTCGAGGTCCGCACGACCCGGCCCGATCATCGTCACCTGGGCCCCGTCGGCGTGGACGACGTTCATCTCCTTCAACGCCTTCGCCGTCACCCGGGTGCGCCACTGACGCTCGAGCCGGGAGACCAGCTGCGAGGGTGCGTCGGTCTCGAAGGACACCTGGGGGGCGAGGACGTAGATCTCGTCGAGACCACGGCCCACCAGCAGGTCGACGTTGGTGGACGACCAGGTGCCACCGTCGATGAACCGTCGCTCACCGATGCGCACGGGCTGGTACCACCCCGGGATCGCACACGACGCCATCACCGCGTCGGCGACGTCGGCGACCGGCGCCCCCTCGCGACCGAAGGCGACCCGCACGCCGGCGTCGTAGTCGAAGGCCACCACCGAGAGCCCTCTCCGGCCGACCCAGCCACTCGGCTGCACGTGGCGGATCATGGCGCCGACGCTCTCGAGGCTGCCCCGGCCCTCCGGCAGGAAGGCGGCCAGCACAGCGGTCGGCGGGAGCTGCCTCAGCTCGCGAATCCCCTTGCGCAGCAGCACCGTCGATCCCAGGCCAGCCTTGGGGGTCGGGGGGCGGTCACCCCCGGTCGCCTGGTCGTAGTCCCACTGGAAACCGGCGAGCGGGCCGTGCTCGACCCGACCCTCGAGCTGGTGGGTGCGCAGGTCGTCGACGCTCACCCCCGCGGCCAGCATGGTGCACAGCACCGACCCTGCGGAGGTGCCCACCAGCTCGTCGAAGGAGCCGACGTCGACGCCCAGCGACTCCTCGAGAGCGGAGAGGGCGCCGATGGCCCACGCGGCCCCCAGCACCCCCCCACCCCCGATGACCAGGCCGCGGCGCGGCCCGGCGAGCGCCGGGACCGCCTCGGCGCTCACCGTCCGCCGTCCGGCTTGTCGGCGAGCTCGGCGAGCGAGTCGACGATGCTCTGCCCGAGCACGTCGACGTCGGGCATCGCGTTGCGGTCGGCGTTGAGGCCGTAGTAGACACCGCCGTCGTACGACGTCAGGCCGATCGCCAGCGCCTGCCCGCGGGCCAGCGGCATCACCGGGAACGTCGAGACCATCGGCGCGTCGACGGCATACAGGGTGGACTGCGGCCCGGGGACGTTGGTGATGACGACATTGAACAGGCGCCTCGACATGGCCGAGCCGAGACGGGCACCGAGCGCGTGCAACGTGGGCGGGGCGAAGCCGGCCAGGCCGACGAGCCGCCCGGCGCCGACCGCCTGACCGCCTTCGATCTGCTGGCGCATGGCGAACGCGATCTGGTGCAGCCGCATGGAGGCACCGGGTTCGCCGACGGGCAGGTCGACGAAGCAGGCCGTGAGCCGGTGGCCCGAGCTGCCGGTCTGGGGGCTACCGGTCTGGGGATCACCGGTCTGGGAGTCACCACCCCCGTCGATGCTCACCGGCACCATGGCCCGGACGACGGTGCTCGGGCCGACCGGCTCGCCGCGCGTCAGCAGCCACGCGCGGAAGGCGCCCGCGAGGGTCGCGAGGACGACGTCGTTGACGCTGACGTCGTCGGCGTAGGCCCCTCGCCCGAGTCGCGACCGCACGCGACGGTGGTCCTCGAGGTCGGTGCCGACCATGACGAAGCGGCGGGCCGCCCCGATCTCGGCGTTGAGCGGGCTGGTGGGGGCCGGGCGGGCGGCCCCGCGCGCCACCGTCGTCGCGAGCGAGCCGAGCCCTCGCAGCATCCGGCTGCCCATGGCCCGGGCCTCGTTGACCCCCTCGAGGATCGACTCCACGGCCTGGCCGGGAGCGAAGACCTGGTCGAGGACGGCATCACCCACCAGCTGCAGGTCGGTCGGCTCGGCCTGGGGCCGCCACGGGTCGATGCGCTGCTGCACCGCTCCGGGCTGCGACGTGAGGATCAGCTGCGAGATGTCGACCGCGTTGACGCCGTCGACGAGGGCGTGGTGCGTCTTGGTGACGATCGCGAAGCGCCCGTGCTCGAGCCCCTCGATGAGGTAGACCTCCCACAGCGGCCGGTGCCGGTCGAGCGGGCGCGACTGGATGCGGGCGACGAAGTCCTGCAGCTGGTCGTCGGTGCCCGGGCGAGGCAGGGCCGAACGGCGCACGTGGTAGCTGAGGTCGAAGCTCTCGTCGTCGACCCAGACGGGGTTGGCGAGACCGCCGGGCACCTCGCGGACCTTCTGCCGGAAGCGCGGGTAGCCGATGATCGCGTCACGGACCAGGGCGAGCAGGGTCTCGTGCTCGAAGCCGTGGTCGGCCGGCTCGAAGACCATCACCGAGCCGACGTGCATGAACGTCGTCGGCTCCTCGAGGTAGAGGAACGACGCGTCGAGCGACGTCAGGCGGTCGGGCACCGCCTCATCGTGCCAGAAGGATCGTGACCGAAGGACGCCGGCGCACCACGCCGGGCCGTGAGGTGTCAGGCAGATCTCACCGGCTCCCCCGGGCCAGGTCGCCTGCGGCGAAGGCCGGCAGCGCCGTGAGCAGGTGTCGCACCAGCCCCGGGTCGACGGTGCCGGGAGCGATGCTCGCCGCCATCTCCATGTGCTCCCGCAGCCGCAGGGCCACCACGCTGAGGCCGTCGCCACCGACGGGGAATCCCGCCCCCACGTAGCGCCCCGGGACGCCGTCGACCCAGGGAAGACCGGAGGCGCCCGGCAGCCCGGGGATCGAGTTGTAGGTCAGGGCCAACGGACCACCGCGCGCGGGCCCGGGACCGGCCGGTGGCGTGACCAGCGACAGACCGGCCCCGAGGACCGTCGCGGCCAGGGGTCGCCCCGACGCCACCACCTCGGACAGCGCAGCGTCGACGGCGACCGGGTCGCTCAGGTCGCACACCAGCCGCACGGCCTTGGCGAGGTTGCCCCCGGGGAAGCTCCCCTCGGGCTGGTCCACGAGGTAGCGGCGCAGGTCGACCAGGGTGAAGAAGCCGGAGGTGTCGACCGCCACCCCGGCCTCGTCGAGCGACCGGACCAGGAGCGAGGCCATCACCGCGGTGATCGAGGCCCCCTTGGCGCGCGCGTTGCGCCACTGGCTGACCAGACGCATGTCGGTGTTGGAGAGCACGACCGAGACGATGGCGGTGCCCGCCGGGGCGAGTCCCGCAGCGCCGATCGACTCCGACGTCCTCGGCGGTCGGCCCTCGGCCGTCGAGAGGACCGCCCCCGCTGCGGGGGGCGTGGCGCTCGGGACCGGGCGACCCGCGCGCGGCGCGAGGCGGCCGACGGCGAGCCGCGCCCACTCGCGATGGTGCAGGCGGGTCTGTGCGGTCGCCGCCCTGCGCAGCATCGCCGCATCGACGCGAGGCATTCGGAGCACCGCGTCGGCGTCGCCGTCGATGACGGCTCGCAGGAGCACGGCGTCGGTGGCCGCGTCGCCGAGCACGTGGCTGCCGGTGTAGGCGACGGTATGGGGGCCCACCCAGAGCACGAAGGGGAGGTCGACCGGATGACGACGGGTGAGCTCACCGATGAACCGGTCGGCGTCGTCGGCGTCGGGGTCCTCGACGGCGACGACGACCCGCTCGAGGTGGGCCTCGAGCGCGTCGGCGGCCACCGGTACCCATCGCGACCCCCGCGGGTGGAGGGTCGCGCCGTACGGCGTGCCGGGTGACCCGAGCACGACCGCGCGGACCACGTCGCGCGCCACGTCGAGCGATGGCGCCTCGACGTGACTGACCATCATCGCGGTCCACAGCCCCGCCCACGCGCGGTCGACGAGCGCGATGGGCGCCGGACGGTCGGTCACGCGGTGCCTCCAGCGATGGTCGAGAGGTAGACGGCCCGGGTGCGGGCAGCGACATCGTCCCAGTCGGGGACGTCGACCAGCACCCGGGGGGCAGCGCCCAGCGCGTCGCGCACCGCACCAGCGAGCGCCGCCGGGGTGCCGGCCGGATCGCCCGGGTCGAGCGCCACCAGGCGGGCACTGTCGCGCAGGTGCTCACGCACGATCTCGCGGTGGGCGGGGATGTCGCTCAGCACCGTGCGGGCGCCGGCTGCACCCGCCTCCACCGGGGCCATGCCGAAGGCCTCGTGGGCCGACATCGACACCAGCACGCCTGCCGTGCGCAGCCATCGGTGCAGGTCGGGGGTCGAGACGTCGTCGAGCACCCGGACCCGGTCACCCAGCCCGAGAGCCGCGGCCTGGGCCCGCAGGTCGTCGCGCTGCGGACCGCGCCCCACCACCACGAGCTGGGCGCCCGGCACCGAGGCCATCGCCTCGACCACCCGGGCATGCCCCTTGTAGGGCTCGAGGCGGCCGACGGCGAGCACGGTCGGTGGCTCGTCCGGCCATGGCTGGGCCGCGCGGATGGCCCGGGTGTCGGCGCCGTTGGGGATGACCACCGTGCGCCCCCGGGTGCCCGGGAAGTCGCGCTCCACCGCCGCCTGCTCGGCCGAGGAGACGCAGATGACGGTGTGGGCCGCCGCGAAGAGGAGACGACCGGCGTACCCGTACGCCCGGTGCAGCGCTCTGGCCGCCGTCGTGTGCCCGCCACCGTGGTAGTGCGGCGTGAAGACGACCGGGTGGCGCACCCCGGCCGCGGCGGCGAAACCGCAGGAGGCGTGGTAGCTGTGCACGTGCAGGACGTCGCACGACCTGGCCGCCCGCAGCCCCGCGACGACGAGACCGGGAGCGGTGGACATCCCGGGCGTGGGCAGTGAGCGGTAGCGGCGGACCCGGACCCCGTCCTGCGCTCGCTCGGGCCCGCGCAGGGCCGGGTCGGCGCTCGCGGCGAGCACCCGGACGGTGTCACCGCCGGCAGCGAGCCGGGTCGCGACCTGGCCCACGTGCTCCTCCACCCCGCCGCGATCGGGAGGGTAGCCGGGGGACACGAGCGTCACCCGCAGCGCCGCCACGTCAGCCACCGGCCGTGATCGGGGTCGGGGCCAGGGTCCCCGGGGCGCCTGAGGTCCCCGGGGACGCCGGGGTACGGGGCGTCGAGGACGTCGCCGCAGCCCCGTCGACGGCCGCCAGCACCTGGTCGGCATACCAGTTGTAGCCCGCGTCGTCGGGGTGCACGTCGCCAGACTCGCAGAAGTGCGAGTAGGCGCAGACGACCGCCACGGACCTCGGGACGGTGCGTCCCTGCTGCTCCGCGGTCACCGTCTCGGGCTCGTAGGCCCCGCCCTGGGCGGTGACGTCGACGAAGGCCGCCCCAGCGGCGGTGTAGACCTCGCGCAGCGCGGGGTTGAGCACGTCACGGAAGACGGCGACCGACTGCCGGGCCCTCGCCGCATCGCTGGCCGACCCGGTGAGCAGGAGGCCGAGGTAGACGTCCGGGTAGGTGAGGCCGACGATCCGGGCGTCGGGGGCCGCCCTGCGCACGGTGGCCAGCACGGTGGCCAGGTCGTCCCGCACTCCGGGCACGGTCGCTCGTGCGCAGCGCACGGCCTCGACGGCCGCGAAGCACCTCTCCAGGTCGTTGGCCCCGGCGATGACGGTCACGAACCGGACGACCCCCCGATGCGAGGCCAGCGTGGACTCGAGGGCCTGCAGCTGCGTCATACCGGGGTAGGCGAGGGTGTGGGGGGCGCTGTCGTGCGAGGCGCACCCGACGTCCGCGACGATCCCGCGGGCGGTGATGCCCGGGCAGCCGAGGTTGACCAGCTGGACGGCGCGGGGTCCGGGGGCCAGTCGTCGGGTGACCTCGTCGGCGAACCCGTGGTCCGTGGGATAGCCCTCGGGCTGGAAGCCAGCGGCGTACGAGTCACCCACCGACACGTAGACCCCGGCCGGCACGCCGGTGCCCGACGGGCTCGCGCCGTACGGGGCTCCCGTACCGCTGCACCCTCCGAGGCAGGCACCCACGACCACCGCCGCCGCTGCTCGTGAGCGCAGGGACCGCCGGGGTGGCCCCCCGATGGCCAGCCGGTGACTCGCGGGTGACCAGCTCACCGCGCTGACGGGAACGCGCAGGACGCCACAACGGACACACCCTCAGTTTGACAAATCCGACACCACAGCCGGCGACCGAACGCTACTCTAGGTCGAAAGCGGGGGGAACTAGGGAAAACGTCGACCTACCGGGGATTTCTGGGAGACGACCAGGCTTTAGCCGCTGACCATCCAAGACACGCAGTCCTGACGTCGACGCTGACGCCGGGGCCGCCCGCACGCGCCAGTGCGGTGCCTCAGTCAGAGAGCTCAGATGACCAAACTGTCGATCGTCATGCCCGTCTTCAACGAGTCCGCCACCATACTCACCGCCATGGCCCGTGTCCTCGAGGTCGACTTCCCCTGCGCCACCGAGATCGTCATCGTCGACGACGGCAGCGTCGACGCGACCTGGGACCGGCTCGAGACCCTCACGGACTCCCGTATCCGCCTCGTGCAGCACGCCCGCAACCAGGGCAAGGGTGCGGCCGTGCGCACTGGCGTAGCCCACGCCTCCGGGACGCACCTGATCATCCTGGACGCCGACCTGGAGTACTCGCCCTCCGACATCCCCACCATGCTCGCGCCGGTGCTGTCGGGCATCTCCGACCACGTGTTCGGGGTGCGGGTCTTCGGGCTCAACACCCGCTACCCCTCGTTCCGCTTCGCCATGGGCGGGCGGGCGACGACCCTGGCCGCCAACATCCTGTACGACTCCTGCCTCTCCGACATGCACACCTGCCTCAAGCTGGTGCCGATCGCCCACTTCCGGGCCCTCCAGCTGAGCGAGTCCGGCTTCGGGCTCGACACCGAGCTCACGGCCCGGTTGCTGCGGGCCGGCGTCCGCCCCTACGAGGTGCCCGTCTCCTACAACGGTCGCGGCGTCGCCGAGGGCAAGAAGATCACCTGGCGCGACGGCGTGCGCTGCCTCGCGGTCCTGGGCAAGGTGCGCGCCGAACGCTCCCAGACGACCCTCGAGCCCATCTGGGCACCGACCCCCGTGCGCACCCTGACGGATGACGGCCACGCCGGTCTCGAGGCGCCGGCGGTCCTCATCGAGCGGCGTCGGGTGGTCTGACATCTCGGCTCCGCACCCTCCGCGGGTCTCCGTCTGTGTCGTCGGTCCGGGCTTCCGTTTCCTGTCCGGGCTGTCCGTCTACACCTGCCGCCTGGCCAACGCCCTCGCCGAGGACCTCGACGTCTCGGTGATCCTGCTCGACCGGCTCATCCCTGCGCGCCTCTATCCCGGTGGGGCGCGTGTCGGCCAGGACCTCTCCAGCCTCAGCTACTCCCCGGCAGTCACTGTCGGCCCGAGCGTGGACTGGTACTGGGGCACGGGCCTGGCCCATGCGCTGCGATTCCTGCGCCGCACCCGGCCCCAGCTGCTCGTGCTGCAGTGGTGGACCGCCGCCACCCTGCACACCTACCTCGCGCTGGCCCTGGCCGCCCGGCGGCTCGGCATCCGCGTCGTCCTCGAGCTCCACGAGCTGCAGGACACGGGTGAGGCCGCCATCCCCCTCGTGGGTCCCTACCGCGCCGGGCTCATGCCCCAGCTCCTCCGACTGGCCTCGGGCGCCGTCGTCCACACCGACCACGACCTCGAGATGCTGCGCGGGGAGTACGCCGGGCAGCTCGACCACCTCCACATCGAGGTCGCGCCCCACGGACCGTACGACCACCTCCAGGCGCCGGACGCGTCGGCACCGGGAGCGACCCGGGGGCCCGACGATGTCACCCGGCTGCTGTTCTTCGGCCTCATCCGCCCCTACAAAGGCCTCGAAGACCTCCTCGAGGCCTTCGACGGCCTCGACGCCGCCACGGCGGCCCGCTTCCACCTCACCGTCGTGGGTGAGACCTGGGAGGGCTGGACCCGCCCCGCGCAGATGATCGCCGCCAGCCCGCACCCGCAGCAGGTGACCTTCGTCAACGAGTACGTCACCGACAAGGCGGCGGGCGCCTTCTTCGCCGACGCCGACGTCGTCGTGCTGCCGTACCGACGGGGCTCGGCCAGCGGTCCCCTGCAGATCGCGATGAGCCACGGCCTGCACGTCGTGCTGTACGCCGTGGGGGGCCTGGTCGAGGCGGTGCGCGACTACGCCGGAGCCACCCTCGTGCCCCCCGACGACGTCGCCGCCCTGAGAGCCGCCCTCCTCGCGGTGGAGCCGCGTCGGGCCGAGCGCTTCGACGACCCGCACTCCTGGGGGGTCACGACCCTGGCCCTGCGCCGCCTCGCCGCCCCGACAGGCCGCCAGCCCGACCTGACATCATGATGTCTGTGATGTCCCACCTACGACGGCCGGACACCGCCGCTGTCGCGCCGTCGGGGCGGCCGCTCGGCGTCGTCGACCCGACCGCACCGGCACCCGAGACGTCGTCGGGCCCTGCGGCCACCGAGCCGACGACGCCCCGCTCGGCCGCCGGCCCCTGGCTGACGCACCTGACCTCCTGGCCGGTGCTCGCCGTGACCGCTGCGCTCGGCTGCCTGGTGATCGGTCTGAGCTACCGCATCTCCGGCACGGGCGGCTCCGCACAGCTCTACTACGCGGTGTTCTGGCTGGGCATGCTCATCGCCCTGCTGCCGACGATGCTCAAGCTGGTGCGCGTGCCGACCTCGCGCCGCGACCGCGCCCTCGCGCTGCTGCTGATGGCGCTGGTCACCGACGTACCCAAGTACCTCCGCAACCCCGCCGGGCCGCTGTACCACGACGAGTACGCGCACTGGCGGGAGGCGAGCGACGTCATCGCCCGGGGCGCCCTCTTCCAGCCCAACGGCATCATCCCCATCGTCCAGTTCTATCCCGGCACCTCGGCCCTGACCACGGTGATCCACGCGTTCAGCGGACTGCGCGTGTGGGAGTCCGGACTGCTGCTCATCCTCTCGGCCCACGTCCTGACCTTCTTCGCGGTGCTCGTCCTGGCCCAGGCCCACCTGCGCTCGTCCCGCGCTGCCGCCATCGCCGCCCTCGTCTACTCGCTCAACTCCTCGGTGCTGTACTTCGACACGCAGTACGCCTACGAGAGCGTCACCATGGCGTGGTTCCTCTGGGTGCTCGCCCTCACGTCGCTCGCCGCACGAGAGCCCCGCCGGGGGGTGCGCCGCGGCCTGATGGGCGGTGCGGTCGTGTGCGCCGCGGCCACCATCGTCACCCACCACCTCACCTCCCTGTCCCTCATCGGGGTGCTCCTGCTCGTCACGATCGTCGTCGGGGCCCGACCCCGTGTCGTGCGCTGGGCCGACCGCCGGCCCGCCCGGTCCGGGTCGCACCCCCGTGCACCGCGGGCCCCCCGGGGCTCCGCCGTCCACGACCCCGACTCACGTGACTCCGACGACTCCGTACCCCCCCGGGCCAGCGACCCGCGAGCGTGGCTGGGCGTGACCACTGCGGTGCTCGCCATGGCGGCGCTGTGGCTCGGCATGGTCGCGTGGCCGACGGTGGCCTACCTCTCGCCCTACGCCGGGACCTCGGTCACCCAGCTCACCGACATCGCCTCGGGCGACAAGGAGCAGACGGGGCGCAAGCTGCTCGCGGCGTCGGTGCAGCCGCTGTGGGAGCGCGGCTTCGCCGGTCTCGCGCCCCTGCTCGTGGCGGCCTTCTGCGCCTGGGGGGCCCTGCTGCTGTGGCGCCAGCGCCGTCGCTGGTCGGGGGACACCCTGGCCCTGGCCCTCTTCGGGCTCGTCTACTTCCCCTCCGTCGCCTTCATCCTCGCCCCGATGGGTGCCGAGGGCGCCCGCCGCTCCTGGGCGTTCACCTACGCCGGGCTGGCCATGGTCGTCGCCCTCGCCGTCACCCACCCGCCCCGGCCACCCCGCAGGCTGCGCCGCGTCCCGGGCGCCTGGTGGCCCCGGCTCGCGGTCCTCAGCCTCGTGGCCGTCCTCATCGGCAACGTCGCCGCCGGGCTCAACGACCCCTACCGCTTCCCGGGACCCTTCACCTGGGGTTCCGACACCAACTCGGCGAGCGCCGAGGCCCGTACGGTGGCGCAGCAGCTCGACATCACGGTCGGCAACGTCAACGCGGTCTCTGACCGCTACACGGGTCTCGCCCTCTCGGCGTACGGCGGCGTCTACGTCGCCACCCCGTCGACCGGCTTCCCGGCCGCCGAGCTCGCCCAGACCGACCACGACCCCACGCCCGCCCTCGTCGGGCAGCTCCTCGACCCCCAGCGGGTCTACAAGTACCTCATCGTCGACCTGCGGATGACCGAGGAACCGGCCTTCAACGGTGACAACTTCGGCTCGGCCGACCCGCTCACTGGTGAAGCCACCCCGAAGGCGTTCCTCGAGCGGCTCGATGCCGTGCCGTGGGCCAGCCGGGTCATGAGCACCCAGCACCTGCGGGTCTACCGCCTCGACCTGGGCAAGGTCGGACAGACCCTGCGGACCAGCTCATGACCGCCTGGCCTCCCACGCGGGAGCGGCACCAGGGTGGCGCCGGGCCGGCTCGGGACGACGGACACCTCGGGATGCCGGCTCACGTCGTCGAGCTCGTCGTGGGCGTCACCGTCGTGGTGGCCGCTGCCGCCGTCTCCCTCGGCGGCGCGCCCGTCGCCGTACGATCCCTGCTGGCGCTGCCCGTCGTCGTCGGCGTGGCGGGGCGCGGTGCCACGATCCTGCTGCTCGGCCCTCGACCCTCTCCGGCCGTTCCTTGCGCCGACCCCTCGTCGGACGTCGACCGCCATACGGTCCTCGACGAGCCCACCCTCAGGGCAGTGGCCCCGGTGCTCTTCGGGGTGATCGCCACCCTGGCGGCCATCCTCGTCGTCAGCGCCCTGCGGCTCACCATCACGTCGCAGACCGTCACGGTGGCCTCGGCGGCCGCAGCGGTCGCCCTCCACGTCGCGGCCGCGCTGCTGCGGCGGGACGCCTCCCCGCGGCCGTCCTGGACGGGCCGAGCCCGGGGCCTGGTCCGCACAGGCGTTCCCGCCCTGGCCGCGCTGGCCCTGCTCGTCGTCGCTGTCGGTGGTGCCCGCGCGGTCGAGTCCGAGCGGGTGGAGCGATACACCCAGCTCTCCCTCGTGGACCCCGCTGTCTACGCCACCGGCGGACTGCGCAGCACCCCCGGTTCCCGGTTCCAGGTCGGCTGGGTCCTGCGGGCCTACGCCATGCCCCTGGCCGACTCCCCCCCGGTCAGCCTCACCGTCGCCGCCCGCCCCCCGACCGGGCTGCAGCAGAAAGCGCTCGAGCCGAGCACCGACGTCACCGATGCCGACGCCTCCCGCCGCGGCCTCGTGAGCGCCCTCGCACCGCAGGCTCCCGGGCTCTACCGCCTGGCCCTCACCGTGGGTGCCGGAGAACAGGCCCAGACCCTCTATCTCGTGCTCGAGGTGACGTCATGACGACGCCCAGGACCAGACCGCCTGCGACGACACCGGCGGAGCAGGTGCAGTCACGCTCTCCGACTCCCGACCCGTCTCCGTCCCCCTCGCCGACTCCCGCGCCGTCTCCCTCGCTGGCGCCGTCCCCGGTCGAGCGGGCTCGGGGGATGGTCCGCGACCTGCACGCGCACCTCGTCGACGACCGGCTCTTCCGCAACAGCGTGGCCATCATGGCAACGACGGTCGTCACCTCCGGCCTCGGCTACGTGATCTGGCTGACGGTGGCCCGCGTCGCGGGGTCCACCGTCAGCGGCGACGGGGCCGCGGTGACCAGCCTCATGATGGCGGCCACCATCGCCGCGGCCGTGGGTCCGGCCGCCGCGATGATCGAGTGGCTCCCCCGCGCCGAGACCCCCCTGGCGTGGCGCCAGCGCGTCACCGCCGGGCTCGTCGCCACCACGGTGGCCTCGGCCGTCGGCGGGTTCCTCGCCCTCGTCGCGGCCGGCTGGGTCCTCGGGGTCAGCGCCTCGCTGCGCACCCCTCTGGGGGCCGGCCTCTTCGTCGTCGCCACCGTCGCGACCGCCCACGGCACCCTCTACGACTACATCTGCATCTCCCGCGCCAAGGGCTCGAAGATGCTCCTGCGCAACCTCGTGGCGTCGGGGACCCGCATCCCCATCGTCCTGCTCCCCCTGCAGGTCGATGGCCAGCCGATCCAGGTCCTGAGTGCGTGGACCCTCTCGGCGGTGCTCTCCCTCGCCGTCGCCGTGCCCGTCTTCGGGGGACGACGATCCGGCTACTCCCTGCGACCGGCGTTCGGGCGCGTCAGGGAAGAGGTGCGCCTGATGGCCCGGTCGGTGGCCGGACAGCACCTCATCACCGTGACCGCGATGCTGACGACCTACCTCCTGCCCGTCATCGTGGTCGACATCCTCACCCCCACTGACAACGCGCACTTCTACATCACCTGGATGCTGGGGTCGATCTTCTCGATCATCAGCCCCGCCGTCGCCACCTCGCTCTTTGACGCGGCCTCGGGAGACCCGGCGGGGATCCCTGCCGCCGTACGTCGCAGTGTGCTGATCATCGGGGGGCTGCTGGCGGGCCCGATCCTGGTCTACCTCCTCGGCGGCCGGCTGCTGCTGAGCCTGTTCGGCCCGGAGTACCCCGCGGCCGGATGGCTCCTGCTCCTCCTGCTCACCGTGGCCGCCGTGCCCGACGCCGTCACCAACATCGCGGTAGCCGTCCTGCGGTCGACCGGTCGGCTCACGACCGCCGTGTGGCTCAACGGCCTCATGGCCCTCGGCTGCATCATCGGCTCGATCGTGCTGCTGCCCGCCCTCGGCATCAGCGCCGTCGGCTGGGCCTGGCTCGGGGCCCAGTCGCTCGGGGCCGTCTGGGCCGTGGTCACGCGGCCGTGGCGGGTCGGCCGGGTCCGACCGACCCCCTGATGCGGATCGTCCACGCGGTCGACGGGTACCCCCCCGTACCCGGCGGGATGGAGCACGCCGTCGAGACCCTCGCCGTGGCCCAGTCCCG
Organism: Actinomycetales bacterium; assembly: GCA_038230235.1. Classification (GTDB taxonomy): domain Bacteria; phylum Actinomycetota; class Actinomycetes; order Actinomycetales; family Dermatophilaceae; genus Lapillicoccus. The sequence goes on from JBBRNQ010000008.1 coordinate 21,020, forward strand.
CGCAGGGCACGACGTGACCGTGCTCTCGTTGGGCCACCCGGACCTGCCGACCTCGGGCGTGCGTGACGGTGTGCGTCTCGAACGGGTCGAGTCGCGTCTCGGGAGGCTGCTGCGCCGGGCGTCCTCCGACAGCAACCACCTCTTCCACCCCACGGTGCCCGACCCGGGCGTCGTGTCCCGGCTGCGCGAGGTGGTCGCCGAGACCGGCGCCGACGTCCTGCACGCCCATGGGTGGTTGGTGGCGTCGGCCGTCGCCACACCACTCCCCTCCCGCACGGTCCTCGTCCACACCCTGCACGACTACGGCCTCGTCTGCGCGACCAAGACCTTCATGCCCGACCAGCGTCTCGACGTGCTGTGCGAGGGCCCGTCCCTGCGTCGCTGCCTGCCCTGTGCCGCGGGCTTCTACGGCTGGCCCAAGGGCGCGCTGCTCGTCGGTGGTCTGCGCTCCCAGGCCGCCCGCCAGGCACGGATCGACCTCTTCCTGCCCACGAGCGAGGCCGTCGCCCGCGCCGTGCTGCCCGACGTCGGTCCCGACCGGTGTGTCGTCGTGCCCGGCGCCGTCGCCGACGAGCGCCTCGACGCGGCCGCGCGCGCCCAGCCCCGACCCACCTGGGTGCCGTCGGGCGACTACCTGCTCTTCGTCGGCCAGCTCGGGGAGCACAAGGGGATCGGCCTCCTCGCGCAGGCCCAGACGATGATGCGCGCCGACGTGCCGCTCGTGGTCGTCGGTGCCGCCCGGGCCGACACCCCCCACCTGCCGGGCACCGCCTCCCGGCCGGTGGTGCTCGCGGGACAGCGCAGCCCGGACGAGGTCCTTGTGGCGCAGCAGGCAGCGGCGGTCTGCGTGGTCCCCTCCCGCTGGGCGGAGCCCTTCGGCCTCGTGGCCGTCGAGGCCCTCGCGACCGGCACTCCCGTGGTGGCGAGCGCCATCGGCGGCCTGTGCGACATCGTCACCCCCGAGACGGGGGTGCTCGTCGCCCCCGGTGACGCGGCGGCCCTCGCCGTCGCCCTCGACACCCTGCTCGAGGACCCTGTCCGGCGTGCTGCCCTGGCCCGCGCGGGCGCCGCGCGGGCGAGGGAGTTCGCGGCGAGCGCCGTCGCCCGCCGTGTCGTCGCTGCCTACCAGGTGGCGCGCGACGCCAAGGTGGCCGCCTCCGCCGGCGGGACGGGCACCGGCGAGTCCTTCTGATCCCCTGCTCAGCCCAGGAGGCCGAGGGCCAGGGAACGGGTGACGATGTCGATGGCCCACGTGCTGAACCACGTCCCGGAGCCTGGCTCGTTGCGGTTGCAGGTGCCGTCGGACTCGCCGGGGTGCTTGATCCACAGGTAGCCGTCGAACGCGCCACCGTCGGTGGTCGCCTGCGGCAGGTGCCCGAGCAGGCGGCCCGTGGGGTTGCACCAGTTGAGCGGGCTCGCCGCGGCAGGACCGTTGCCGTTGCGGGACGAGTCGATGACGAAGTGGCTGCCACCCAACAGGACGCTGACCTGGTTGCCGTAGGTCACCTCCTCGCTCGTGGGGTAGAAGTTCGACACGTCGAGGCTGAAACCGCGAGCGCGGTCGACGTGCGCTGCCCTCAGCAGGCTGGCCGCCTCCGCCGCGCTGAGCCACTGCTGGTGCCCGGCGTCGAGGTAGACGGCCGTGGTCGGGTCGAGGGTGAGCAGGTCGACGGCGCCGGCGAGGGTCGCCAGGCGGGCCGCGACGGCCGTGGCGCTGGCCGTGCACGCGCCGGAGGCCAGGGCGTCGGGCTCCACGATGACCGTCGTCGGGCGGGCACCGATGGCGGTGCGGACGCCGGTGACCCAGCTGAGGTACTGCTGCGAGGTGGTGAAGCCGCCCGAGGAGAAGCCACCACAGTCGCGTCCGGGGATCGCGTAGAGCACGAGCACGGGCAGCTGCCGCAGGGCCGAGGCGCGGTCGACGTAGTCGCGGATCCAGGCGACCTGGTCACTGGGACCGATCCACTTCGCCTGCGGGATCGTCGCCAGGACGTGCGCGGTGCTGGCCACGGCACCGGTGGTCCTGGTGCTCACCTGGGCCGCCCATGCGTTGGGGTCGGCGTAGAAGGTCCCCGTCAGCGGGTTGCCCACCCCGAGCCGCGGACCCGGAGTCGGGCCGGGGGTCGGTGGCGACGACGTCGACCCGGTCCACGACGTGCGGGTCGCGTGCTTGGGAGACGACGACGGGGTCGTGGGCGCCCCCGTGCTGACGGCGGTGGCGGCGCCACGGCCGGTGAGGGTCGTCGTACCGCCCGTCGAGGCGACCGGCGCAGCCGCCGGGGCGGCGACCGGGGCCGGCATCGGGAGGCTCGCCGTCGCCCCCGTCGCCCCCGTCACCCACCGGGCGTGGTGTCCGGCGCTGGGGGCTGCGATTGCGTGAGGGGGTGCGGGTGCGGGTGCGGGAGGGGGTGCCGGTGAGTGAGGGGGTGCGGGTGCGGGCCGGACGGTGGAGGGAGCAGGGGTCGGGGTCGTCCTCGCCGCGCGTGACCTCGTGGGCTGGGGCGTCGGTGCCCCTCCCGGCCCGACGACGGACTCGACCGGACGGCCCGCTGCTCCGGGGATCGAACCGGCGAGGCCGACGGGGACGACGAGGAGCACGGTCAGGACCATCAGGTGGCACGCGTGGTGCACGGCGAGGGCCAGGTGACGAGCGAGGCGGGGCAGGTTCAACGCAGGTGTCCTTCGCAGGCAGCAGCCATCGACCTCGCAGGAGCGACCACGAGTCGGGCGGTGGGGGGAGAAGGCGCCGACCGTGGCGTCGGTGACCCGCTCACCCGACGGGGCGAGGCTCACGGAAGACCGTGAGCACCGCAGACGACGGCGGGACGTGGGACCGACTCAGGGCGGACGACGCGGGTGGGGCCGGCTGACTGGGGTGGGGTACCAGCAGGGCGGTCGCGTCACGAGTGGTGCTCGTGGCGATATGTCTAGATTGGACCATTAATGGAGGATATCAGCGCTTACGCGGGACGAGACTTCCCCGGCGTGGCGGCGCCGGAACGGCGACACCCGCGAGCGAGGCCGCCAGCGCCCGCAGGGGGGCCCGGGCACCGGACGCGGCGGCGCACTCGGCCAGCACCCGGCCCTGGAGCAGCGCGGCGTCGAAGGCTGCCGGGTCGTCGGGAACGAACGCGGCCGGGACGACACCGGCGAACCGGTGCAGGGCTTGCGCCACGTGCTCCTGGGGGTGGGGGCCGACGGCGCCCGCCCGCATCCTGTTGATGACCACCAGCACCCGGCCCGACCTCACGGTGCCGAGCTCCTGCAACCCCCGCACCAACCGCTGCAGGCCGACAGGGTCACACGTTCCGACAGCGATCACCGTGTCGGACGCCGCCAGGCTGGTGAGGGTGGCGGCGTTGCGGCGCGGGGCCTGCGTGTCGTAGCTGAGCTCTTCGTCGTCCTCCAGGCTGAAGCCGCAGTCGACGACGACGACCCGAGCCAGCAGACGCGCCACGTCGAGGACGCGCTCGAGGGCCGCCTCGCGCAGCTCGGGCCAGCGATCCGCCCGCGGGATGCCCGTGAGCACCCGCAGCCCGGGCATGACCTCCGGGGACAGCCTGGCCAGCACCGGGAGGTCGAGGGTCCCCTGCTCCGCTGCCCGGGCGGCAGCCGCGATCCCCGGCGCCTCGTCGAGCAGCGACAGCACCTGGGCCACGCTCCCGCCGTAGGTGTCGGCGTCCACGAGGAGGGTGGCGACCCCGAGCAGTGCCAGCTCGGCGGCGAGGTTGACCGCGAGCGAGGTGCGGCCCGGGGCGCCGGTCGGACCCCATACGGCGATGACCTGGGCCGGGGGCGGTGGCTCGGTGTCGGGCGCGGGGGGGAAGGCAGCGGGCGCGACCGGACCCGTCTGGCCCGAGGACACCTCGCGGTCCTGCTCTTCCGGCGTCAGCCCACCACCCGACGACCCTGCGGGAGCGCGGGTCGCCACGGCCAGCACGGCCTCGATGAGGTCGGCCGACCCCACGTCGGCCGCCACGACCACCGTGACCCCGAGCTGACGCAGCCGACGCTCCGAGCCCTCGTCACCGGGCACGCTGGCCCCGAGCACCTCGACCCCGCAGCCCCTCAGGGTGGACACGACGGTGAGATCGAGACCGCGCAGGTCCTCCGAGACGATCGCGACGACACCGAGCCCGGCGGCCGCTGCCGCCAGGAGGTCGGCGAGATCGGCACAGCGACGGGTCAGCTCGAGCTCACGCGACGACTCGACCGTGGTCGCCACCCGGCTGTCCCATCGGGGCCCGACGGCAGTGAGGACCCCGGTCACGAGCCGGTGGCCCCGCCGGGGCCCGGGACGAGGGTCAGCCGGGACAGGCTGTCCATGGCCCCGATGACCTCACCCACGCGGTCGTGGGGCACCAGCAGCTGCACCGCGGTCGCTGCCGACGCCCCGGCGAAGGCGTTCGCCGTCGTGGGCACGCCGGCCACGGTCACCCCCTGGAGCAACCGCTTCGCCGCCAGGTAGCGCTCCGAGGTGGTGGCCGGGTCGCGCTGGCTCATCCAGACGTCCACCACGGAGCCCACGCTCAGCCCGGTCGCCGAGGTGGTGTCGACCTTGACCGCTACCTGCTGGACGTCGATGTCGGCTCGCGAACCGACCGCCCCGGAGGGCACGAGCTGGCCCTCGGCGACCGACGTGCGCGCCCACCCGTCGGACGGGGGTCCGGCCGCCGCCGGGAGATAGAGCCGGGCCGTGTCTCCCAGCTGGACGTCGACCCGCCGCAGGTTGGTCGCCGTCAACCGGTCTCCCGGCCTGATGGGTGACGAGGCGACGTACATCGGCACCGTGTCGTCGGCGCTGGCCACGGCCCTGGCCCCGAGCGCCGTGGCGGCGAGGACGAGGAGCACCCCGACGACGAGCCGGGAGTCGCGCCACGAGGGACGCTGCAGCCGTGCCGCTCGTGGCGTGGGCAGCTCGCTCACCGATGACCCCCTCCACCCCCCTGGGAGGGGCTGATGTCGCAGTCGTGCCGGATGACTGGTCGGCCGGTCGACCCGGCCGGCCCCCATCATGGCCGAGGCGGGGCTGCTGCGCACGCAAGTCTGCCCGAGCCTGTGGACATCCGGGGAGACAGCGATCACCTGTGCCAAGATGAGTACACGGGTTCCGGGCTGGTGGGCCGCGGGCCGGGGCAGGCCCCCGGCGGACGACGGGTCCTGCCACGCCACCGGACCACTGGTTCGTGCTCCACCTGACTGACCTGACTCACTGCTCAAGAACTGCTCAAGAACTGCTCAAGGACCGCCCACGGATGACGACCAAACGCTTCCTCCAGCTCACCGAGGTCTCCGAGGTGCTCAGCATCTCGTCGGCTCAGGCCTACGCCCTCGTGCGCTCGGGAGAGCTGCCGGCCATCAAGGTCGGCGGTCGGGGGCAGTGGCGGGTCGAGGCCAGCGAGCTCGAGAGCTACATCGCCCGGATGTACACCGTGACCCGCGACTTCGTCGCCGCGCACCCGTTCGGCAGCGGGTCGGCGCAGGACGAGCTCGACGGCTGACGCCTCACCGTCGGCGGCGCACCAGGGCCACCGCGGCGAAAGGCACCGACCGCACCGCCCGGACGTTCTCCGGGCGTCGGACGAGGTCGGCCGGGTGCTCGGCGAGGTCGAGCACATCGCGTCCCACCGCGTCGACCGTCCCGGTGAGGCTGCTGCCGTCGAGGTCGACGACGTCGACGACGGCGCGGTCGCGACTGATCGCCCGTAGAGCCGCACCGACCCCGAAGGTGCGCGCCACGGCCCCGAGCGGCTGCAGACGACCGATCGGGAACGTCGCCCACCGCAGCGCGGAGAACGTCACCAGCACCGCCTGTTCGTGGGCCTGGGCGACCAGCAGCCAGTCGGTGCCGACATCCGTGACGACCCCGCGTATCAGTCCTCCTCCGGCCACCCGCAGCTCGGCCGGACCCCCGTCGACACCGGCCAGAAGACGCTCCTGCAACCCCAGGAGCGCCCGCTCCCGACGGGTGCGGTCGGCCACCTCGGCCTCGAGCTCGAGCTGCTCCTCCGCGCGCAGCCGGCCTTCGAGGTCGGCGAAGAGCTCCTCCCAGCGCACGGTTCCACCCCTCATTCCCTGCGGGCACGCTCCGGGCGGGCCCCACGTCGATCTGGGGCCCGATCATCTCACCGTCTCCACGGCGAACGAGCCGGGACTTGACATCCACAAGCAAACGTCATCAAATGAAGGCCTTGACCCTCAAAATGATGTCAGCGAGAGCACCATGAACTCAATCTGCGTCCGGCCCAGCGTCCGGCCCAGCGTCCGGCCACCCGGGAGACCGCCAGGTCGCTCCCTCGCCCGTCGGGTCCCGGCGGCGCTGGCGGGTACCGGCGCCGCAGCCGCCACGACCGGTCTCGGCGCCGCCCTGGCGCGCACGGCGGGTGAGGCGTGGGACGGGCTGAGGGGTCCCGCGGAGGTGACCCCCGAGGAGGTCCTGACCGGCGTCGTCGCCGGCGTTGGGGCGGCCCTCTGCCTGTGGCTCGTCCTAGGCTTCGTCATCAGCCTGGGAGCGGCGCTCCCCGGTGGGGTGGGCGGCTGGGCCCGACGGTTGAGCGAGAGGACCACCCCGCTGGTGGTCCGTCGAGTCGCGGCCGCCGTGCTCGGTGGTGCCCTCGTCGCCACCGGGGCCACCCCGGCCCTGGCCGCCACGACGCCCGGGCCGGCCAGCGCCGGTTCGCGTGCCGTCGTCCTCACGGTGGCGTGGCCAGCCGCTCCGACGGACCCGTCGGCGAGCCCGGCTCCCGCGACGCCCGGCGAGGCGTACCTGGCCGACCGGTTGTCGCCCGACCTCGCCCCCGCCGCACCCGAGCACCCGCCGACGGTGGCGCCTGCTCGTCCGGTGCCCGTCGTGGCTCCCGGTCTCGGGGCGCTCGGCCCCCGCAGCCCGCGGCCCGCGGTCACCCCCGCGACCTTCGCACCGACCGCCGGCCGGGAGACGACCCCGACGACGTCCAGGGCGGGCAGGGGGTCCGTCACGGTCACCGCTGGAGACACCCTCTGGAGCATCGCCGCGGCCCGGCTCGGCGCGCGAGCCCAGCCTGGCGACATCAGCCGAGCGTGGCCCCGCTGGTTCGCGGCGAACCGCGCCGTGGTCGGCCCCGACCCCGACCACATCTCTCCCGGACAGGTGCTCGAGGCTCCGTCCGACAGCGAAGGGCGCTGAGCCTCATGGGTGCTCGCCGCTCTGACGCCCGCTCCGTCGCCCCGGCCTCCGGCCCGTCACGGCCCCCCTCCACCGGCGCACGTCGCCTTCGCGTGTCGCCCATCCCCCGCCGGGAACCGCCACGCATCACCGCCGACGAGGCGTTCGCGACTCCTGCGACGGCGGGTGCCGACTACGTGCAGGGGGTCCTGGCCCTGTCGGATGCCGACGACGACGGCTTTTTCGACCCGCAACCGACGGCGCGCCAGATGCTCCCCCATCCCGAGGCCTTCGCCCGCAGCATCGGGCAGGCCCTCGTCGAGGTCATGTGGGGAGCACGGCCCTCGACCCAGGTCGTGCGGTGGACGACCGCCGACGTCTACGCCGTCGTGGCTCGACGGTCGCTCGTGGCGGTCCGTCGAGGGCTGCGCGGAGGGCGTCCCCCGGTCGTCACGGGGGCGAGGGTGTGCGAGCCGGCCGACGGCGTCGCCGAGGCCGCCCTGGTCGTCATCGCCGGGGGCCGCGTGCGAGCCCTCGCCCTGCGTCTCGAGGGCCTGGACGGCCGCTGGGTTGTCACCGAGCTCCTCGTCGGCTGACCGACGACCTCGCGCTCACTTGCCCCGGCGGCGGCTCTTCTTCGAGGAGCGTCGAGCCGGGCGGGTGCTGGGCGCGCCCGCTCCCTCGGGTGAGTCGTCGACCACCCGCTGCTCGACCCCTCCGCCGTCGCTGGGTGCGGAGTAGGTCAGACGACGCGCCGTCGGGCCGCCCTGCAACCCCTTCGCCGTGATCACCGGCCGCTCGTGCACCGGCGGGCTCGCGTCGTCGGCGCCGGCATCCTGCGGGACCGGCTCGCCGGAGGTGCTGGTCGCCTCGACCTCGTCGGCGTCCTGCGGAGACGCCGTGCCTGCGGCGAGCGCTCCCATGAGGTCGCCGACGGCCATCGGCGCCGCGCCGACGGTGGCGGCATCAGCCGGAGGCGCCACGTCGACCTCGACGCTGAAGAGGTAGGAGACCGACTCCTCCTTGATGCCCTCCATCATCGCCTCGAAGAGGAGGAACCCCTCACGCTGGTACTCCACCAGCGGGTCGCGCTGGGCCATGGCCCGCAGGCCGATGCCCTCCTGCAGGTAGTCCATCTCGTAGAGGTGCTCGCGCCAGCGACGGTCGAGGACCGACATCACGACCCGACGCTCGACCTCCCGCATGACCTCGGTCCCGAGGGTCTCCTCCCGCAGGTCGTAGGCGCGGTGGGCGTCGGACTTCAGCTCGTCACGCAGGTGGTCGGCCGTGATCTGCCCACGCCCACCCGCCTGCTCGGCGAGGTCGTCGATGGTGACCGTCATGGGCCGGTACAGACCCTTCATCGCGGTCCACAGCTGCTCGAGGTCCCAGTCCCCCGCGTACCCGTCGGACGTCGCGGCCTTGACGTACCCGTCGATGACGTCGTTGACGAAGTGACGGATCTGCTCCTCCATGTCCTGACCCTGCAGGACCTGGCGCCGCTCCTCGTAGATGACCTGGCGCTGGCGGTTGAGGACGTCGTCGTACTTGAGGACGTTCTTGCGGATCTCGTAGTTCTGACCCTCGACCTGGCTCTGCGCGCTGGCGATCGAGCGCGACACCATCTTCGACTCGATGGGGACGTCGTCCTCCATCTTGGCCGTGGTCATGAAGCGGTCGACCATCGCGGCGTTGAACAGCCGCATGAGGTCGTCCTGCAGCGAGAGGTAGAACCGCGACTCGCCGGGGTCACCCTGGCGACCGGAGCGACCACGCAGCTGGTTGTCGATACGGCGCGACTCGTGGCGCTCGGTGCCCAGCACGTAGAGACCGCCGAGGTCCTTGACCTCGTCGTGCTCGGCCTTGACCGCCGCCTCGGCCTGCTCGAGCGCCTCGTCCCACTGGGCTTCGTACTCCTCGGGCGTCTCGACGGGGTCGAGGCCACGCGTGCGCAGCTCGGCGACGGCGCGGAACTCGGGGTTGCCTCCCAGCATGATGTCGGTCCCCCGACCGGCCATGTTGGTGGCGACGGTGACGGCGGCCTTGCGGCCGGCGTCGGCGATGATGCTCGCCTCCTGCTCGTGGAACTTCGCGTTCAGCACGTTGTGGGGGATCCCGCGACCGCGCAGCTCGCGCGACAGGCGCTCGCTCTTCTCGACGCTCACCGTCCCGACGAGCACGGGCTGACCGGCCTCGTGACGCTCGGCGATGTCGTCGACGACGGCGGTGAACTTCGCCTCCTCGGTGCGGTAGACCAGGTCGGCCTGGTCGAGACGCACCATCGGGCGGTTCGTGGTGATGGTGATGACCCCGAGGCCGTAGATGGAGTTGAGCTCGGCGGCCTCGGTCTGGGCAGTGCCGGTCATACCGGAGAGCGTGGCGTACATCCGGAAGTAGTTCTGCAGGGTGATGGTCGCCAGGGTCTGGTTCTCGTTCTTGATCTCCACCCCCTCCTTGGCCTCGATGGCCTGGTGCATGCCCTCGTTGTAGCGCCGTCCGGAGAGCATGCGGCCGGTGTGCTCGTCGACGATGAGGATCTCGCCGTTCATCACGACGTAGTCCTTGTCGAGCTTGAAGAGCTCCTTGGCCTTGATCGCGCTGTTGAGGTAGCCGATGAGCGGGGTGTTGACCGACTCGTAGAGGTTGTCGATGCCGAGCATGTCCTCGACCTTCTCGATGCCCGCCTCGAGCACCCCCACGGTCTTCTTCTTCTCGTCGACCTCGTAGTCGCCCTCGCCGGACTCCAGCTCGCCGCGGGTCAGCCGCTTGGCCAGCCGGGCGAACTCGACATACCACTTGGTCGCCGCCTCGGCGGGGCCGGAGATGATCAGCGGGGTGCGCGCCTCGTCGATGAGGATGGAGTCGACCTCGTCGACGATCGCGAAGTTGTGACCCCGCTGCACGAGCTCGTCGGGCGACCACGCCATGTTGTCGCGCAGGTAGTCGAAGCCGAACTCGTTGTTGGTGCCGTAGGTGATGTCCTTGGCGTACTCGGCCCGGCGCTGCTCCGGCGTCATCGACGACAGGATGCACCCGGTCTCGAGCCCGAGGGCGCGGTGGATGCGACCCATGAGCTCGGACTGGTACTCGGCGAGGTAGTCGTTGACCGTCACGACGTGCACGCCCTTGCCCGTCAGGGCGTTGAGGTAGCTGGGCAGGGTCGCGACGAGGGTCTTGCCCTCACCGGTCTTCATCTCGGCCACGTTGCCCTGGTGCAGGGCGGCACCGCCCATGATCTGGACGTCGAAGTGGCGCTTGCCGATGGTGCGCCGGGACGCCTCGCGCACCGCCGCAAAGGCCTCGGGCAGCAGGTCGTCGAGGGTCTCGCCCTCGGCCAGGCGCTTGCGGAAGACCTCGGTCTCGTCGCGCAGCTCGCTGTCGCTCAGCTTCTCGAAGTCCTCTTCGAGGGCGGCCACCTGGGCCGCGATCGCCTCGAGCTTCTTGAGCGCCCGTCCCTCACCGGCACGCAGCAGCTTCTCAAAGACCTTGGGCACGGTAGGGACTCCTGATGGGCTGACGGGCGGGGGCAAGACGGAGATGGAGCGGTGGAGGTGGTGGTTGCCGGGGCCGGGGGACGGAGCCCGACGGCGCCCGTTCACACCGCCTCACAGGGTAGTCGCTGGGGTGGCACCCGCCCAACGGTTGGTCCCCTCGCCGCCGTTCCCTGCCTCACAGGCGGCACCCCCCTACGCCGGTCGCGCTTGCCGGGCGCACGGCGATCTTGGTTGGGTGGGGTGATGAGCGGAAGTGTGCAGACGCAGGTCCCCGAGCTCACGGACGGCGCGGTGCTCCTGCGCGCCCTTCGGGACGACGACCTCGATGCCGTGGTCGAGCAGAGCCGGGACGAGGTGGTGCAGCGGTGGTCGCTGACGGTCCCCTCGTCCTACGCTCGCGCTGACGCCGAGGAGTTCCTCGTCCTCGCCCACCAGGGGTGGGCCAGCGGCGAGCGGTGGCAGTGGGCCGTCGAGGTCGACGGACGGTTCGCCGGACTGGTCGACCTGCGCCACTGCGGCGAAGGGGTGCGCGAGATCGGCTTCGCCGCGCACCCCGCCACCCGCGGTCGCGGTCACCTCACCCGCGCGAGCCGCCTCGTCGTGGCCTACGCCTTCTCGGCCGGGTGCCCGCTCGTGCTCTGGCACGCCGCTGCCGGCAACGTCGCCTCGCGGAGGGTCGCCTGGCACGCGGGCTTCAGCATCGCGCCGGGCGAGACCCGGATCGTGCGCGACGGGGTCCGCCGGGCGAGCTGGTCGGGGACGCTCGCCGCCGGCGACCCGCTGACCCCGACCACCCCCTGGGTTCGGCCGCCGCCCCTGCAGGCGGCGGCGGGGCGGGTCGCCCTACGCCTGCGGGCCTGGCACGAGGACGACGCTGGCGGGTTGCCGCCCCGTCCGGCCGGCGAGCACCGGCCGGGAGTGGTCCCTGGTTCTCATTCGCCGGCGATCATCCCCAGCCCGGACTCGTATGCCGCGTGGCACGCCGCGGTGCTCGCCCGCGAGGCGGCGGGTGAGCTGCTGTCCTGGGTGGTCACCGCAGACACCCACCCCGGCACCCACCCACACCCAGACCCCGACCCACTGCTCGGCGGGGTGCAGCTGGCGGCGGACGGCAGCTGGGCCGCCCACGGCTCCGCGGTGGTGAGCGGCTGGTTGACGCCCGGCGCGCGGGGTCGGGGTCTGGCTCTGGCGGCCCTCGACGCGGTCCTCACCCACGCCCTGACCTCGACCGCCGACGGGGGTCTGGGGCTGGCCCGGGTCGAGGCGCGCGTGGCGGCCGACGACCGGGCCGCGGTGAGGCTCCTGAGGCGAGCGGGCCTGCACGACGTCGGCCCCACCGGGCCCACCGGTGCTGCCGGGCTCGTCCTCGAGGTCCGCGACGACGACGAGCGCCGCGGCCGCGCTGTGGAGCCCCTGGTGGTCCCCACGCTGGAGACCGCTCGCCTGCGCCTGCGTCCCTACCGTGACGAGGACGTGCCGGGGGCTGACGACGGACCGGACGAGGCGAGTCGTCGCTTCCTGCCGGTCGGAGCCCACCCCGACGCCGCGCACTATCCCGCCTGGCTGGCCCGGCAGCGACGCCGTGCCGACGCCGGTGAGGCCATCGCATGGTGCGTGGCCGACCGCTCGCACGACCGGGCCCTCGGCTACCTCGGCGTCTTCCGGATGGGTCCGCAGTCGGAGCGGTTCGACGCCGAGGTCGGCTACTACCTCGTGCCCGGCGCCCGCGGCCACGGCTACGTCGCCGAGGCCCTCGAGGCGGCCGTCGGGCACGCCTTCACCGCCGTGGCGGACGGTGGGCTCGGGCTGACCCGGCTGCACGCCGGCACCGACGCCCACAACCACGCGTCGCAGGCGTCGCTCGAGCGGGCCGGCTTCCGCCGCTGGGGTGCCGACCGGCAGGCGTGGCGGCGCGCCGACGGCACCCTCAGCGACGGGGCCCACTTCGAGCTGCTGGCCACCGACGACCGCCTCGATCGCCGACCCCGCGGCCGACGCCTGCACGAGGTCACCCTCGAGGGTGACCAGGTGAGGCTGCGCCCCTGGCGCGCGGGGGACGCGGCTCGCGTGGTCACGGCCTGCTCCCACCCGACGACCTGGCACTGGCTCGCGGGCCTCCCCCGGCCATACCGTCTCGAGCACGCCCTCGACTACATCGCCTCGGCCCACACGAGCGCGGCGGCCGGTGAGGAGCTCAAGCTCGCGGTCGCCGGCAGCTCCCACCGATCCACGGATCAGGACGGCGTCCTGCTGGGGGCCGTCTCCCTGATGCACCTGCGGGGCGCCACCCCCGGGCTGGCCGAGGTCGGCTACTGGACCCATCCCGACGCCCGTGGACGGGGCGTCATGACGCAGGCGGTGCAGCTCGCCGTACGCCATGCCTTCGCCCCGGTCGAGGACGGAGGCCTCGGCCTGCGCCGCCTCGTGCTGCGGGCCGCAGCCGGCAACACCGCGTCCCAGCGCGTCGCCGCAAGAGCGGGTTTCGTCGTCACCGGCCGCCAGCGCCGCGCCGAGCAGCTCGGCGACGGCACCTGGGACGACCTCGTCGACCACGACCTGTTGGCCGACGACTGGACGGCGCGCCCCACCTGACCCCAGACCCCACCTGCCCCCCTGACCCCGGCTGACCCAACTGAGCCCACTTGGTGCGGTGAGGGCCGCGGATGCGCGGATCTGTGCCTGAGCTGCCCGGCGCCCTCCGCAACAAGTGGGAGGGAAACGCAGGGCGGGAGGGGGCGTGAGGAGGTGAGGGTGGGGGGGTCAGGCGCCGGGGAGGACCGCGGACCAGCCGCCGTCGACGACGAGGTTGGCGCCGGTGATGTACGACGCCTCGTCGGAGGCGAGGAAGAGCGCGGCCGAGACGACCTCCTCGGGTCGGCCGATCCGCCCCAGGGGGATGTGCTCGGCGATGGCCCGCATGGGGTGGCCGGGGGCCAGGAGGTCGCCCTCGGTCGCGGGGGTGCGGATCATGCCGGGGCTGACGCAGTTGACCCTGATGCCGTACGGCGCCCCCTCGGCCGCCAGCTGCCGCGCCAGCGCGATGATGCCGCCCTTGGTGACCGAGTGGGCGGCGCGGGCGTTGGTCATCGACCCGCGCAGACCCGCGGTCGACCCCACCAGCACGACGCTCGCACCCGGAGACCGTCGCAGGTGGGGCCAGCAGTGCTTGACCGGGAGGTAGACCACGTCGAGCTCGTGCCGGAGCACGAAGGACCACTCCGGCACCTCGAGCTGCTCGATCGGCGAGAACCGGGTGGTCGCGGCGTTCGCGTAGAGCACGTCGACCCGCCCGTGCCGGGCCACGGTCTGCGCTACCCAACCGGCGGCGGCGTCCTCGTCGGTCAGGTCGACGGTGGCGCTCGTCATCGACCCGCCCGCCGCTGTGACCAGCTCGACCGTCTCCTCCGCTCCGGGCGCCGCGATGTCGCACCCCACGACCACCGCGCCCTCGGCGGCGAAGCGCAGGGCCGCCGACCGGCCCTGTCCCCCACCGGTACCGGTGACGAGGACGACCTTGCCCTCGAGGCGGCCGGTCACTTGACCGCCACCGGGTTGACGGGTGAGCCGACCGCACCGGTCACCGGGATCGGGGCGGCGGTGAGCCAGCACTCGTGGACCCCGTCGTCGGCGCTGTCCCGGGCGAGCTCGTCGAGGTCCCACATCTCGCCGACGAAGAGGCCGATGTGGGGGATGACCACCTGGTGCAGCGGCTGGAAGGCCACGTCGAACTCGTTGGGTCGCACCTCGAACCCCCAGGTGTCGGTGGCGATCCCGGCGATCTCGCGGTCGTGGAGCCAGTCGGCGGTGCCGAAGGAGAGGCCCGGCGAGTCACCGCCGGCGTAGTCGAGCCAGCCCTCACGACGAGCGCGGGTCAGCCGGCCGGTGCGGACCATCACGAGGTCGCCCTGCCGGATCGTGCTCGTCGGGCCCTGCGCCTCGATGGTCGCCTCGAGGTGCTGGGCCGTGATGGCGAACCCGTCGGGCAGCTCGCCGCCCCCGATCACGCGGCCGACGTCGAGCAGCACACCACGACCGGCGACGACGTCGGCAACGGTCTCGATGCCGGTCACGGCGTCACCCAGGCTCGTCACGACCTGGTCGGCGGGACGGCCGTTCCACGCCCGACCGTGGTCGAAGATGTGTCCGAGGCCGTCCCACTGGGTGGAGCACTGCAGCGGCATCGAGACCACGTCGTCGGCCCCGCCGAAGCCGTGGGGGAAGCCCTGCACGCCGGCCACCGCGTCAGTGCCGGTGTCGAGCATGGTGTGCACCGGGTTGGTCCGACGGCGCCAGCCCTTCTGGGGGCCGTCCATCTCGAACGACTGCGACAGCGAGAAGGACACCCCGCGCGTGACCAGCGCGGCGGCCGCGCGGCGTTGCGCCGTACCAAGGAAGTTCATCGTCCCCCGCACGTCGCCCGGCCCCCACCGGCCCCAGTTGGAGACCCGCGCCGCTGCCGCCGCGATCGCGGCCTCGGGATCGGCTCGATCCCAGGTGACGGGTGGCTCGGGGAGCGACGACACAGACGACCCCGACGACCCCGTACGGCGCCCCGTCACGCCAGGGCCGCGAAGGTGTCGGCGACCCAGTCGCTGATGACGGTGCTGACGTGCGGCAGGTGGTCGAGGCCGATGTGCTCGGCCCCGCCCTCGGCCGCGGTGAAGACCCGCAGCTCGCGATGCGGGCTCGCCGTCGCCTGCTCGTAGGAGCGGTGAGCGTAGGCGAGCGGGATCTGCCGGTCGTTCTCGCCGTGGGCGACGAGGAAGGGCACCTCGATCTTCTCGACGACGCCGTCGAGGTGCACCCCGTCGGCCAGCGTGATGAAGGTGTCGACGTCGGGCTGGCCCCAGACCCACAGCACGTGGTCCCAGTAGTGGGGCACCGGGTTCTCACCCTCGCGCTCGAGCCGGCGGCGCTGCACGGCGCCCCAGTTGTGGTTCGCCCCCCAGGCGACGCAGAGGGCGAGCCGCTTCTCGAAGGCCGCGGCGCGCGGGGCGAAGTAGCCCCCGAGCGACCAGCCCACGAGACCGATGCGGTCGGCCCGCACGTCGGCGCGGGTCTCGAGGTGGTCGACGCAGGCGCGGGCCCAGTCCTCGGTCTCGATCCGCGCGGTGAGCCCGAGGAACCGCAGGGCTTCGCCGCTGCCCGGGCAGTCGACCATGAGCGTGGAGATCCCCCGCGCCCGCAGCTCCTGCGAGAAGCCGGAGCAGTACATGTGCTCCTTCGTGCTGTCGAGGCCGTTCCACATCACCACGCACGGCGCCGGCGTCCCGTCGACCGAGGCGTCGGTGAAGTAGGCGGGGAGCAGGCTGCCCTCGAAGGGCACCTCGACCCGCGTGGTCGCCGGGTCGGCGTAGTGGAAGCCCTTGGCCATCAGGTCGAGACAGCGCTGGTAGATCGCCTTGCGCTCGGTCGAGTGCACGCTCTGCATGCGCTCGGCCTGGGTGAGGTAGTTGGTCGCCCGGACGTACGTCGCGCCGGCCGACCGGAGGTGCCCGGCGGCCACCTGGGCTTCGGCGAGCTCCTCGAGGTCGTCGACGACCGCGGTCCACGACGCCATGAGCTCACGGGTGCCGACGTCGGCCCCCCGGGTGGCGAGGTCGCGGATCGGCCGGCAGGCCCGGTCGACCTCGTCGATGAGGCCGCCGCTGTTGAGGGCGGCGACCACCCCGAGGTTCCAGACGTAGTTGCCTGGGAAGTATTCAAACACGTGGTGCTCCTGTCGGGGCGGGAGGGCGAGTGGGTCGGATCGGGTGCGGTCAGGGCGCCGTCGGAAGACGGTCGTCTGCGGGATCGACGCTCGGCAGGGCGTGCCGGGCCCGGGCGGCTGCCGCGTCGCGGCGTCGTACGGGGGGCCCGTCGGGGCGCGGAACCGCCGACGTGATGCGGGTGCTGAGGGCGCCGAGCCCGCTGACCCGGATGGTCACGACGTCGCCGTCGCGCAGCGGGGGCGGGTCCTGCCGGCCCCGCCTGCCCCACAGCTCGGCCAGGCAGCCGCCGTTGCCGGTGGTGCCCGACCCGATGAGGTCGCCGGGCACGACGCGCGAGTCGCGAGAGGCGTGCACGATCATCGACTCGAAGGTCCAGCCCATGTTGGAGAGCAGGTCGTGGCCGACCTCGACGCCGTTGACCGCGGCGCTGCACCACAGGTCGAGGAAGCCGTCGGCGTCACGCCAGGGGGCGAGCTCGTCGGGGGTGACGATCGCGGGGCCGAGGGTGTTGGCGAAGTCCTTGCCCTTGGCGGGGCCGAGGCCGACCTTCATCTCGCGCGACTGCAGGTCGCGAGCCGACCAGTCGTTCAGCAGGGTGTAGCCGAAGACGTGGTCCGCGGCGTCGGCCGGTGCCACCGAGCGCCCTTCACGACCGATGACGACCGCGACCTCGAGCTCGAAGTCGCGCGCCACCGAGGCAGCCGGGAAGGCGACGTCGTCCTGCGGGCCGAGGACCGTGTGCGGGTTGGTGAAGTAGAAGGTCGGGGCGTCGTACCACTCCGTCGGCACGCCGCTCACGCCGTCGACGCTGCGACGCACCCCCTCGACGTGCTCCTCGAAGGCGACGCAGTCGCGCAGGCTCGCCGGTTGCAGGGGCGCGCAGAGGCGGACCTCGGCGACCGCTGTCCCGGCGGCGGCGAGGGCGCGGTCACCCTCCGTGCGCGCCGCGTCGAGACCGAGCGCGATCGTCTCGCGCATCGTCGGGTCGCCGGGCAGCGCGTGGACGAAGCCGTCGTCGAGGACGGCGGCTCGCTCGACGCCGTCGGCGAGGCCCCGGTAGGTGACGAACTGCACCCCGGCCTCAGACCGGCGGCGCGACGAACAGGCCGCGGTCGACGTCGTTGAAGGACTTCCGGGCGATGAGCTCACCCATCGGGTTGGCCGTCCCCCACTGGTCGGTGACCATCGGGTCGGAGAAGTCGTGGATGGAGGGGTGCCAGGTGTCCTCGTCGAGCAGCTCGAGCTCGGTGGTGTACTCGATCGTGTTGCCGTGGGGGTCGAGGAAGTAGCTGAAGGTGTTGTTGCCGGCCAGGTGCCGCCCCGGGCCCCACACCTTCTCGACCCCCGCCCGCATGAGCCGCCCGGTGCCGCGCATGTACTCGTCGAGGCCGCGCATCTCGAACGACGCGTGGTGCAGCGCCACGTGCGGGCCGCGGGCGATGGCGAGGCTGTGGTGCCAGCGGTTGGTGCGCAGGAACCACATGACGTCGCCCATGTGGGGTGAGGTGAGGGTGTCGGAGAGGGCGAACTGGAGGTACTTCTCGTAGAAGGCGACCGCCCGCTCGGGCTGCGGGCTGTTGACCACGACGTGCGAGAGCTTCACCGGGATCGCCTCGCCCTCCTCGACCTTGCGGTGCTGGCGGGAGTCGACGTCGCACGACACCTCGAGGGTGCGTCCGTCGACGTCGAAGAAGCGGAAGCCGTAGCCACCACCGAGGGTCGCCAGCCGGTCTGGCTCGCCGACCAGCTGCACGCCGTCGCGCCCCAGCTGCTCGGCCAGAGTGTGGACGTCGCCTACGGAGGCCGCACCGAACGAGATGAGGTCGAGCCGCTTCTCGTCGGCCCGGCGCAGCCGTACGGAGTACTGCTCCGGCGATCCCTCGGCTGCGAGGAAGGCCAGCCCGTCCTCCTTGGCCTGGACCGACAGGCCCCAGGTGTGGGTGTAGAAGTCGAGCTGCGCCTCGTAGTCGGGCACGGCCAGGTCGACGTGGCGCAGGTGGGTGATGAGGCGTTCGCTCATGGCGAGCTCCGTTCGGGGGGAGTCGGTTTCGGGCAGGTCAGGATTCGGGGGGCCGCTCAGGAGGGCCGCTCGGGAGGGCTGCTCAGGGGGCGGCGGACAGCATGGTCGAGATCCGGCCCATGAGGCCTGGCACGTCGCCCCGCTCGTGGGCGAGCATCCAGGTGCCGACCTGCAGCGAGGCGTCGACCACCGCGGCCGCCCGCGGCAGCCGGCGTGCGGCATAGGCGTCGAGCAGGCCGTCGAGCTGGCCGAGCTGCTCGGCCTCGTCGGGCTGGTCGCTCTCGTCGGCGCCCAGCAGCAGCTCGGCGAGGACGGCCGCGTCCTCGAGGGCCTGGGCGGCCCCCTGGGCGAGGGTGGGCGGGCAGGCGTGGACGGCGTCGCCAGCCAGCACGACCCGGCCTCGATGCCACGGGGCGGCGAGCAGGTGCGTCTCGAACCAGGTGTAGTTGACCGTCGAGGGGTCGGTCAGACGGCCGCGGATGTCGTCCCACGGGCCGTGGTAGGACGCCGAGAGGTCGCGCATGACCTCGAGCGCCGCTTCCGGGGTGAGGGTGCTGCGGTCCTGCGCGTCCTCGACGAGGTAGGCGTAGAGGCTGTCCTCGCCGGTCGGGCAGTAGCCGGCGATGTAGCAGGGGCCGCCGTAGACCAGGTCGGTGCGCGTGACCGACGCGGGCCGGGAGACGAAGGCCCGCCAGATCCCCATCCCGGTGCCTCGGGTCTCGAGCGGCACCCCGAGCAGGCGGCGGGTCCACGACCGGATACCGTCCGCACCGATCACGAGGTCGTAGTCGGTGACCGAGCCGTCCTCGAAGGTCACGGCGACGCCGTCGGCTCGCTGGTCGACGGCCGTGAACGTCGTGCCGAACCGCACGTCGACCCCGACCTGCTTGGCCCGGTCGACGAGGATGCGGGCGAGGGTCGGCCGGTGCACGCCGAGGGTGGCCGGCAGGTGCTGCCCACCGGTGCGGATGTCGGCGAGGACGGCGACCACCGTCCCCTCGGCGTCGGGCGCCCGGATCCCCAGCTCGTCGAACGCGAACCCCGCCCGACGCACGTCCTCCCACACCCCGCAGGACTCGAGCACGCGAAGAGCGTTGCCCTGCAACGTGATCCCCGAGCCAGTCGTGCGCACGTCGGGCTGGATGTCGACGAGATCCACCTGCACACCCCCCTCGGCGAGGAGGATCGCGGCGGCGGCACCCGCGGCACCTGCTCCGACGACCAGGACGGTTCTCACTGCAGGCACGGGATGCTCCGATCGCGGGTCTTCGCTGACGCCCCCACTCTGGGCTGCCGGAGCACATCAGGGAAGAACGAGTTGTTGATGCCCGTCATCCACGGCACTTATGATTCATGGCGTGGCCACCGACCGCACCCTGGTCAACCTCGACCTCAACCTGCTCGTCACCCTCGACGTGCTCCTGCGCGAGCGCAACGTCACGCGCACCGCCGAGCAGCTCGGCCTGAGCCAGCCGGCCGTGAGCGCGGCGCTGGCCCGGCTGCGCCGCCACTTCGGCGACGAGCTCCTGGTGCGCCTCGGCAACCGGTACGAGGCCACACCCCTGGCCCTGCGCCTGGCGGAGCGGACGCCGCAGGCGCTCGCCATCGTGCGCACGGTCTTCGACGCCGCCCCCGATGTCGACCCGTCGACGATGGAGCGCGAGTTCACCGTCATCGTGTCCGACTACGCCGCAGCCATCCTCGGGCCCGCCCTCGTCGAGGTGGCGGCCGAGCAGGCCCCCGGGGTCCGGCTGCGCCTGCAGCAGACCAACCCCTACGTGATCGACCACGCCGCCGAGACCCTGCGCATCGTCGACGGGGTGATCCTGCCCCAGGGGTTCCTGCGCGACCTGCCGCACCTGCGGCTGTGGACCGACCGGTGGGTGTGCCTGGTCGACGGGCACAACCCCGAGGTCGGCGAGACCCTGACGCTCGACAACCTGCGCACCCTCCCGTGGGTCTCGCTCTACCGGCTGCCGACGGCCTACTCCCCGTCGCAGCAGGCGCTGCGCCTCAGCGGGGTCGAGCCGGTGTCCGAGGTCATCGTCGACAGCTTCCTGGCGATGCCCTTCCTCGTCGTGGGCAGCCCGCGGATCGCCTGGATCCAGTCGATGCTGGCCCGCCGCCTCGCTCCCCCGCTCGGGCTGCGGGTCCTCTCGAGCCCGGTGGAGCCGCCGCTCGTCGAGGAGGCGTTCTGGTACCACCCGATGTACCGCGCCGACCCGGCCCACCAGTGGCTGCGCGGTGTGATCATGGAGGCCGTCGGGCGCCTGCCAGTGGTGCCGACCTGACGGTCGGGGTGCCCGTCCCCCCACGTCCATCACCGTCGCTGATAGCGACCCCCAACGGGTTCTATTTCCGCGACGCCCTGGTGCGGCCGCACAGTCTTCCTCACGAGGACCGATCCCGGCCTCGACGCTCAACGACGAGAAGATCGGAGCCAGCGATGGCCGAAGCCGTCATGCCTGCCCCCACGATGACCGCACCACCGCGCACGGCCACCACCCTCCACGGGGTCCTGCTGTGCGCCATGAGCTGCCTGTCCGTGCTCGGGGCCGTGCTGCTGGCGCCCGTCCTGCCCGCGATCGAGAAGTCCTTCGTCGGCACCCCGGGCGTCTCGGTGCTCGTGCCGGTGGCCCTGACCATCCCCGCGCTGATGATCGGCCTGCTCTCGCCCTTCGCGGGAAGCATCGTCGACCGGGTCGGACGTCGCCGGCTCCTGATCATCGCCCTGGTCGCCTACGGCTTCGTCGGCATGGCCCCGCTCGTGCTCGACTCGCTGCCCCTGATCGTCGTCACCCGGGCCGGTGTCGGCATCACCGAGGCCGCGATCATGACCTGCTGCACCACGCTCATCGTCGACTACTACGACGGTGCGGCCCGGGTGCGCTGGCTGGGGATGCAGACGGTCGGCGCCGCCCTGGCGGCCACGGTCTTCTTCGGGGTCGGTGGCGCGCTGGGCGCCAACGGCTGGCGAACGCCGTTCTGGCTCTACGCCCTCGCCTTCCCCCTGGCGATCGCCGCGGCGGTCTTCATCTGGCAGCCCGCCCCGACGGCCCGCCGCGACCTGCCGCCCTTCCCCTTCGGCAAGCTGCTCGTGCCGGTGCTCGTCACCGTCTTCGGCGGCATCATCTTCTACGCCCCGATCGTCGAGGTGTCCTACGTCCTCGACGCCGCCGGCGTCACCTCCACCGTCGTCATCGGCGCGGTCGGCGCCGCCGCGTCGCTCTCGACCGCCATCGGGGGCATCGTCTTCAGCCGGATCGGCACCCTCGGCGCCCGCCGGCTGCTCGTCGCCGCCTTCACCACGGCCGGGGCCGGCCTCGTCCTCTTCGCGCTCGCCCGCCCCCTCCCGCTGATCGTCGTGGGCATCGTGCTCGCCGGCGCCGGCACCGGCCTGCTGCTGCCGACCCTGCTCACCTGGGCGGTCTCGCACCTCGACTTCGACGAGCGGGGGCGAGGGACGGGCCTGTGGACCGCCGCGCTCTTCATCGGCGACTTCATCTGCCCGCTGCTCGTGCTCGCCATCGCCGGCGTCCTCGGAGGTCTCTCGGGTGCCCTCGTGGCGCTCGGGGTCCTCTCGCTGGTCATGGTCGGCGTGACCCGTGCGGTGGTGCCCCGTGGCTGACCCGACCGGCCTCACCGGCCTCACCGGCCTGACCGGCCTCACCGGCATCACGGAACAGGTCGCCTGGCTGGTCGACCGGGCCCTGATCAGTGACCTGCTCGTGGAGTTCGCCCGCACCCTCGACACCCGGGAGTGGGAGGCCCACGTCGCCCTCTACACCGAGGACGGCGTCTTCGAGATCCCCGGTGCCACGCGCTTCGTGGGGCACGACGAGCTGATGCGCACGGCCTCCCCGCGCGGGCTGGGGCAGTACGCCGGCACGTGGCACCTCAGCGCCAACCACGCCATCACCATCGACGGCGACGAGGCTCGGGTGCGCAGCTATCTCATCGGGGTCCACCTCCTCGGGGGCGGCCCGGCCGACCACGCCGACGGCGGGGGCTGGTACGACATCACGATGCGCCGTACGGACACCGGCTGGCGGTTCGCGACGGTGCGCATCACCGAGATCTGGCAGGGGTCGACGCCCCTGCCGCACGTGGCCCAGGGTCACCCGGCGTCGTGACGCCCCGACCCTGACCCGGACGGGCCCGCCCGACGTCGTACGGCGTCCTGCAGGCCCGTCCGCACCTGACGCAGGCGCTCCCGACGACCCCGTGGGTCGAGCAGGAGCGTGAGCACGAGGTGCCGGGCCAGACCCACCAGCTGGCCTCCCGCCCAGACCGGGTGGTGGCGCCCGTGGCGGGCGACGAGGAGCAGGCGGTTGCGCACGAGGTAGTACGAGCGGAACGGTGCCGACACTGGCACCTCGAGGGCGTTCCCCCGCCAGCGCAGCGGTCGTCCGGCGACGACGAGGGGCTCGGCCGTCCCCAGCCGGTGGGCCACCCGCAGTCCCGGGGCGACGACGACCCGCCGACCGCTGTCGAGCACCTTCAGCCAGAGGTCGCTGTCGACGCCGTCGATGAACAGCGCGGTGTCGACCCCCCCGACCGCATCCCACGCCTCCAGCGGCACGAGCAGCCCCGACTGCACCGGCTCGCGGCCGAGCAGCACCCCGCTCCAGCGGCGTCCGGCCCGGCTCGGGAGCCCCTCGACCTCCTCCGGCCCCACCAGCCCCACGCGCAGCCCCGCCCGCTCGCCCCGCTCCCACGCCTGCGTCAGGCGGGCGACGTGGTCGGGGCCCGGTCGTGAGTCCTGGTCGACGGTCAGCACCGCCGTGGTCCCCGGCCAACGCGCCCGGGCGGTGTCGACGCCCGTCGTCAGCGCCGCGCCGATCCCCGAGTTGGTCTCGTGACGCACGACGAGGGCGCCCAGCCCGCCCACGGCCGCGAGCACGTCGTACGGCGAGCCACCGGTGTCGTCGACCACGACGACGCGACCCCCGGTCTGGGCCATCAGGTCGCGCACCAGCCCCAGCAGGTCGGGCCCCGGCGCGAAGGCGGGCACGACCGCGGCGACCTCCCGCTGGCCGGGGGTCACGCCGGCACCACGTGGCGGTGACCGCCCGCCAGCCCCAGCCACTGCGCCATGGTGGCGAGCTCCTCCTCGAGGGCTGCGTGGTCGGCCGGCGTGCTGCCGGGCTCCCACGAGACCTGCGGCACCCGCAGCACGCCGGCCGCCCGGTCGGCCTTGAGGTCGCACCGGGCGACGAGGCGCTCGCCGTGCAGGAACGGCAGCACGTAGTACCCGTGCTCGCGCTGGGCCGCCGGGGTGTAGATGCCGATGCGGTAGCGGAAGCCGAAGAGCTCCTCGACCCGGTCGCGCTGCCAGACGAAGGAGTCGAAGGGGCTGAGCAGCGCCCGCGCCTCGACCCGCCGGGGCACCCGCACGCCGGTATGGAGCCACGCCGGTCGCCGCCAGCCCTCCACCACCACGGGTTCGAGGTCACCCTCGGCGACGAGCCGGGCGATGGCCGGCCGTACCTGGATCGCCTTGAGCCGGAAGTAGTCCCGCAGGCACAGCTCGCTCGCGACCCCGTGCGCCCGAGCCGCGATCCGCACCATCTCGACGACGGCCTCGTCGTGAGCGGGTCGCAGCGCCGGGTCGAGCCACGTGTCCCGCACGGACGCGGGGGCAACGGCCGAGAGGGCGGCGTACCGTCGCTCGAACGAGGTCGTGCGGCCCGCCGACGAGATCTCACCGGCCCAGAAGAGGTGCTCCAGCGCCATCTTCACCAACGACCAGTTCCACCCCCAGTGGTCGCTGGTGCGCGGCTGGTCGTGGGCCAGCGCCGCCTCCACCTGGCGCGTGGTCATCGGCCCGGCCGCCTCGACCTCGGCCCGCACCGCCGCGACGAGCCCGGGGTGCTCGCGGGCCACCCGGCGCATGCCGCCCCAGGCCTCGTCGTGGGCCCGCTCCATCCGGAAGGTCAGGAGCGGCCACGTCGCCGGGGGCACGAGGCTGGCCTCGTGGGCCCAGTACTCCACGAGCCGGCGCGGAGCCCGGTCACGGGCCCGGTCGAGCAGCTGCGGGTCGTAGGGCCCGAGGCGGGAGAAGAAGGGGAGGTAATGGCTGCGGGTGACGACGTTGACGCTGTCGATCTGCACCACGCCGACGGTGTCGACCACCCGCTGCAGGTCACGGGTGGTGACGGTGCCGGCGGGGGGCCGGGGCCGGGCCAGACCCTGCGCCGCGACGGCGACACGACGCGCCTGACCGAGGGTCAGCCGACGAGGCGTGGCCATCGGCCTCAGTGCTGGCGGGGGTCGATGATGTTCTGGCGCACGGCGTACATCGCCGCTTCCATGCGGGTGTGCAGCTGCAGCTTCTCGAGGATGTTGCGCACGTGGTTCTTCACGGTGTTCTCCGAGATGAAGAGCACGGTGCCGATCTCGCGGTTGGCCATCCCCCGGGCCACGAGCCGCAGCACCTCGACCTCGCGGTCGGTCAGCTTGGGCGCGTGCGGGTTGGGGGCCTCGGCGTCCTTGCGGCTGATCTGGGCGAACTCCGCCAGGAGCTTGGACGCCATCGACGGCGAGATGAGCGACTGGCCGCTCTGCACGGCGCGGATGCCGGCGGCGATCTCCTCGCCCGGGACGTCCTTGAGCAGGTAGCCGTTGGCTCCGGCACGCACGGCCTCGAAGAGGTCGGTCTCCTCGTCGGAGATCGTGAGCATGAGGATCTTGCTCGAGGGCACGAGCTCCTTGATCGACAGGCACGCCTCGATGCCGGTGATCTTGGGCATCCGCACGTCCATGAGGATGACGTCGGGCAGGAGCTCCTCGGCGCGGGCGACCGCCTCGGCCCCGTCGCTGGCCTCACCGACGACCTCGATGTCACCCTCCTGCTGCAGGACCATCTCCAGACCCCGGCGGAACAGCACGTGGTCGTCGGCGACGAGCACGCGGATGCCCTCCCCCGGCGCGGCTGGCTCACGGTCCGACCCGGGGGACCCGGCGGTGCCGAAGCCGGGTTTCGTCACTGGGTGCATGCTGGGCATCATTGCACGAGTCGTGCGGGCCACGGCGGGCCCGACCGCTGCTCGAGGCGTCGGTCGGGCCCTCCGTGCCACTCGGTGCCGCCCGGTCGGCGGCGCGCGGTGGGCGTCAGGCCCGGTGACCGGCAGCGACGGGTTCGGGAGCGCCCAGGGGGGCCGATCCGGCTTCCGCCACCCGGCGTTGCGCCTCGCTCGCCTCACGGGCCGCCGCCGAGCCTGCCACCTCGAGGTGCAGCACGCCGTACGACCACCCGCGGCGGCGGTAGACCACGCTCGGCCGATCGGTGTCCTTGTCGTGGAAGAGGTAGAAGTCGTGCCCGACGAGCTCCATCCGGTCGAGAGCCTCCTCGAGCGACATGGGAGCGCTCTCGTGGACCTTCTCGCGCACCTCGATCGGGGTGTCGGCGAACGGCGCAGAGGGTTCCGCCTCGGACTCGGCGACCAGCGCGCCCGGGTCGAGCGGAGTGGGTGCGACGCGGCTCGTGGCCCGCGCGACGGACTCGGGCGCACGACGACCGCGGGACACGCGGCGACGGTCGCCGACCCGGCGCAGGCGCTCGTGGAGCCGGTCGATGGCGACGTCGAGCGCCGCGTACTTGTCGACGTTGCAGGCCTCGGCCCGGATGACGGGTCCCTTGGCGTGGCAGGTGATCTCGACGCATTCCGAGTCGGTGGTGGTGGGCTCGTGGGTGACGACGACGTCGACCCTGGTGACCTTGGGCAAGAGCTGCGGAACCTTGGCGAGCTTCTCTTCGAGATGGGCCCGAAAGCGGTCCGTGACCTGGGCGTGACGCCCGGTGACGACAATATCCATGTAGTCCTCCTTGCTGGTGGGTACTCGGCGAAACGGCCGGGCAGGCCTCTGGACCGTGGACCACCTCCGATCCTGGGAAGGGCGAACCGGACTTGATCTGCTGACGTTAGCCTCTGCGTGCCGTGGTGGGAAGGGTCGAGGTGAGTGGGCCCGCGCGTCGGCGCGACGGCGGTGACAGGTCCTAGCGTGCCTGCCCCTGCGGCAGCTCCCGCCGGAGCCGGGTCGCGGCCACCACGGCTGCTGCCCGGGGCTCGCAGCCGTGGGAGCGCAGGGCCCGCGCCGCCTCGGCCAGGGTCGCACCGGTCGTCAGGACGTCGTCGACCAGCACCACCTCCCGCCCGTGCAGCCTCGCGCCCAGCCGCGGTCGGACGGCATACGCACCCCGGAGGTTGGCCGCCCGGCCGGCGCGGTCGAGCCCCGACTGGTCAGCCAGCACCCGCACGGCCCGCAGCCCGTCGACGACGGACAGCTCTCCCGCGCCGGCGTCGGTGCGGGAGGCCGCCAGCCGCACGAGGTGACCCAGCGGGCGGTCGCCCCGACGGCGGCGGGCCGCGCGCGACGACGGGACGGGGACCAGCACCACGCCCGGCACGACGAGCACGTCGAGGCTGGCGGCGAGCAGCCCGGCGAGCACCGGTCCGAGGTCGCGGCGGCCCTCGTCCTTGTGCGCGGTGACGAGACGGCGCAGCACCCCGTCGTATGCCGCCGCCGCCACCGTCGGGGGCAGCCCGGGCGGGGGCGGGTCGGGTGCGACGACCCGCGGGGTCGGCCACCGCACACCGTCCAGTCCCACGACACAGGCCGGGCACAGTGGAAGGGACGCGGGGGCGGCGCAGCCTCCGCAGTGGCGCGGGACGACGAGGTCGAGCACCGCACCGAGCAGGTCCATCGGTCCAGTCTGGTCGTGGCGCGCGCACAGCGGGGTGCCCACAGGTGCGACCTGTGGACGGCCGTCGGTTGTGGACGACACCGGACCACACCCGAGGACAGGGCGACGCTACGCTCACACCGACGTCCATAGACGGCCCAAAGGGGCCCGGATGGGCCCCAATGGGGCAAAAAACGAGACACATGACCAGTTCGGCCCCCCTGAACGCCCGAAAGGCGACACAATCGATTTGTACTGCCTTCCAGCGACACCGACGCGCAGGCAGACCACGCAGGCCCGGGTCGGCCGTCCGGAACGAGGAACGAGGTGAGCACCACGAAGGCGCTTGGCGCAGTCAGCAGCGGGACCGCGTTCCGCCTCCTCGTCGCCGTCGTCGTCCTCGTCGTCTCGGGCATCGGCAGCGAGGGCTCGACCGTGCTGCCGTGGGTAGGGCTGGTGGTGGTCCTCGACGTGGTCGCGGGTCTCCTGGTCGTGTCCGACCCCGCGCCGCGGTCGCCACGCGACCAGGCTGCGCGGGCCGCGACCGCCCTGGCCACGGTCGGTGTCGCCGTAGGCCTGCTCGTCGGTCCGGGCGCGCTGCCCCTGGCGGTCATTCCCTTCAGTCGCGCCGGAGCCAGGTGGGGTCGAGGCGGGCTGGCCGCCTCCGCCGGAGCCTGGGTCCTCACCGCCGTCGCCGTGAGGCTCAGCGTGGCCCCGCACACCCTCAATGACCTCGGGCTCGACCTGCGGTGGGTGACCATCGCCGTCATCGTCGGCGTCGGCAGCGCCTGGGTGCATCGCTCCACCAGGCCGGTCGTCCTTCCCGAAGCCCCGGCCAACGCGGCAGCCGACGAGGCGGCCTCCTTGCTGCAGCGCCTCGAGACCCTCACCACCGACCTCGAGGGGGGCCTCGACCCCGCCACCTCGGCCGAGCTCCTGCTCGACACCCTCGGGCGTCCGGGCCCACTGGCTCGCTCGGCGGTCCTGGTCGGCGGTCCGGACGACCATCCCGTGCCCCTGGCGCTGCGCGGAGCGGAGCGCGTGCCGTGGGGTGACCCTCTCACCGACCCGGGAGCGGTGGGTCAGGCCTGGCGCACCGGACGCCCGGTCACCGTGTGGGACCCCGAGGTGCACCGGGAGGTGCGCGCCGTGCCCCTGGTCGCCACCGGCGGTCACCGCGTCGGGGTGCTCGTCCAGGACGTGATGGCCGTAGCGCCCTCCACCCCGAAGGACCTCGAGCTGCTCCACGCCACGGTGGAGCGTCATGCGCCTGTCATCGGTGTCGCTCTGTCCTTCGCCAGCCTGCGTGAGCGTGCGGGCTTCGAGGAGCGGGAGCGGCTGGCCCGTGAGATGCACGACGGCATCGCCCAGGAGCTCGTCGCCCTCGGGTTCCACCTCGACCTCATGGCCCGCACCCGCGACCCGCAGAAGCCCGAGCAGAGCGAGCAGATGCTCGAGGCGGCCCGGGGCCAGCTGCGGCGCATCCTCGGCGACCTGCGGTCCCACATCTCCGACCTGCGGGTCGGGGTGCGACCCGAGCGCGGTCTCGGCGCGACGATGACCTCCCGGCTGCAGTCGTTCGGGACCACGACCGAGGTCGTCGTCAGCCTGCGGCTGGCCGAGTCCGGCTTCCGGCTGCCGGCCCGGGTCGAGACGGTGCTCTACCAGCTCTTCCTCGACGTGCTCACGGACGTCAAGGACGGTGGCGCCCGGGGCTTCGACGTCGACCTCAGCGTGGTGGCACCCGACGCGAGCCTGCGGATGCGGCACGATGGCCACACGACGTTCACCTCCGAGAGCTTCACCGACCACCCCGTGACGGCAGCGGGCGGCGAGGTCATCGTCGACGAGACCGACGGACTCGACCTGCTGGTGTCGTTCCGGACTCCTTCCACCTCAACCTCCCCCGTACACGTCAACGAGAAGGTGCCCCAACCCTCATGATGAGCACTCCTTCGAGCGAGGGGCCCTCCCACGGGTCCTCCCACCGCCTGCGTGTCATGCTCGTCGACGACCACGAGCTCGTCCGGCAGGGGATCAACTTCCTGTTGACCTCGGACGGCTCGATCGACATCGTCGCGGAGGGCTCGAGCCTCGCCGAGGGCATGACCCTGGTCCGGTCGACGAGCGTCGACGTGCTGGTCGTCGACGTCTCCCTCGGTGACGGCTCAGGCCTCGACCTGGTGCGCCAGACGCGTGCGATGCGGCCACGCCTGGGCATCGTCGTCCTCACCATGCACGACGACGACAACACGCTGCTCGAGGCCCTCGACGCCGGGGCGTCGGCCCTCGTGCTCAAGAGCGGGTCGGCCGACGAGGTCATCTCCGCGGTCAAGCACGCGGCGAGTGCGCCCGAGTCCTTCACGGCGGCGGGCCTCGCCGGCGCCCTGCGCCGCCAGGCGAACCCGGACCACCCCCGCCTCACCGTGCGCGAGACCGAGGTCCTGCACCGCCTCGCGGCCGGTGACTCGGTCGCTGCCGTGGCCAAGCAGCTCTACATGAGCGAGTCGACGGTCAAGACCCACATCGCGAAGCTCTACGACAAGCTCGGCGCCAACAACCGCGCCAGCGCGGTCATGGCCGCCATCCGCTCGGGCCTGATCAAGTCCTGACGTCGGCCGGTCACCCGGACGATGGCGGCGGCGCTGCCTACAGCCGGGAGAAGCTGTCCATGACCTGGATCGCGCCCGGGCCGAGGAGCACGATGAA
Organism: Actinomycetales bacterium; assembly: GCA_038230235.1. Lineage (GTDB taxonomy): Bacteria > Actinomycetota > Actinomycetes > Actinomycetales > Dermatophilaceae > Lapillicoccus. Next base: position 50,784 of record JBBRNQ010000008.1, read on the forward strand.
GAGCGCAGGGAAGACGAACATGAGCATCGGGAAGAGGATCTTCACCGGCACCTTCTGAGCCTGTTCCTCAGCCCGCTGGCGCCGGATGAGCCTCATCTCCTTGGCCTGCTCCCGCAGGACCGACCCCAGAGGCACCCCGAGCCGGTCGGCCTGGGTCAGGGCCGTGACGAAGGTGCGGATCTCGGGCGCCGTGGTGCGGCTGGCCAGGTCGGCGAAGGCGTCGGCGCGGCTCTTGCCGATCTGGATCTCCCCCAGCACCCGCCCCAGCTCGGACGAGATGGGGCCACCCACCGCGCGGCTGACCTGGAGCAGCGCCGCGTTGAAGGCCTGACCCGCCTCGACACAGAGGGTGAGCAGGTCGAGGGCGTCGGCGAGCCCGCGTTGCAGGGTCTCCTGACGCTTGATGGCGGTGTTGTAGACCAGCAGGTCTGGAAGGAAGAAGCCGGCGACGGCCAGGGCGAGCATGATCATGACGCCCACGAAACCCGCTGAGAGAAAGATCAGACCCACGACCAGGCCCACGACCAGGCCCACGCCCTTGAGGGTGAGAATGCGGTCGAGCGACCATCCTGGCGAGTTACCGGCCAGCTCAAGGTTGCGGGTGAGTCGGGTTATGCTCCCCGACGGGGCCAGCCTCTTGCCTGCTCGACGGGCCAGACCGACAAGTGGGGTGATGATCCGCTCGGACGTGCCGAGCTCGTGGGCCGCCACCTCCGACCGGGAGACCTGGTCCTCGATCAGGGAGAGGCTCCGGGCGACGCCGCGCGTCTCGCCCCCGGTCGCTGCGTACGCGGCGAGCCCGATCCCGATGAGGAGGAAGACCACGCCGGTCACCAGCAGGAGTGTCGCACCCATCAGATCTCCACCTTCGATACGCGACCCATGATGAAGATCCCGAGCACGAGGGACACGCACGCGAAGGCGAGCATGGCGACCCCGACGATGGTCGTCCAGAGCACCGAGACGTAGTCGTAGTTGAGGTACAGCGTGCCCAGGAAGATGACGATCGGGAGCAGCGCCAGGATCCAGGTCGAGAGGCGGCCCTCGGCTGACAGACCCCTCACGTGCCGGGAGAGCGACTGACGTTCGCGGATGGTGGCCGCCGTGGTGCGCAGGGTCTCCGAGAGGTTGCCTCCGACCTGGCGCTGGATGCGGACCGCCATGGCGGTGATCTCCATGTTGCGGCTGCGCATCCGGCCGCCCAGCCGCCCCAGTGCCTCGTCGATGTCGGCTCCGATGCGGGTCTCGGCCATGGTGCGGCTGAACTCCTTTGCGGCCGGCTGAGCAGCATCCCTTGAGACGGCGTCGAGCGCCTGGAGGAAGGAGAAGCCGGTCTGCAGGCTGCTCGCCATGAGGGTGAGCACGTCAGGCAGCTGCTGGTCGAAGGCCTCAGAGCGACGGTCGGCGAGCTTTCGCAGGACGGCAGTCGGGGCCAGGGCGCCGCCGAGGGCCCCGACGACGATCCCCGCCAGCAGGATGCGGTTGAGCAGAAGGGCACCGAATGCGCCGCAGACCACGACCGACAGGGCGCGCAGGACCCACCACTCCCCCGCCCGCAGGGGCAGGTCGGCCCGCTCGATCAGCGCGACGACCTTGCTCGTGGACTGCCGGTCTCTCATCATCCGGTCGCCGAAGGCGACGACGGTCTCGGCGAAGGCGCTGGGGTTCATCCGCTCTTCGGGACGGGCGTCGAAGGCCCGGCTGATCTCGCGCGCCCGCACCGAGCCGCGCGACGAGAACGCCGGCGCGGTCAACGCCAGCACGGCCGCGAGGAGCGCGAGCCCGACGGCGACGAGGGCGAGCAGGGCGGTGAGGGGGAGCCCGAAGGCCACGGCAGGGGCGGGGGTGCCCAGCGCTGCCGGGGGCGCGTTCGTGACGACGGGTGCGGCGCCGAGGTCGACCGCAGCGGACGCCGCGAAGCGGACGCCCCCGCTCGACCCCGAGAGGACGACCTGCTGGCTGCCGTACTCCGAGTCGCTCGAGCGCAGGCTCCAGCGCACCTGGGTGGTGACCGTCCGGGCGGCCGTTGTGAGCGCAGCCGTGAGCGTGTTCGGGTCACCGACCGTCGTCACTCCACCGGGACCGGCCGTGGCGAGCTGGGCCAACGGGGCCCCGTCGGCCGCGTTGCCCTGGTAGGCGACCACCCGGGTCTCGACCCCCGCCGTCTTCAGTCCGGAGCTGACCTGCTCGACCGTCGCTGCGCTCCCGAGATCGGGGCCGCCGGTCACGAGGAGCACGCTGCGCTGGCCCGTGGGCCCGAGCTGGGTGAGGGCCACGGACAGGGCGTCGTACGTCGTGCGGCCCTTGGCTCCGGTCAGGGCGCCGACACCCGCCCTGACGGCATTGTGGTCGGCGGTTGGCGCGACCGCGACGCGGGCTGAGGCGTCGTAGCCGATGACCCCCACGAGCAGGTCACGCGGCGCCGCGGCGAGGTAGGCATCCACTGCCGCGCGGGTGGCGTCGAGACTGGGGCTACCGGTCTGGGTACCGGTGTCGAGCACGAGCATGACCCCCCTCGCAGCGGGAGCGACGACCTGGGCGCTCATCGGGAGCGCCGTGGCTCCGACGCTCGCCTTGAGCGCGGCTGCCCCACCATCGAGCACGCCGGGGACGCTCAGGAGACCGGAGACCGTCCCGTCCTGCGCCACGACGACCTTGCTGAGGGAGGCGCCGGGGGTGGGGGCGTCGGCGGCCGACGCGGGGTCGGAGGACGCCAGCACCGACCCGAGCAGGAGGAGGAGGGCCGGGAGCACCAAGAGCGGCCGGAGGGCGCGCCGCTGCGGGGGTCGGGTCATCCCGTCACCGGCTTCGGGCGAACAGGTGGCCCGGCAGCTCGACCCCTTGGTCGGAGAGCTCCTGCGAGAAGCGGGGACGCAGCCCGGTGGGCACGAGCGTTCCGATGAACCGGCCGTTCTCGTCGCGACCCCTGGCGTAGTCGAAGGTGTAGAGCTCCTGCAGGGTGATGATCTCGCCCTCGAGGACGTCGACCTCGCTGATGCCGATGATGCGCCGAGAGCCGTCCTTGAGCCGTGACTGCTGGATCACCAGGTCGAGACCGCTGGCCACCTGCTCGCGGATGGCCCGCACGGGCAGGTCGATACCGGCCATGAGCACCATGGTCTCGAGCCGGGAGAGGCTGTCGCGAGCGCTGTTGGCGTGCACCGTGGTGAGCGAGCCGTCGTGGCCGGTGTTCATGGCCTGGAGCATGTCGAGGGCTGCCCCGTCGCGCACCTCACCGACGACGATCCGGTCGGGCCGCATCCGCAGGGCGTTGCGCACGAGGTCGCGGATGGCGATCTCGCCCCTCCCTTCGGAGTTCTGCGGGCGGGACTCCAGCCGCAGCACGTGCTGCTGGCGCAGCTGCAGCTCGGCTGCGTCCTCGATCGTGACGATGCGCTGGTCGTCGGGGATGAAGCTCGAGAGCACGTTGAGCAGGGTGGTCTTGCCGCAGCCCGTGCCGCCCGAGATGAGGATGTTGCGACGACCCGCCACGCACAGGGCGAGGAAGTCGCGCACCGTGGGGGTGAGCGTGCCGAAGGCGATGAGGTCCTGGTCCGTGAAGGGGTCGGGCGAGAACTTGCGGATGGTGAGGATCGACCCGTCGAGGGCGATCGGCGGCACGACGACGTTGACCCGGGACCCGTCGGGAAGGCGGGCGTCGACCAGGGGGCTCGACTCGTCGACCCGGCGGCCGACGCGGCCCACGATCTTGTCGATCGTGCGGCGCAGGTGGCTCTCGTTGGTGAACCGGGCCGGCGCCAGCGTGATGCGCCCACCGCGCTCGACGTAGATCTGGTCGGCCCCGTTGACCATGATCTCGGTGATGTCGGGGTCGCGCAGCAGCGCCTCGAGCGGGCCGTGGCCCAGGATCTCGTCGTTGACCTGCTGGGCGATGCGGGACCGGTCGCTGGCCGAGAGCGGGGTCTCCTCGTGGTCGAGCACCGACTGCAGCGAGGTGCGCACCTTCTGCTCGAGCACGTCCTCGGGCAGGTTGGAGTCGTAGAGCTGCGGGCCGAGCTGCTCGACCAGGGCGCGGTGCACGTTGGCCTTCACCGTGGCGAAGGGGTCGAGCGCGACCACCGGGCCACGCGCTCCCGGCATGGGCTCCGAGAGCGCCCCCACGGGCTGCTGGGCCCTGCGCACGCTGTCGATGCGGTCGGCGAGGCTCATCGCTTGCTCCCCCAGCCGAACAGACGCCGCGAGGCCGGTTCGGGTGTCGAGGACGGCTCAGTGGGGCGAGGGACGGACCCGTGCTGGGAGCGGATGAACTGCTCTGCGAGCTCACAGATGGCGAGGCTGACCGGGTGCCTGGGCTGGTCGAGGGTCAGGAGGGTGCCGTGGTTGACGGCAGCCGGCACGTCGACGCTGCCCGGCACCATGACGGCGATGTCGTGCCGGATCGCCGTCACGATGTCGGCCGCGCTGAGACCGACCTTGGCGCCGGAGCGGTTGAGAACGACGGTGCGGGCCTCGGCCGGGCTGCCGAGCAGGTCGAGGGTCTCGAGAGCGACCCGCAGGTTCTTCAGCGCCGGGATGTCCGGCGTGGCGATGAGGACGATGGAGTCGCTGAGGTCGAAGGCGGCCAGCACGTGGTCGGTGATGGCCGGTGGGGTGTCGATGACGATGAACTCGTAGAGCTGGCGGGCCACCCGCAGCACCTCGGTGACGCTCGCGGCGGGGATGCGCTCCACACCACTCGGGTTCGTGGGAGCGCACAGCACGTCCAGCCCGCTCTGCTGGTGCACGGTGATGACCGAGGACAGCGCCCCCTCGTCGACGTGGCCGGCCATGGCGGCCAGCTCCTCCATCGTCTTGTTGGGCTGCTGGTCGAGGTGCATGGCGATGGCCACGTCGCCGAAGCCGAGGTCGAGGTCGATGAGCAGGGTCCGGTGACCGCGCGACGCGATGTAGGCAGCCAGGTTGGTCGACATCGTCGTCTTGCCCACGCCGCCCTTGGCGGAGAAGACGGTGATGACGCGGCCGGTCTCCTCGTGCCCCTTGCCGGCGGAGGTGCGCAACCTGGCCGACAGGGCGAGGCTGCGCCGAGAGGCGTCGGCCAGCGCCGCCAGGTCGTCCGAGGCGACGACCTCGCGCGCCCCGGCCCGCAGCGCGTAGCCGAGCACGGTGACGTCGAGCCGCTTACGCAGCAGGATCATGCCGACCTCGGGGCGGTCGACCCGCACGGTCTCCATGACCTGGCACGCAGCGTCGAGGTCGATGTCAGGGCCGATGACCACGAGCAGCTCGGCCGGGTTGCCGGCCAGCGAACGGGTGATGGCCACCCCGGACTCGACGACCTCGAAGCCGGTGCCGAGCGCGAAGGTGTAGTGCTCCGCCGCATTGGGATCGGTGTCCCACAGGATGGTCATCTGGTCGTGCTCACTTGTCGCTGAACAGGGATGAGTCGGAGACCGAGCCGCCCTGGGTGACGTCGGCCCCGGAACCTCGCAGGCCGAAGTAGAGCTTCCCGGTCTGGATCGCGTGCACCAGCCTCGTGGCGTCGCCCGGGGGGAGCGCCACGGTGACGGGCACGACACCGGTCTTGGTGTCGACGGCCGGCGCCCCTGCCGCACTGGGGGTCAGCGCGGAGGACCCGACGGCGATGACCTGCACGTCCCGGAGCAGCACCTCGGTGGTGCTGGAGGCGACGCCGCCGACCTGCTTGTCATAGGTGTCGTAGATGACGATGTGTGACCCGGGGGTGAGGAACTGCGCGACCCGGGCCGGGTCGCTGAGCTCGGCGGACACGGCGACGGTGCCCTTCGGCACGCTGATGGCCTGGGTTCCCACGGCCTGCGGTGCGAAGCGGGCGGACAGGACGAACTCTCCCGCCTGGATGTCGTTGACCGCGACCAGACCCTGGTTCTGCGGGGTCACCTGGGTGAGCGCGCCCTGCGGCGTGGACTCCGCGGGCACGTTGGTGCGACTGAGCAGCCGCTGGTTCACGGCGTCCTGCAGGGAGGTCCCTGCCGGCACCACCTTGTCGGCCACGTAGACCTGCTGGGGCCTCGCACCGGCAACCGCCCGCGAGTTGGCGCCCTGCGCGTAGAGGACGAGCGCCCCGACCCCGACGAGGGCGACGAGGGCGGCGACGATGATGACGGCGACGCGAGCCTTCATGGGAAGCACAGCCTATTCGACGAAGGAGATGGGAGGAGGGTCAAGGGCCCGGCCGCGCAGGAGAGCAGGTCGGCGCCCCCACGTCGCGAAGGTGGATGAGGGCGCCGACTCGGCGCTGCCGGCCGGGGGTCGTCGGCTCGGTCAGAGCTTGTTGTTGATGTTGGTGAACGCGATGTTGAGCTTGGAGCCGATGCCGATGACGACGGCGATGATGACAACGGCGATGCCAGCGATCATCAGGCCGTACTCGACGGCGGTGGCGCCGCGGTCACGGGTGGCGAGGCGGACCTGGAGGTGGGTGAAGGCCTTGAGCATGGTCGGGTGACCTTTCTGACGAGATGAGCGGGTTGAGGTTCGGGTCCCCCCGAGACCCTCCCCAAGGAGGGTCATCGTCACTTTGACATACCAGCACCGGGTCACGGGAGACCCGGGCCGTGGGAGTCGGCCGAACGGACGACGAGTCGAGACGTTGGGTGGAGAGGTGGCCGAAATATTCTTCCCATAGGGCCTGAAAGGGTCCATCGCCCTGCAGTTCGGGACGTCCGTCGCCGTCCGGCTCACGGATTGACGCCGGACTAGAGCCCCCCCACCACCAGGTCGCTCACGCCGGTCACCACCCGCCAGCGCCCGCCCACCCTGAGCTGGACCCCGGTGCCACCCGTGGCCGTCGCAGCGGTGATGGCCACGAGCCCTGGGACCCCGCCCCTGGTCGTCAGCTGCACCGCCCCCGCCACCGGCGGCACCAGCACCTGCTCGACGGTCAGCCGGCCGAAGCGCCGCAAGCCCACCCCCGCGCCGAGCACGACGTCGAAGGGCCGCAGTGCTGCTCCGCCCTTCTCGCGGGCGAGGACGGCGACGTCGTCCGGCGAGAGCCACACCACCGACTGCAGGTCGAGCAGCGGCTGGCCCTGTCGATAGGGGTCGGCCAGGGCGAGCGGGACCCCCCCGGCGTCGCGCCGGATGCCGGCGATGTCGAGACGGCTGTCGCTGCCGTCGGCCCGAGTCGAGACCACGGCAGCCCGTGTGGCGTCCGGAGACACCCGCAGGGCGACGACGCGCCGTCCGCCCAGCCAGTCGACCCGGACGACGGTCGCGGCACCCACCTGGTTCGTCGTCGCCGAGAGCGTCCAGACGGTGGCGGCGCCACCGGCGACACCGGCGACCCACAGCCTCCCCGACGTGTCGTAGGCCGGGTCGGTGAGCCCGGTGCCCAGGCTCGGAGCGACCAGCGGCGTCCCCCCACGCCAGCGCACCAGCTCACGGCGACTGCGGGCGACGGCCGCGAGGTCGGCTCCGTCGGCCGACAGGGCCAGCCCGGTGTAGTCGTCGGTCACGCGGGTCGGTCCGGTCGCGCCGGGCAGCGGCTGACCCGCCGGGAGGGCGGCCGGGTCGCCGACCGACTGCGGGTCGAGAGCCAGCACCCCGTCCCCCCGACGGACGGCACCAGTGGTGAGGGCGAGCGTGGGCTCGCGGGTGTAGCCCAGCGTCGTCAGGCTCGTGACGTCAGCCGGGAGGTTGGGCACCGGGATGCGACCGATCGTCTGCACCTGCAGGCTGACCGACTCGATGGTGGGAATCTGGATGAGGGTGGCGACGAACTGGGCCCACATCGCCCGCCTGCGCTCGGGCTCCAGCGTCGGTGCCGAGTTCGTGAGCACCACAGTGGCGGTCCCCGCGTCGTCGACGGCGACGGCATCGACAGCCAGCTGGGCCGTGGGTGGGATGGCGGTCTCCGCCACCCCGTCGAGGTAGGCCGGCACGGGCCCGAGCTGGGCCCGCGCGAGGGCGGTCGCCACCCTGGCGCCGGCGGGGAACCAGCGCAGGTCGGAGACGAGGCGCTGCGTGCCCGACACGATGTAGTGCAGCCGGTAGGGCGAGTAGACGCGGTCGAAGTCGTCGGTGTTGAGCCACAGGCCGAAGCCTGTGCGTGGGAGGTCGATGCGCCACTCCCCGTCGACCTGCTCCATGAACAGCACGAGGGACCGGGTGGTGCCGGGAGGGAGCTCGACGTAGTGACCCGTCGCGTCGATGCTCGCCACCGCAGTGACGGTCAGGCGCAGCTGGTTGTCCGGGAGCCGGTCGATGGTCAGCCCCACGGTCGCGTCGTAGACCGTGACGGCTGAGGTCGGTTGCCAGCGGTCGACCGAGGTCGGGGCCAGGTAGGCACGACCGACGGCCTGCTGGTTGACGTCGGTCTCCTGGAAGGACGCGCCCGACCGGATGAAGTCGCGAGCGATGACGTCCTGCGCCGCGCCCTTGATGGGGGCGCTGACCTCGACGCGGGCCTGCTGGTCGACCTGCTTGTCGACGCGCAACCCGCCCTGGACGGTGGTGGAGGTGGGCAGCCCGCCGCAGCCCGACACGAGCAGGGTGAACAGGACCACGGCCAGGGCCACCCCCCGACGCGCCGGGGTCACCGTGCGCCGTACCCGGTGGGGGTCGGTCCCGGGGCGGGGACCACGCCCCCCACGCCCAGCGGCAGCGGCGAGGCCTTGAGGACCTGCCCGGCGACCTTGGGCAGGGTGAGGCGGAAGCAGGAGCCCTCCCCCGGTGCCCCCCACGCCTGCAGCCACCCGGCGTGGAGACGCGCGTCCTCGAGGGAGATGGCCAGACCGAGACCCGTTCCCCCGGTGGTGCGCGCCCGGGCAGGGTCGGCCCGCCAGAACCGGTTGAAGACCATCGCCCCCTCGCCGGGCCGCAGCCCGATGCCGTGGTCGCGCACGGTCACCGCGACGGCGTCCTCGTCGCCGGCGATGCGCACCTCGATGGGCCGCCCCTCGCCGTGCTCGATCGCGTTGACCAACAGGTTGCGCAGCACCCGCTCGATGCGACGCGAGTCGATCTCGGCGAGGCACGCACCCCCGGGGGCGTCGATGTCGATCGTGCTGCCCCGGCGTTCGGCCAGGCTGCCCACGGAGGCGACCACCCGCTCGACGGTCACCCGCAGGTCGGTCGGCTCGAGGTCGAGCACGGCGGCCCCGGCGTCGAAGCGGCTGATCTCGAGCAGGTCGGTCAGCAGGGCCTCGAAGCGGTCGAGCTCACCCCACAGCAGCTCGGACGAGCGGGCCACCAGCGGGTCGAAGTCGGCCCGGGAGTCGTGGATGAGGTCGCCGGCCATGCGGATGGTCGTGAGCGGGGTGCGCAGCTCGTGGGAGACGTCGGAGACGAAGCGCTGCTGGAAGCGGGAGAGGTTCTCGAGCTGGCCGATCTGCTGCTGGATGCTCGCCGCCATCTCGTTGAAGGACTGCGCGAGGATGGCGATGTCGTCCTCCCCGCGGGCCCGCATGCGCTCGCTGAAGACCCCGGAGGCGAAGCGCTCGGCCACCTCGGCGGCTCGCCGTACGGGGGCGACGACCAGCCGGGTCACGACGTAGGCCACTCCTCCGATGAGGAACATCAGGACGATGCCGCCGACGAGGAAGGTGCGCCCGACCAGCGTGAGGGTGTCGCGCTCGCGGGTCATCGGGTAGATGACGTAGAGGTCGTACGGCCCGAGCCCCGTCGGCGCGGTGTTGATCTGCTGACCGATCACCCAGGCCGGGGTGAGCTCTCGGTCTCCGAGCAGCTGGATGGTGATGATCTGGGTCTGCTGGGTGCCCGGGTTGTCGGCGACGGCCTGACGCAGCTCGGGCGGCACGGAGGGCAGTCCGACGTCACCCGAGACCACCGGCTGCAGGATGATGTCCTTGTTGGTGTTCCGGCCGTCACGGGCCAGGATCGTGAAGCGCGACTTCTCGGTGCCGGCGATGCTCTGGATCGCCGTCTGGGCCACGGTGAGCAGCCCGTCGCCGGTCGTCTGGTCGGTGCTGGCGAAGCTGGTCTTGACGCGGTTGGCGAGCTGGATGACCTCGGCCTGGGCGCCGAGACGCCGCTCGTCGACCAGACCGTCCGCCACCCGTTGGTAGAGGTAGCTCCCGACGACGGACAGCACGACGAGCCCGAGGACGATGGTCACGGTGACCACGCGGAACTGCAGCGAACGGCGCCACCCGCGGCGCACGGCGCGCCACTGGCGCACCACGCGGCGTCCGGCCTCGGCGAGGACGGTGCGAGGAGCACGGACGCGGGCGGTCATCAGGTCCTACGTGGGTCCGGCCTTGTAGCCGACGCCACGCACCGTGACCACGATCTCGGGGTGCTCGGGGTCGTGCTCGATCTTGCTGCGCAGCCGTTGCACGTGCACGTTGACCAGCCGGGTGTCCCCGGCGTGGCGGTAGCCCCAGACCTGCTCCAGGAGCACCTCGCGGGTGAAGACCTGCCACGGCTTGCGAGCCAGCGCGACGAGCAGGTCGAACTCCAGTGGGGTGAGCGACAGTGCCGCCGTACCGCGCTTGACCGAGTGGCCGGCGACGTCGATCGAGAGGTCGCCGATGTCGAGCCGCTCGGGCTCCGGCTCGTCGCCGCGGCGCAGGCGCGCACGGACCCGGGCGATGAGCTCCTGGGGCTTGAAGGGCTTGACGACGTAGTCATCAGCACCCGACTCGAGACCGACGACGATGTCGACGGTGTCGGTGCGGGCGGTGAGCATGACGATGGGCACCCCCGACTCGGCGCGGATCCGACGGCACACCTCCATGCCGTCGATGCCGGGGAGCATGAGGTCGAGCAGCACGAGGTCCGGACGCACCTCGCGGAAGGCGGCGAGGGCGGACGACCCGTCGGCCACGTGGGAGACCTCGAGCCCCTCCTGGCGCAGGACGATGCTCAGCATCTCCGCCAGGGCGAGGTCGTCGTCGACGACCAGTACGCGACCCTTCACGTCAGGACCCTCCCTCTGCCTCGGTACCCGCGCCGGGGCCATCGTGCCATCCTCACACAGCCCGACGGTGGGAAGGTGCAGACGGGGCTGGGGGCGGCCCCGGGCTCACTGGACCAGGCGGACGGCCTGCCCGTCCATCGCGGCGGTCCAGGCCGAGGTGTCGGTCGGAACGGCACCCTTGTAGTCGAAGGACACGGTGTACCAGCACGCTGCGCTGTCGGAGTCGTTGCAGTCGTAGGTCACGGGGATCGGGATCCGCAACGTGATCCAACGGCCGTTGAGCGCCTTGGAGGTGGTGATGACACAGGGGTCGAGGCTGCCGAGCAGGGCGTCCCTGACGTCGTACTGAAGGCAGCCGACGGTGCCCGAGGGGGGGTTGATGGTCATCTTCCCGGCGTTCTTGGCATCGCCGACGTCGAAGAAGCGCACGACCAGGGTCTGACCGGCGGAGGTGCTGGGCACCCGAGCGAGGTAGAACACCGTCGCGGGGTTGTCGTCGCTGGTGAAGATGCCGACCTTCTGTCGGCCCGAGACCGTTGTCGTCGCCACGTCGGAGCCCACCGCGCGGATCGAGAAGTGGTTCTGCGCGTTGCCGCCGTCCCCGTTCACCTTGAGGATGTAGGTGCCAGCCCCCGTGACGGTGCAGAGCGGCACCCAGCGGCGGAAGCTCTCGGCGACGCCAGCGTTGTAGCCCGGGCTACTGCTGTTGAGCGCCTTGTCCAGGGGGCCGTCGAAGCCCGTCCAGGTCCTCGTGCACGAGGGGACAGGGCTGTGCGAGGCCAGGGCGGCGCCACCTTGGGTACCGAGGAGCGAGTACGTGGTCTCCATGAGCGCCTTCGCCGCACCGCCCACCAGGTTGTTGTTGTCACCGGTGCACCAGCCGTTGGTCGCGGAGTTCCCCTTGGCGTAGCGCGTCGAGGCATCTGTGACAAAGGGGTTGGTCGCCGTCGTGGCCAGGTCGAGGTTGCTCGAGTCGCACAGGTTGCCGGTCGCGACGAAGCCCGGGTCGAAGATCTCGATCTGGGTGGACCCCGCCGTCTTCACGGTGATGTTGTAGGCGTAGCCGTCCGACGTGTAGTCCGTGTTGGTGCCGCCCGGGCAGTTGTCGGACGTGCCTGCGGTGCAGAGGATCGACTGGTAGGGATCGCCATTCTGCTTGTCGCTCAGTCGGCCGCCGACGCTGGCCCAGAACCTGCCGGTGTCGAGGCCCGTGCAGGAGGGCGACTCGGTGATGGCCGTGGCATCCGGGTCGTTGCCGATCCGGTTGCACGGACTCCCCATCGAGACGGGGCCCGCATAGGAGGCGTCTCCTGTGCTGGAGATGGTCGAAGTCGGGAGGCCGAACAACCCGGTGAAGAAGTTCGACACGGTGGTGTTCACGGTGACCGAGAGTCGGCCGGGGTCGCCAGCGACGCGCGTCGTCGTCACGCTGGTCGTGCCAGACACCGGGAAGCCGTTGTCCTGCGCGTACTGCGTCGCCACCGTCTTGGCGCCGGCGAAGTTGTCGGGGAGGTTCACGACAGCCGCGAGCGCCGCCGCGTCGGCGGCCTTCTGGGTCTCGGCCTTGACGAGGTACCAGTGGCCCACGTCGACCGCCAGGGCGCAGAACCCCAGGAAGGTCGACATGAGCAGCGCGGCGAGGATCGCCACCACCCCCCGGTCGCGACGCAGGGCGGCGACCCTCCGTACGGCGTGCGTCACTGGCAGACCGCTGTCGTGGACGCCGGCTCGAAGGCGAAGACGGACCTCTCGGTGAGGGTCCGTCCCAGGAACGACAGACCGGTCACCCCCTGCTGCTGCACCCGCAGGACGACCCCGACCTGCGTGGAGTCCTTGGCGCACTGGTCCCATGCCGAGCTCGTCGCGTCGAAGGTGGTCGTGCCCGCGTTCCACACGTAGCGGACGCAGCGGCTCGAGCACGTGGTCAGCGGGTCGCCGGTCGTGGAGGGGTCGAAGACGTACAGCGTGGCGGTGGCACCGGTGCTCACGGCCGTCATCGCGTTGCCGACCTGGGCCGCGGCGTCGCGGGCGAACGAGAGCTTCAGCGGCTCGGCTGAGGCGATCCGCCCCCCGGCCCGCACGCCTGACGACATCGCCAGGGAGTCCTTGAAGACGAACCCGAACTGGATGATGCCCAGGAAGAGCGCCAGCACGACCGGCAGCACGATCGCCGCCTCGACCGCCGCCGCACCGGTGGTGCGGTCACGTCGGCGGTGCTGACGTGCCGTGTGGGCGAGAGGGGGAGGCACCGGATCCTTCGAGCGTGAGTCGTCGAGTAGTGACACCAGTCAGCCTAGAGGGACAAATACCCACAACTCCTGAGGCTTTGCCACGAAGTAGCCGTACGGCTAGGCGCGGGAGCCGTTCGGGCCCACAGGGGGCCGGCCGTCGACCCCTATGGGAGGAGGCGAACCGGCAGGCCCGGCATCTGCGCCGTCCACGCCGTGGTGTCGAGGGGGTCTCCCGAGGTGTACTCCACCTTGTACCAGCACGCGGTGGCCGTCGCGTCGGCGCACGAGTAGGAGGCGGGGACCGGCACGGCGAGGTCGGCCCAGTGCCCGTTGAAGTTCGCCTGCTTCGTGGGGAAGGCGCAGGGGGCCTGGGTGCCGTTGATCGCTCCCGTGGCGACGCAGCTGGGGACGGTGGAGCCGTTGGGAGAGATCAGGCGGATGGCACAGGAGTCGAAGACGCAGTCACCGACGTCGAAGAGCCGCACGTGCAGCACTCGACCGGCTGCTGCGGACGGAACCCGGGCGAGATAGAACTGGCTTCCCGGTTTCCCGTTCGCGAAGATCGTCATCGCCTCGTGCGCGGCAACGGACACCGTCGACGCGTCGACCGGCGCGGCGGGCACGGCGCGGATCGAGAAGCGGTTGGAGTTGGCCCCGGTCCCGGCCGACTGGACCTGCAGGGGGTAGGTGCCGGGGTCGAGGGTGACGGTGCACAGCGGCACCCACTTGCGGAACCCGGCGAAGATCTCCGGCTTGAACGAGGCGTTCCCCTGCGTGAGGGAGGCGACGAAGTCGGCGCCGGTCTGCGGGTTGTACCCGGGGTAGGTGTGGGAGGGACAGCTGGCCAGGAGGGGGTTGTCCTGCGGTCGGTTGGGATTGCTGCCCGTGCCGTGCATCGTGAACGTCGTGGTCATCGAGCTGGTGGTGGTGAAGGCCTTGTCGCCGGAGCAGTAGGGCGAGGTCTTGGCCGAGCCCACGGCATACCGGGTGTTGTCGATACCGGCGGAGGCAAGGGTCGTCAGGGGGCTGGCGTCGCAGCTGTCTCCCACCCCCACGAAGACCGCGTCGAAGAGCTCGATCGTCATCAGGGCCCGCTTCTTGACCGTGATGTCGTAGAAGTAGCCCTCCGGGCGGTAGTCGGTGTTGACGGGGGGCGTGCCAGCGACGCAGTTGTCGTTGCCGACCGTGCAGGCGGTGCTCTGGATCGGGTCGCCGTTGCCCTTCTGCGTCTCCGGGGAGTTGACGTCGACCCAGAGCTGAGCGCTGCCGGACGGGCAGGCCGTGGAGTCACGGGTCGCCTCGTTGTTCGGGTCGTCGCCCAGGCGGTTGCAGGGACTGCCCATCCTGACCGGGGCGATGTACTCCGCGTTGGAGGAGCTCGTGATGGTCGTGGTCGGCACCCCGAAGACCCCCGTGAACCAGTTGTCGACCTTCGTCGACACCTGCGCGGTGTACTGGCCGGGGATGCCGGTCGTGGCCGAGGTCACGGTCGTGGCGCCGCCGTTACTGAACCCGTTGAAGGCGGCGTAGGCCTTGGCGTCCGTGGCGGCCCCTGCCTCGTCGTTGGGCAGATGGGCCGCGCCAGCCAGCGCCGCAGCGTCGGCGGCCTTCTGGGTCTGGGCCTTGACGAGGTACCAGTGGCCGACGTCGAGCACGAAACCGGCCATCCCGAGGAAGATCCCCAGCAGGAGGGCCGTGAGCACCGCGACCACCCCGCTGTCGCGCCTGCGCGGACTCCGGGCCCGGAGCCGGGCCCACTGGTGACAGAAGGCGCCCTGGGTCAGCACGAGGGGACTGAGCCCGGCTCGAAGGCGAAGACCCCGGTAGCCGACACCACGACGTTGGCAGGGATGAACGCGGTGATCGACGAGTGACGGACCTTGATGGAGACCCCCACGCGGGGAGCCACGCCGGAGACGGGGCTGCAGGGGACCCAGGTCCCGCCGGACTGGACGAAGGCCCCAGGTGTGGACCCGCTCGCGGCGACCCACCGGTAGCTGGACCCCAGGGAGGCGTAGCGAGCGCTCGACCCGACCGCCGAGGTCACCCCGAGGTAGTCCTTGAAGACGAGCCCGAGGGATGGCTGACGCGGCAAGCCTAGGGGCGTCACCAGCGCAAACAGCCGACTTCAGGCAGGTGTGGCCGTTCGGATGACCCAGTGTGCGCTAACGCCCACTTCACCGCTCCAGGCGGATCGGAGGCCCGGAGAACGTCGCCGTCCAGGTCGAGACGTCCTGCGGCTGCCCCCCGCTGACCTGCACCCGGTAGGTGCAGTCGCCGGGGCTGGTCGGTGTGCAGCTGTAGCCGGCCGGGATCGGGATGTCGATCTCCTGCCACTTCCCGTCGAAGTCCGCGGCAGGGACCGGATAGGCGCACGAGCTCACCGTGGTGACCCCCCTGTTACGGCAGCCCGTGGCGACGTTCCCGTCGGGCCGCAGGATCGACATGGTCAGCCGGCACGCACCGACACAGTCACCGAGGTCGTAGAACCGTGCCTTGATGGTGCGCCCCGCCGCTGAGCTGGGCACCTGGGCCAGCGGCCACGTCGTGGTGTCGGTCGCGGGCGACCCGGTGTCGGTGTTGGCGTAGACGCTCAGGGCCTCGTGGCCCGAGACCGAGAGGCCGGAGTTGGTTCCCCCGTCGGTGGCCCGGATGCTGAAGTGGTTGCTGGCAGGCATGCCCCTGAAGGCCAGGAAGTCAGGTGGGGCGGCCGTGACCGATAGCGTGTACGTCCCCGGGTCGGCGTTCGTCAGCGTGCACAGGTCCTGCCACTGGCGGTAGCCGGTCTTCAGGTCAGGGCCGTGGAGGAGCGTGAGCACATTGCGCCCGTTGAAACCCCGTGACAGGTGAGTGCAGAGCGTTCTCCCGTCTGGGCCCTTCAGCTCGAAGTTGGTGTCCATCACGTCGACGATGAGATTGATGATGTTGGCGTTGGGGTCGATGTCGTCCGCTGTGCAGAACGGCGACTGGAGACCTGCGGCGCGATGGGCGGCATCGAGCCGCGCGCCCCAGATCGCGGACCAGAAGTTGACGAAGGCGGTGTTGTTGCAGTCGGCATCGGTGAAGACCCAGGTGGGGTCGAAGATCGACACGGTGAGCTGCGGGGTCCGGGCTGCGACCTTGATGTCGTACGCGTAGCCAGCAGGGCGAAAGTCAGCGTTGGCCCCCCTTCCGCCTCTCGACTGGAACGGGTCTCCTGCATTGGGGAGTGCGGTCTGGGAACCGACGCTGAGCCAGGTCCGGCCAGCCTGCACCGGGCACCCCGGCACACCGAGTGGTTGCTCGGGGTCGTAGCCCAGGGTGTTGCACCCGGCCACCCCCATCTGCAACGGCGGGGTGTAGACGGCCTTGGCGGTGCTGGAGATGGTGCTCGTAGGAAGACCGAAGAGGCCGGCGAAGAAGTTGTCCACGGTGGTGGTGACGGTGACCACGAGCGCGTCCGGGTCGCCCGGCACGGCCCGCGTGGTGGTGCCGACCGGGTAGCCGTTCTTGGCGGCGTAGAGATCCGCGGTGGTCCGCGCCTTGTCGAGGTTGTCGGGCAGGTTGACCACGGCCGCCATCGCCGCGGCATCGGCGGCCTTCTGGGTCTGCTCCCGCACGAGGAACCAGTGGCCCACGTCGACGGAGATCGCACAGAAGCCGATGAAGATCGTCATCAGCAGCCCGGTGAGGATGGCGACGACTCCCCCGTCGCGCCTCCCGCAGACCGTCGACGTGACCCGCGCACGGAGCGCCGCACGGGCAGCGGCGACGTGAGCTCTCGTCATCAGCACACCGAACCGCTCGAGCTGGGGGCGAACGCGAAGTCGGCCTTCTCGGTGAGGGTCGGCGAGGCGTAGCTGGCTCCCGTCACTCCCTGGTGCTGGACGGTGACGAGGACCGCCACGTCCGTCGACCCGAGACCGCAGGGGTCCCAGCTGCCCGAGGGCGCTCCGAAGGACGAGGTGGCGGCGACCCAGTCCATCCGCAGGCACGAGCGGGGCGGGCAGCTCGCGGGCGGGGCGCCGGGGGCGTCGGGGTCGTAGACGAACAACGTCGGCGCCGGCGTCGCCGCGATGTTGACCGCCGCCAGGGACCTCGACACCTCGGCCGCCGCGTCCTGGCCGAGCTGGGGGTTGGTGGGGTCGGCAGCGGCGATGCGCGCGCCGGCCCGCACTGCCGAGGAGACCGCCAGCGCGTCCTTGAAGATGAGGCCGAACTCCACGATGCCCACGAAGATCAGCAGCACCACCGGCAGGACGATCGCCGCCTCGACCGCAGCCGCGCCCCGGGTGCGAGGGCCACGCAGGGCGAGCCGACGGGCAGTCACCACACTCTGCTGGGGCACGGGATCCTCTGGGAGACATGGGGAGTCGCGGATGCGAGGCACGACGGGCACGACCGACACACCGCCGGGCGAGGACAGCGTAGGGCCCGACCGGATGGCCTGCGGCCAGCCTCGGCGAAAGTCACCCCATTTACCCGGGTATCGACGCTACTCGTAGTAATCTTCGTCCCGACATCCGGACACCCGGACATGGCGATGGCGCCCTCCCAGGGGGTGGAGGACGCCATCAGCATCAAGTATGGGCCGGATCAGGCCCACCGCGGCTCCTAGAGCGCGGGCAATCCTTGGGGCTCAGTAGCGGTAGTGCTCCGGCTTGTAGGGCCCGGCCACGTCCACCCCGAGGTACTCGGCCTGGTTCTTGGTCAGCTCGGTCAGCTCGACACCGAGGGCCGAGAGGTGCAGCCGGGCGACCTTCTCGTCGAGGTGCTTCGGCAGCACGTACACCTGCTTGTCGTAGTCGGCCGTCTTGGTGAAGAGCTCGATCTGGGCGATCGTCTGGTTGGAGAAGCTGTTGCTCATGACGAAGCTCGGGTGACCGGTGGCGTTGCCGAGGTTCATCAGGCGCCCCTCGGACAGCACGATGATCGACGACCCGGACTCGAAGGTCCACTCGTGCACCTGCGGCTTGATCTCGGTCTTGGTGACGCCCGGGACCTTGGCCAGACCGGCCATGTCGATCTCGTTGTCGAAGTGACCGATGTTGGCGACGATGGCCTTGTTCTTCATCTGGGTCATCTGGTCGGCGCGGATCACGTCGTAGCAGCCGGTCGTCGTGACGAAGATGTCGGCCTTGCCGAGCACGTCGTCGAGACGCGCGACCTGGAAGCCCTCCATGGCGGCCTGAAGCGCACAGATCGGGTCGATCTCGGTGACGATGACGCGAGCGCCCTGGCCGCGCAGCGACTCGGCCGAGCCCTTGCCCACGTCGCCGTAGCCGCAGACGACGGCGACCTTGCCGCCGATGAGGACGTCGGTGGCGCGGTTGAGCCCGTCGATGAGGGAGTGCCGGCAGCCGTAGGTGTTGTCGAACTTGCTCTTGGTGACCGAGTCGTTGACGTTGATCGCCGGGAAGAGCAGGTCACCGGTCTCGGCGAGCTGGTAGAGGCGGTGGACACCGGTGGTGGTCTCCTCCGTGACCCCCTTGATGCCCTCGGAGACACGGGTCCAGCGGGTGGCGTCGGCCGCCATCGTGGAGCGCACGAGCTCCTTGAAGACCGCGAACTCCTCGGAGTCGTCCTCGGTGGTGGCCGGCACGAGGCCAGCGGTCTCCCACTCGCGGCCCTTGTGGACGAGCATCGTGGCGTCGCCACCGTCGTCGAGGATCATGTTGGGGCCACCGCCGCCGGGCCAGGCGAGGATCTGGTCGGTGCACCACCAGTACTCCGGGAGGGTCTCGCCCTTCCAGGCGAAGACGGGGACGCCGGCCGGGGCCTCGGGGGTGCCCGTCGGGCCGACCGCGACGGCGGCGGCCGCGTGGTCCTGGGTGCTGAAGATGTTGCAGCTGACCCAGCGGACCTGCGCGCCGAGATCGACGAGCGTCTCGATCAGGACGGCGGTCTGGATGGTCCTGTGCAGCGAGCCGGTGATCCGGGCGCCGGTGAGCGGCTTGCTGGTGCCGAACTCCTCGCGCATGGCCCTCAGGCCGGGCAGCTCGTGCTCGGCCAGGCGGATCTCCTTGCGGCCGAACTCCGCGAGGGAGAGGTCGGCGACCTTGAAGTCGGCGACCTTGGAGTCGTGGGCCTCGACGGCGCCGGGTGCGGTGGTGGTCATGCGGTCCTACTCTCTGTGGGGTTGAGGAGGTGCTCGTGCTTGTCCTGCTCGAAGGCCAGCCAGTCACCGTCGGGAACCCCGTCCGGGGCGGTC
>JBBRNQ010000009.1:0-68139 GCA_038230235.1 Actinomycetales bacterium
ATCGACTCCCACGACACGGGATCCGGCCACACTGCCCTGCACGTCCTCGACGCCACCAGCTCCACCCACTGGCTCCTGCAGTCCGGCACCGCCCTCGGCCAGACCGCCCTGCCCACCTGGCAGGAAGGCGCCAGCTGACGCCTGCACGCCGTACCGCCCAGGGCCCCGTCGTCGACGACGGGGCCCTGGCCCGGGGCTGGGCATCCCTTGCGGTCAGGACCGTCCGAACAGGGCGTCGACTTCCGGGATGCGCTCGCGGTAGCCGGCCAGCAGCTGGCGGCCGACGACGACGGAGTCAACGAGGGGGTGGAGGGCGAAGGCCTCCGCCGCCCGCTCGACGGAGCGGGTGGTCGCCGCCTCGATGACGAGCTGCTCGACCGCCTTGACCTGCAGCACCAGGCCCAGGGGGTGGCCGGTGAGCGGGGCGGCCGCGAGCGGGTGGGCCCCATCGGCGTCGACGGTGCAGGGGACCTCGACCACGGCCTCCGCGGGGATCCCGGCCAGGGTCGTACCGTTGCGCACGTTGAGGAGCATGGAGACCCGTTCGTTGCGGGCGATCGCCCCCATGATGGCCAGCGCGACCCCCTCGTAGCCGCCGCCCTCGACATCGGCAGGATCGCGCTCCTCGTCGCTCTCGCGGCTCTCCTTCATGTAGGTCGCGTCCCGCTCCTGGCGCACCCGCTGCCAGGTGGCATAGGCCGCCGCGGGCCGGGCGGCGATCTCGGCGTAGAAGCCCTGCTGCTGGCCGAGCAGGTACTCGCCGCGCGTCTCCGCGCTGCCGGTGATCGCGAGGAGGGCCTCGCGGGTCGAGTAGTAGTAGTAGAGGTACTCGTTGGGGACGGCCCCGAGCGTGGCGAGCCAGTCGGGCCCGAAGAGCCGACCCTCCTCGGTGAGCATGAGCCGGTCGGGGTCGGCGAGCAGCCGCGGGAGCACGTCGACGCCGTCGTGGGTGAGGGTGCGCAGCCAGCCGAGGTGGTTGAGGCCGGCGTAGCCGAAGCTCGTGCGCGCCGGGTCGAGTCCGAGGGCGCGGGCCGCGCGGCGACCCAACCCGATCGGGGAGTCGCAGATGCCGATGGCCCGCGGCCCGAGCACCGTCTGCATGGCCTCGGTGACCATCCCGGCCGGGTTGGTGAAGTTGATGACCCAGGCGTCGGGGGCCAGGGCACGCACCCGCTGCGCGATCTCGACCGCGACGGGCACCGTCCGCAGCCCGTACGCGAGACCGCCCGGGCCGGTGGTCTCCTGGCCGAGGACGCCCAGGTCGAGGGCGACCCGTTCGTCGGCGGTGCGTCCGGCCAGACCACCGACGCGGATCGCCGAGAAGACGAAGTCGGCATCGCGCACCGCGTGGTCGAGGTCGGTCGTGGTCTGCACGACCGGGGGAGGGACCCCGGGACGGGCCGCTGCCGCCATCTGCGCCAGGACGTGCGCGATGGCCGCCAACCGGCCGGGGTCGACGTCGTGCAGGGTGACCTCGTCGACCCGGCGGTCACTGGTGTCGCGCAGGAGGGCGCTGTAGACCAGCGGGACGCGGAAACCGCCGCCACCGAGGATCGCGAGCTTCATCCGCACCTCACCTCCACTCCCCGCTTCGGCCAGCCCCCGGGCTTTCGGATCGGCCCCCACGTGAGTGACGAGCGTGTCGAGAACGGAACCTATCAGGTCGTTTTCGACCACCAACGCTCTAGTGTCGTGCAGACGGCGGACGGCCAGGCGGGCGTTCGACCTGCGGATCGGCTGACCACCCCGCAGCCCGGCCGCCACCCCATCCCCAGACCGCGAGGACCGTAGATGACGCACAGCCTGCTCGAGCGCCTGGCGCACCTGTCGACGACCAGCCTCGTCGACGCCTCACCCACCCTGCGCATCCTGCCGCCGTCCCTGCGTCCCGTGGCTCCGGGTCGTCACCTCGTGGGTCGGGTCGTCACGGCCAGGGCCAACCGCGACCTCATGTCCGCCGGCCACGCCCTGCAGGCGTCCGGTCCGGGCGACGTGCTCGTGGTCGATGCCGGCGGTGACGACCGGGCCGTGGCCGGCGAGCTCTTCGCGACCGAGGCGCAGCGCAGGGGCCTCGCGGGGCTCGTCATCCTGGGGCGGTCGCGCGACACCGCCACGCTCGCCCGGCTCGCGATGCCGGTCTGGTCGACGGGCTTCGCCCCCAACGCGTACGGCGCGACGTCCCTTCCCGAGACAGGAGTCACCCTCTCGCTCGACGGCGTCCCGGTCGCCCCGGGTGAGCTCGTCGTCGGCGACGAGGACGGGCTCGTGGTCGGGTCGGACGACGAGCTCGCGGCGGCGGTCGAGGGGGCGGAGGCGATCGAGACGAGGGAGAAGGCCCTGCAGGCCCGCATGCTCGACGGCGCGTCCCTCTTCGAGGTGATGAACTACGACGAGCACCTCGCCGCGGTGCGCGACGGGCGTCCGAGCGGGCTGGCGTTCGGCTGACATGACGGCCTTCGCCCGCCGCGCCGAGCGCGTGCAACCCTCCGCCATCCGTGAGTTCCTCGCTCTCGCAGGGGATCCGCGGATCACCTCCTTCGCTGGGGGCTACCCCGACGCCACGCTCTTCCCGATGGACGAGCTGCACACCATCTATGCCGAGCTCCTCACTGCGGGGAACGCGTCGGCGCTGCAGTACACCGCTTCGGACGGGCTGCCGGCGCTGCGCGCGCTCGTCGCCGCGCGGCTCACTGCCGACGGGATGGCGTGCACCGCAGACGATGTGCTCATCACCTCGGGCGGGCAGCAGGGGCTCGACCTCGTGGCCAAGCTGTTCGTCGACCCCGGGGACGTCATCGTCACCGAGCGGCCGACCTTCCTCGGGGCGCTGATCGCCTTCAACCCGTGCGAGCCGGACTACCGCACGGTGCCGATGGACGAGCAGGGCCTGGACACCGACGCCCTCGAGGAGGTCCTGCGCAGCACCGACCGGGTCAAGCTCGTCTACACCGTCCCCGACTTCCAGAACCCGACCGGGCGCACGATGAGCCTCGCGCGGAGAAGGCGTCTCGTCGAGCTCGCGCAGGAGCACGACGTCGCGGTCCTCGAGGACACTCCATACCGCGAGCTGCGGTATGAAGGCGAGCGGCTGCCGACGCTCAGGAGCCTGGACACCAGCGGGCGGGTCGTCCACCTGGGCAGCTTCTCGAAGATCCTCGCCCCGGGGCTGCGGCTCGGCTGGACCCTGGCGGCGCCCGAGATCCGCGAGAAGCTCGCCCTGCTCAAGCTGGCCGCCGACACCCAGAACGGCACGCTCAGCATGCGGGCCACCGCGGCCTACCTGAGCGACTACGACATCGAGCAGCACATCAGCGGGATGCTGCCGACCTACCGGCACCAGCGAGACCTCATGCTCGCCACCATGAGCGAGCACTTCCCGGCCGGGATCGAGTGGACCCGCGCCGAGGGCGGGCTCTTCACGTGGGTCACCTTCCCCGAACGGCTCGACGTCGCAGCCTTCCAGCGCGACGTGCTCATCCCGCGAGCGGGGATCATCGTGGTCCCGGGGGCGCCCTTCTTCGCCGACCGCCCCGAGCGCCACCACGCGCGGATGAGCTACTCCGGGGTGCCTGACGACAGGCTGGTGGCCGGGGTGTCGACGATGGGGGCGCTCCTGCGGGAGGCCCTTGTCAACAGGTGACTGTTCACCTGCTGCTCATGTGAGAAACCCCCGACCGTTCGGTCGAGGCGCCTAGCGTCGGTGCCCGTGACCGACCACGACATCGCCCGCCGCCAGATCCTTCGAGCCACGGGGGTCGTCGCCGCTGCGGCCGGCCTCAACCTGCTGCCTCCCGTCGCCTTCGGGGCGGGCCCAGGAGGCGCCCAGGGCTCGAAGAACACGGACCGCACCGAGACGCGCACCGTCACCGGCACCTTCCCGACGGGCGAGCCCGACTACTTCTACCTGCCGGTCGACGTGCCGAAGGGCGTCAACCGCATCGACGTCTCCTACTCCTACGACTGGCCTGCCGTGTCTGCCGGGCAACGCGGGAACGCCTGCGACATCGGGCTGTTCGGGCCGGAGGGCATCGAGCCGGGCAACGCCAGGGGTTTCCGCGGCTGGTCCGGCGGCTTCCGGTCCGAGTTCTTCGTCAGTGCCGCCGAGGCCACCCCCGGCTACCTCGCCGGACCCGTGACGGCCGGCCGCTGGCACGTCGTCCTCGGTCCCTACACCGTCGCCCCGGTGGGACTGCACTGGTCGGTCACCATCACCCTCACCTACGGCGCCCCCGGCCGGGCCTTCCGCCCCCACCCGGCCCCGCTCCGGGCGCCGGCGCGTGACCGGGGGACCGCGTGGTACCGCGGTGACAGCCACCTGCACACCGTGCACTCCGACGGTCGCCGTACCCCGGCCGAGCTGGTCGCCGCGGCCCGCGCCGCCGGCCTCGACTACATCACGTCGACCGAGCACAACACCCCCAGCGCGCAGCTGCAGTGGGGCGACGTCGCGACCGCCGACCTGCTCATCCTCAACGGCGAGGAGGTGACCACGCGGTCGGGGCACTGGCCCGCCATCGGGCTGCCGGCCGGCACGTGGATCGACTGGCGCTACCGCTCCACCGAGCCGACACAGTTCCAGCGCTTCGTCGACGAGGTGCACGCCCACGGGGGGCTGGTCACCGCGGCCCACCCCTTCGCCAACTGCTTCGGCTGCGCCTTCGAGTACGACTACGAGCCGGTCGACCTCGTCGAGGTCTGGAACGGCCCGTGGAGCGCCGACGACGAGGCCACCGTCCTGGCCTGGCAGGCGATGCTGCGCGGCGGGCACGTCATCCCCGCCGTCGGGAACTCCGACGCCCACAACCCCGACCAGGTCGTCGGCCTCCCGCAGACGGTCGTGCTCGCCACCGGACTCGAGCGCGGCGCCCTCCTGCGGGGACTGCAGGGCGGCCGGTCGTGGATCGCCGAGTCGTCCGCGGTCGACCTGACCTTCACCGCCTCGACGCTCGGGCGCACGGTGGCGATCGGGTCGACCGTGAAGCCGGGTCTCGGCGCACCGGTGGAGATCGCCGTGACGGTCTCCGGTGCTCCGGACACGACGATCGTGCTGATCGACCAGACCGGACGCGTCCTGTCGGGTGCGGTCGGCTCGACCGGCACCGGTGAGCTGAGGTGGACGACCTACCGGCGCTACAGCTCCTTCGTGCGGGTCGAAGTGCGCCGCGCCCCCACCCTCGGCGCGCCCGGGGCCATGGTCGCGATGACCAACCCCATCTACCTCGCCGCCCCGGGGTCCTGACGACACGGGACGCCGGCCCGGGTGGGATAATCGGGTCATGGACCTCGTCGTGGCCCGGATCGGCAAGCCCCACAGCCTGGGGGGTGAGGTCACGGTGCAGCTGCACACCGACGACCCCAGGTCCCGCTTCGTGCCGGGCACGACCTTCGTCACCCAGGCCGCGCCGGGCACCGGGGTGCCACGCACCCTGACCCTGCGCTCGGCCCGCCTCCACAACGGCACCTGGCTGCTCGGGTTCGACGAGATCCCCGACCGCACCGGGGCCGAGTCGCTGCGGGGCACCCGGCTGGTCGCCGACATCGCCGAGACCGCTGGCGGCGGTTCCGGCGGCTCCGGCAGCACCCAGGGCGTCGACGGTGTCGGGGCGAGCGTCGACGTCGACGGCTCCGTCCCGACGGCCGACGACGAGGACGGCTGGTACGAGGACCAGCTGGTCGGCCTCGAGGTCGTCCTCACCGACGGCACCCGCGTGGGCACCGTGAGCGCCCTCGAGATCGGCGCCGCCCAGGACCTGCTGGTCCTCGCCCTCGACGCCGGCCACACCGGGTACGTGCCCTTCGTGCGGGCCATCGTCCCCACCGTCGACGTCGCGGGTGGCCGCGTGGTCATCGACCCGCCGGCCGGGCTGCTGGGCCTCAACGCATGAGTCGTCCCGCGATGCGCATCGACATCGTCTCGATCTTCCCCGACTACCTCGCGCCCCTCGACCTGTCGCTCATCGGCAAGGCCCGGGCCCAGGGCCTGCTCGACGTGCGCGTGCACGACCTGCGCGAGCACTCCCACGACCGGCACCGCAGCGTCGACGACACTCCATACGGTGGGGGGGCGGGCATGGTCATGCGCCCCGAACCCTGGGGTGAGGCCCTCGACGCCGTGGTCGCCGCGCGCGAGGGGGCGCAGGGCGTCCCGCGGCTGATCGTGCCCGCGCCCTCGGGGGTGCCGTTCACCCAGGCCCTGGCGCGCGAGCTCGCCGACGAACCGTGGCTGGTCTTCGCGTGCGGACGCTACGAGGGCATCGACGAGCGGGTCGTCGAGGACGCGGCGGCACGCCTGCCGGTGACGCTCGTCTCCCTCGGCGACTACGTGCTCAACGGTGGCGAGGTCGCGGTCCTCGCCATCGTCGAGGCGGTCGCCCGGCTGGTGCCCGGCGTCATCGGCAACGCCGAGTCGCTCGTCGAGGAGTCGCACGAGGACGGGCTGCTGGAGTACCCCGTCTACACCAAGCCGGCTTCCTGGCGTGACCGGGCGGTGCCCGACGTGCTCCTGTCCGGCAACCACGCCGCCATCGCGGCCTGGCGGCACCAGCAACGACTGGAGCGTACGGCGACCCGTCGGCCCGACCTGCTCCACGCCTCGCGGGCGCTCCCGGCACTGGGCTCGGGAGCCGGTCTCACCGAGCTGGGCCTCGACGTAGCCGTGGCGACGGGTGGTGACGCGCCCGAGCTGCTCGTGCTGGGCCGTGCCTGCTGGGTGCCCGAGGGCCGCGTGGCGGGCAGCTGGGAGATCCCGCCGCTGCGCGAGTCCCTTGAGGAGCTGACGGCGTCCTTCGCCGACTGGACCACCTGGGTGGTGCGCTCCGCCGGGAGGCTCGTGGGGTCGGTGCGGGGCCGGGTGGCGCCCGACGACCCCTGCACGTGGGAGACCGGTCGGCTGATGGTTGCCCCCGACCTGCAGGGGCGGGGCCTCGGGCGGGCGCTGCTGACCCACAGCGAGGCCGCGGCGCCGGCTGGCGTGCGCACCTGGTGGATCAACACGGGCGTCGCGTCCGAGCGCAACCAGCGCACCTACCGCAAGGCGGGCTACCGCCTCGTGCCCGGGCCGGGACGCTTCGAGGGGACCGTCGACCTGACCAAGCGTCGCCGCTGACCTCGGCGGCGCCTCTGCTCCCGACCCGCCGATTTCCGCGGGGGGCCCCGCTCTGGCAGAATCGGCCATTGCGTCCGGCACAGACGTAGCCCCTGCCACAGGGGGAGGGCGAGCGGCTTCATCCGGCATCCACGTCGTGAGGCAGTCGCGTCGCACGAGGCCCGCCGGAGGCATTCGACATCGAGGGACCACTCCGGTCCCACAACCCGCGGTGGCCTGTGGCGCCGCAAGGAAGCGAAGCACGTCATGCACAAGCTCGACGCCGTCGACCAGGTCTCCCTGCGCGACGACATCCCCGCCTTCCGCGCCGGCGACACCCTCAAGGTGCACGTCAAGGTCGTCGAGGGCACGCGGTCACGCGTCCAGGTCTTCCAGGGCGTCGTCATCCGCATCCACGGCGGCGGCATCGGTGAGACCTTCACCGTGCGCAAGGTCTCGTTCGGTGTCGGTGTGGAGCGCACCTTCCCGATGCACACCCCGATCATCGACAAGATCGAGGTCGTCACCCGTGGCGACGTGCGCCGCGCCAAGCTCTACTACCTGCGCGACCTGCGCGGCAAGGCCGCCAAGATCAAGGAGAAGCGCGACAACGTGCCCGTCAAGGGTGCCAAGGTCGCCAGGGTCTCCAAGTAGGAACCATCGACTTGACGCCGACCGGCCACGCCGACCTCGTGGGCGCGTCGGCGTCCGGCGTCTCCGGCCCTCCCCGGCGCCGACGGCGACGATGGCCCTACCTGCTGGTGGCCGCCCTCGTCATCGTCGTCGCCGTCCGTAGCCTGCTCGTGCAGAGCTTCTCGCTCCCGACCGGCTCCATGGAGCCGACGCTCGCCCCGGGAGACCGGGTGCTGGTGAGCCGTCTGGTGCGAGGCAGCGACCTCCAGCGGGGTGACATCGTCGTCTTCGACGGCCGCCACGCCTTCCTCGGTGAGGGTGACGGCGGGACGGCCGCCCGGCTCGCGCGGGCCGTCGTCGGGGCCCTCACGCTGGACAGTGGCACCGACTACGTCAAGCGCGTGGTCGGTCTGCCCGGCGACCGGGTCTCCTGCTGCAGCACGTCGGGCCAGGTCGGGCGGCTCGTCGTCAACGGCGTCCCGGTGACAGAGCCCTACCTGTTCCCCGGCGACGCGCCCAGTGCCGTCCCCTTCGACGTGCTGGTCCCCCCCGGAGCGATCTGGGTCATGGGTGACCACCGCAGCGTCTCGGCCGACTCGCGCTCCTACCTCGGGCGGCCTGGCGGGGGCATGATCGACCAAGATGACGTGGTCGGTCAGGTGACAATGCGATACTGGCCCCTCGGTCGGCTGGGCAGCCTCGGCGGGCCCGGTCCCCTGTCCACCGTCCCCCTGCCCGGAGCTGGTCCCTGAACATGCCGCACGAGAGCCACGAAGCCGACCCCCGCGACCCCGAGGGTCGCGGTCTGGCCGTGACCCTTCCCGGGGAGGGGTCCTACGACGAGTCCGCCCGGTCCTACCCCGACGACGGGTACGACGGCCCGTCGGGTGACGACGGCTCAGGTGGAGACGGCTTCGACGGGCACGACGGAGGCGACGGAGGCGACGGTCACGGGGGGGAGGACGAGAGCGGCGGCTTCGGCGGCGTCATCGACAACATCCTCGGCGGGCTGCGAGAGATCCTCATCATCGCGGTGATGGCCGTCGTCCTGTCGTTCGTGGTCAAGACCTGGCTCATCCAGGCGTTCTACATCCCGTCGGCGTCGATGGAGAACACCCTCGTCAAGGACGACCGGGTGATCGTCAGCAAGCTGACGCCGGGGCCGGTGGACCTGCAGCACGGCGACATCGTGGTCTTCCAGGACCCCGACCACTGGCTGCCCTCGGTGCCTGCCGTCGACCAGCCCGGATTCCGTGGCGCGGTCCACCGTGGCCTGCAGTTCATCGGGTTACTCCCCGACGAGTCGGACGACCACCTCATCAAGCGGGTCATCGGCCTGCCCGGCGACCACGTCGTCGGTCCGATCGGCGGCGGCAAGATCACCGTCAACGGCGTCCCCATCACCGAGACCTACGTCAAGACCGGTGACGCGCCCAACGGCAACACCCAGCCCTTCGACATCGTGGTCCCCGCAGGTCGGGTCTGGGTGATGGGTGACCACCGCGGCGACTCCGCAGACTCCCGCTACCACGACGACGGCACCGGGGCCACGGGCTCCGTGCCGATCGCCGACATCACCGGCCGGGCGGTCACCATCGTCTGGCCCCTTGACCACGTGCGCTGGCTGTCGGTGCCCTCGGGCATCTACTCCAAGATCCCCAACCCGTCGCCGACCAGCACCCCGAAGACCTCGGCGTCCACCGCCCCGTGAGTGCGAGCCGCCGGCCGTCGCTGAGGCTGGAGCGGTCGCTGCAGAGGGGGGGCCACCGCGTGCTCGCCGGCATGGACGAGGTGGGTCGCGGCGCCCTCGCAGGCCCGGTGAGCGTCGGTGTCGTCGTCATCGACGACACCTGCCGGTCGGCACCCGCCGGGGTGAAGGACTCCAAGCTGCTCACCCCGGCCCGGCGGGCCGCCATGGTCACCCCCCTGCGCCGTTGGTCCCTGGCCTACGCCGTCGGCCACTCCTCCCCGACGGAGATCGACGAGCTCGGCATCATGGGCGGGTTGCGCCTGGCGGGGCTTCGGGCGCTCGCCACGATCGCCGCGGACGGGGTTGTCCCCGACCTCGTCATCCTCGACGGCAACCACGACTGGCTCACCCCGCCCGGAGACGTGGGGCTCTTCGCGTTCACGGACGACGGTGGGCCGTCCGTGCCCCCGGTGACCACGATCGTCAAGGCCGACCTGACGTGCTCGTCGGTGGCCGCGGCCTCGGTGCTGGCGAAGGTCGAGCGGGACACCCTCATGGTGGGGCACCACGGCGACCACCCGGCATACGGCTGGCAGGTCAACAAGGGGTACGCCGCTCCCGAGCACCTGGCGGCGTTGCGCGAGCACGGCGCCAGCGTGCACCACCGGCTGTCCTGGCGCCTGCCGGAGCGCACCGTGGCGCAGGTGGTAGAACTTGGGGACGCGCTCCCGGGGCTCCCGGCCGCAGTTCCCACGCTCTGCCCTGTCCCGCAGGCGAGCTGGCCACGCAGCACAGTCGACATGAAGAGGTCATGAGCAGGGCATGAGCACGCCATGAGTAGTGAGGACCTCGAGAAGTACGAGACCGAGATGGAGCTCCAGCTCTATCGGGAGTACCGCGACGTCGTCGGGCTGTTCACCCACGTCGTCGAGACGGAGCGCCGCTTCTACCTGTGCAACTCCGTCGAGATGAAGGTGCGCTCCGACGGGGGTGAGGTGTTCTTCGACGTGACGATGAGCGACGCCTGGGTGTGGGACATCTACCGTCCCGCCCGGTTCGTCAAGAACGTGCGCGTCGTGACCTTCAAGGACGTCAACATCGAGGAGCTCCCCAAGAGCGACCTCGAGCTGCCCTCCTGACCCGGGTCTGACGTAGGCGAGGCTCAGGCCCCGCGAGGGCCGGCTCGGCCGTCCACACCCTCCAGGGGGGTCTGAGGCGTCCACAGGGTCGAGGCAGCGCTCTGTCGTGGGCGCCCGAACGCCGCGATCGTTGCCGCCATGGACACCGCCACCTCGCCCCCCACCGACCGCAGCACCCTCGCCCGCTACGGCGAGCGTCTGGCCGAGCGCTACCTGCGCGAGCGCGGCTCCACCGTGCTCGCACGCAACTGGCGCGGCCGGGAGGGCGAGGTCGACATCGTGGCGCTCGACGGTGACTGCCTCGTGGTCTGCGAGGTCAAGACCCGTCGTACGACGGCGTTCGGCGCCCCCGTGGAGGCAGTCACCCTCGTCAAGCTGGCCCGGCTCCGGCGGCTGGCGGCGACCTGGCTGGCCGAGCACGACACCCACGTCGGTGACGTGCGGGTCGACGTCATCGGCGTCCTGCGGCCACGCCGTGGTGCCTGCACGCTCGAGCACCTGGTGGGGGTGGGGGCGTGACTCTCGGACGCACGCGGTCGGTGGGCCTGCTCGGCCTGCGCGGCTTCCTCGTCGACGTCGAGGTCGACGTGTCCAGCGGACTGCCCGCCTTCCAGGTGAGCGGCAACCCCGACCGGGCCTGCGCGCAGTCGTCCGACCGGGTGCGGGCGGCGGCGACCAACAGCGGGCACGCTCTGGCCCAGCGCCGGGTGACCGTCAACCTGTCACCCGCGTCCGTGCCCAAGTGCGGGTCGGGCTTCGACCTCGCCATCTGCGTCGCCGCCCTCGTCGCCTCCGGCACCCTCGACCAGGCCGTGGTCGCCGACGTCGTCCACATCGGAGAACTCGGTCTCGACGGCAGCGTGCGTCCGGTGCGGGGGGTGATGCCGCTCGTGCTCGAGGCGGCCCGCCACGGGGTGCGC
Organism: Actinomycetales bacterium; assembly: GCA_038230235.1. GTDB lineage: Bacteria > Actinomycetota > Actinomycetes > Actinomycetales > Dermatophilaceae > Lapillicoccus. Next base: position 11,467 of record JBBRNQ010000009.1, read on the forward strand.
CACGCCGTCGTCCCCGTCGCCAACGCGGCCGAGGCCCAGTTGGTCAGCGGGGTCGCGGTGCATCCGGTGGCCCACCTGTCCGAGCTGGTGCACCGCTACGAGGTGCTCAAGACCGGTGGCCGGCCCCTGCCGGTCGACGTGCCGCCCGGGTTGGTGGAGGGCGAGGTCGTCGTGCCCGACCTCGTCGACGTGACCGGCCAGCTCGAGGGCCGTCACGCGCTCGAGGTCGCGGCGGCCGGAGGCCACCACCTCTTCCTCGTCGGCCCGCCCGGTGCCGGCAAGACGATGCTGGCCGAGCGGCTCCCGGGCCTGCTCCCCCTGCTCGACGAGGAGCAGGCGATGGAGGTGACCGCCGTCGCGTCCGTGCTCGGCACCCTGGGCGCACCGACGCAGCTGCAGCGTCGACCGCCGTTCGTGGCGCCCCACCACGGCGCCTCGATGAGCTCGTTGGTCGGAGGGGGCAGCCGCGCCCAGGTCGTGCCGGGCGCGGTCACGCAGGCGCACCACGGGGTGCTCTTCCTCGATGAGGCGCCGGAGTTCAAGCGCGACGTCCTGCAGTCGCTGCGGCAGCCCCTCGAGTCCGGCATCGTCACGGTGACCCGGCTGGCTGGGCTGCACCGGTTCCCGTGTCGCTTCCAGCTCGTGCTGGCGGCCAACCCCTGCCCCTGCGGGATGGGTTCCGGCAAGGGGGAGCGTTGCCGGTGCTCGCCGCTCAGCCGGGCCAACTACGGAAGTCGGCTCAGAGGGCCCCTGCTCGACCGGATCGACATCCAGGTGCACGTGCCCGCCGTCTCGCGGGCCGCGCTCGCGCTGGAGCCCGGGGAGTCGAGCGCCCTCGTCGCCGACCGCGTGGCCGATGCGCGGGCGGTCGCGACGACGCGGTGGCTGGGCACCGGGGCCCGGTTGAACGCCCACGTGCCGGCCCCGGTGCTGCGCGAACGACGGTTCCGCCTCGGCGCCCACGTCACCCGCGACCTCGACCGAGCGCTCGACCGGGGAGCCTTCACCATGCGGGCCTACGACCGGTGCCTGCGCCTGGCCTGGACGGTGGCCGACCTGCGCGGCGCCGACGTTCCCGGGGTCGACGACGTCGGCCAGGCGATCGGCATGAAGAACGACGACCGGGAGGTGGCGGCGTGAGCACCTCGTGGTCGTCGGCGGGTGAGCTGGGTGAGCCGGATGAGCCACGGGGACCGGGGGAGCGGGGTGAGCAGGGGGAGCCGGGAGAGTCGCGGGAGCCGGGGGAGTCGCAGGAGCCGGGGGAGGCCGAGCGCTGGGCCCGGGCGGCCTGGAGCCGATGGGCCGAGTCCGACGACCTGCGGGTGCGCAAGCTCGTCGAGAGCCTGGGCCCGATCGCTGCGGCCGAGCTCGTGCAGGCGGGCGACCCCAGCGTCCCCGAGGCGGTGCGCGCCCGTGCCGAGCGCTCCGACGTCGACCGTGACCTCGACGTCACCGCCCGGGCCGGCGCTCGGGTGGTCTGCCCCGGTGATGCCGACTGGCCCGCGGGGCTTGACGACCTCTCGCTGCCTCCCTATTGCCTCTGGGTGCGGGGGCCGCTCGACCTGCGCGGCCTCGCGCGACGCTCGGTCTCGGTCGTCGGTGCCCGGGCCAGCACCAGGTACGGCGAGACCGTGGCCACCGACCTCGGGGCCGGTCTGGCCGAGCGAGGCTTCGCGGTCGTCTCCGGGGCCGCCTTCGGCATCGACGGGGCCGCTCACCGTGGTGCCCTGGCTGTCGACGGCCCGACCGTGGCCGTGCTGGCCGGTGGCATCGACAGGCCCTACCCGGTGGCCCACTCCCGCCTGATCGGCGCCATCGCCGAGAGCGGGGCGCTCATGGCCGAGGTCCCGCCGGGTGCGGCACCCACCCGTCCGCGGTTCCTCCTGCGCAACCGGATCATCGCGGCGATCAGCACCGGCACGGTGGTGGTTGAGGCCGGACTGAGGTCGGGGTCGCTTCATACTGCCGGGATCGCCGAGACGCTGGGGCGGCCGGTCGGGGTCGTGCCCGGCCCCGTGACGTCGATGGTGTCGGCGGGCTGCCACCAGGCCGTCCGAGAGGGCAAGGCCGTGGTCGTGACCGACGCCGAGGAGGTGGCCGACCTCGTCGGGGAGTACGGCGTCGACGCTGCCCCACGCAAGCGGGCTCCCACCCGGGTCGAGGACGACCTCGACCCGGTGGAGGCGCAGGTCTACGCCATGGTGCCCGTACGACGCGCCGCTGCCGCCGCCGACATCGCGGTCGCCGCCGGACTGTCTCCGACGGCCGTCCTGGCGGCCCTGCCGCGTCTCGAGCTGCGGGGGCTGGTGGGTCGCGTCGACGGGTCGTGGAGGAAGGCGCAGGCTCCCCGAGGGCGGTGAGGGGCGGTGACGGGCGGTGACGGGCGGTGACGGGCGGTGAGGGGCGGTGACGGGCGGTGACGGGCGGTGACGGGCGGTGACGGGCGGTGACGGGCGGTGACGGGACGGTGAGGCGACGGTCAGTGGACGGCGACGGGGCGGCGAGATCCGACGGGATCGGGGCCGACCCGTGGCGGTGCTTGCCCACAGGCACGTCCTTTGCGACGGTGTGCGCGTGACCCACGATCCTGACCCGACGACCCCCGGCTCGATGAGCGGCGTCCCTGCTGCGGGGGCGGTCCTCGCGGGCGACGGGAGTCAGGGGGGCCCGACCACACCGCAGGAGCGCGGGGCCCTGATGGTGGCCGATTTCGAGCGTCATCTGCGGGCCGAGCGTGGTCGTTCGGTGCACACCTGCCGGGCCTACGTCGCCGACGTGCGTCACCTGCTGGCGTGGGCCGTGGAGGAGCGGGGGACGCAGGAGGTCAGTGATCTCGACCTCGCCGACCTGCGGGCCTGGCTGTCCTCCCTCACCCACGACGGGGGGGCGCGCTCCACCGTGGCCCGTCGGGCTGCGTCGGTCCGCACGTTCCTGCGGTGGGCCACCCGCACCTCGAGGATCCCCGGTGACCCCTCCCTCCGGCTCATGGCTCCGAGGCGAGCCTCGACGTTGCCCGGGGTGCTTCAGGTGTCGCAGGCGCACGACCTGCTCGAGGTCGCCGCGGTCGCGAGTGATGACGACGACCCGCTGCACGTGCGCAACCTGGCCGTGCTCGAGCTGCTCTACGCCAGCGGTATCCGGGTGGGGGAGCTCGTCGCGCTCGACGTCGACGACCTCGACCTCGGCTCCGACCTCGTGCGGGTCATGGGCAAGGGGAGCAAGGAGCGCGCGGTCCCCTTCGGTAGGCCGGCCCGCACGGCGCTGGAGCGCTGGCTGGGTCGGCGCAGCGAGCTGCTGACGGGGGCCAGTGGCGCAGCGCTCTTCCTGGGACGACGCGGCCGACGGGTCGACCCGCGTCAGGTGCGCGAGGTCGTGCACCTCATGCTCGCCCACGTGCCCTCCGCGCCGGACCTCGGCCCGCACGGACTGCGTCACAGTGCTGCCACCCACCTGCTCGAGGGGGGTGCCGACCTGCGAGTGGTCCAGGAGCTGCTCGGACACGCGAGCCTGGCGACCACCCAGATCTACACCCACGTCTCCGTCGACCGACTTCGGCGGTCGTACGAGCAGGCGCATCCCCGAGCCTGATGCCGCAGGGCAGGGCGAGCCGGACATGCGCGCGCCGACCGACACGCCTCGCGTGGCCGTTGCGCCACAGCGGACGGCGGCGCGCCCCACAATGGGAGGGCACCAGCCCCAAGGGGTGACGACGACTTGCCGGAGACCAGCACCTGATGACCGACACTGACACCGAGGCCCCGGTGCGCGACGTGCAACACACGCGTCACAGCGGTCGGCGGGCGGCCACCGTGCGGCGCCAGAAGGCGCGTCGTCGGCGCTCCGCGATCGTGGCCCTGGTCGTGTTGCTGGGTGGCACGGCCGCGGCTCGTGCCCTGGAGGATCCTGGCGACATCGACGCACTGGCCGCCGCTCAGCTCGCTGCCGGCGGCCGGCCCGCCTCCGACACGCCCGATCCGGCGGGAGGGGTGGACGCCACGGGGGAAGGGCCCGTGACGACCGTCCCGACCACGTCCCCGACCACGGCCGGCGCTCCGGGTGCCGCCCGTCCGTCGACGTCAGCGACGGCCTCACCCCCCGTCGTCAACGACGGCAGCGCGGCACCGGCACCCGACACGACTCACCTACCGGTCCCGGTGTCGGGCACCGGAAAGCTCGTGGCGATGGCGATCCCCGCCGGGCCGAGCGCGACGACGGGCCGCCAGGTGCGCTACTCGGTCGAGGTCGAGGGCGGCCTGCCGGTCTCGTCAGCAGAGTTCGCGCAGACGGTCATGACCGTCCTCACCGACCCCCGTGGCTGGCAGACCAAGGACGGCGTGCGCTTCGTCCCCGTGAGCCCGCAGCAGCTGTCGTCGGGCGCCGGAGTCGACGTACGTGTCACCCTGGCGAGCCCCAGCCTGACGGCTCAGCTGTGCGCACCCCTCAACGTCACCATCCAGCAGGTGTCGTGCTGGAACGGCTCCCGCTCGGTGCTCAACCTGACCCGCTGGATGCACGGCTCCGAGACCTACGGCAGCGACCTCGCCGACTACCGCACCTATCTCATCAGCCACGAGGTCGGCCACGGTCTCGGCCACGGGCACGTCTCGTGCCCAGGTGCGGGACGACCGGCCCCCGTCATGGTCCAGCAGACCAAGTCCCTCGAGGGCTGTACGGCGTCGCCGTGGCCGACAGGGACCTGACCGAGCCCACGCTCCTCAGGGCCCGAGCGGGAGCAGCACCACTCGCGGGGTCCTGACGAGCTGCAGGGGGTCGAGGTAGGTCGTGCCCCTCAGCACCCCCCAGTGGACGCAGCTCGCCGGCGCGCAGTGACCGGGTGTGGTGTCCACGGTGCCCACGGTGCCCACGGCCCCACCTCTCCCCACGACGGTGCCGACGGGCACGGACGAGGTGACCGGCTCGAGCGTGCTGCGCAGACCGCCCGGGTGGGTGATGACCAGCACCCTGCGTCCCACCACCTCGCCCGCGAAGGTCACGGTGCCGACCGTGGGCGAGCGGACGACCTCGGCGGCCGCGGCCGCCAGGTCCACGCCGCGGTGCCCGGCGGCATACGGCCCAGCGGGGGCGCTGAAGGCGGCGACGACCACCGGCCGGGGGCTCAGGGGGAAGGACCACCGGGCGCTCGCGACGACGCGGCCGTCGAGCCCGCCCGCGGCAGTCGACGCGGCCACCCCGGACACCGTCCACCCGTCAGCGGGAGCGGGCCCGGCCGCGGGGCGGGGTGCGCCCTCAGGCCCCTGACGCCTGGTCGTGGCGGAGTCGGGCGCAGACGAGGGAGCGGAAGCGGAGGTGAGTCGTGAGGAGGCGCCGGTGACACCTGCGAGCAGAGCCAGTGTCGACACGAGGGCGACCGACGAGGTGCGCGCGGGCACGGACAGCCAGGTAGTCATGCCGACGAGGATGACCGCGCAGGACCGCAGGAGGAAGGCCCCGGGGGCTGCCCTGGGGGCAGTCGGCGACGCGAACGGGGTTGGGGACGAGTGGGGTCGGGATGCTTCCCGGACCGGTGGGGGCACCCCGGGTCGGTGCGAGCCCCGGCTGCGGACTGCGGTCAGCGCGTGAGCACAGACCTCCTGGCTGACCGGGACCTTCCCTGGAGCCCCGACCAGATGACTACGAGCGGCTCAGCCCGGCCAGCCGTGAAGCAGCCTGGGTCAGCACCTCGTCCCGCTTGCAGAAGGCGAACCGCACGAGCGTTCGGGCGGCGTCCTCGTCGTCGTGGAACACCGACACCGGCACCCCGACGACCCCGCACCGTGCGGGTAGCTCGCGGCAGAAGGTCAGGGCGTCTGTGGCGCCGAGCGGGGCGGCGTCGGCGATGACGAAGTAGGTGCCGGACGGGCGGGAGACGGTGAGGCCGGCGGCCTCCAGACCGGCTGTGAGCAGGTCGCGCCCGTGCTCCAGCCGCGAGGCCAGGCCGGCATAGACGTCGTCACCCAGGCCCAACGCGGTGGCCACCGCGGGCTGGAAGGGGCCCGAGGCGACGTACGTGAGGAACTGCTTGACCGTCCGTGCCGTAGCGACCGCCTCTGCGGGCCCGGTCACCCAGCCGACCTTCCACCCGGTGGCCGAGAAGGTCTTGCCCGCCGACGAGATGGTGATCGTGCGGTCCCCCATCCCGGGCAGCGTCGCGACCGGGATGTGCTCCAGACCGTCGAAGACGAGGTGCTCGTACACCTCGTCGGTCACCACCCACGCGTCGTGCTCGCGCGCGAGCCGGCCGACCAGCTCGAGCTCCGCGCGGGTGAACACCTTGCCCGTCGGGTTGTGCGGGGTGTTGAGCAGCACGAGCCGGGTGCGCTCGGAGAAGGCTGCCCGCAGCGACGCCTCGTCGACCGCGAAGTCGGGAAACCGCAGCACCGACGTACGACGCGTCGCCCCCGCCAGAGCGATCGTCGCGGCGTACGAGTCGTAGTAGGGCTCGAAGGTGACGACCTCGTCACCCGGCTCGCACAGGGCGAGGACGACCGCGGCGATGCCCTCCGTGGCCCCGGCCGTGACCAGCACCTCGCGCCTCGGGTCCAGGTCGATGCCGTAGAACCGCTGCTGGTGCTCGGCTACCGCGTCGAGCAGCTCGGGCACCCCCGGACCCGGGGGGTACTGGTTGCGACCGCCCTCGATCGCCGCCACCGCGGCGGCCAGCAGCTCGGGTGGGCCGTCGGTGTCGGGAAACCCCTGCCCGAGGTTGATCGCGCCGGTCTCGACGGCGAGCGCCGACATCTCGGCGAAGATCGTCGTACCGAAGGACCGCATCCGCCTCACCAGCGAAGCGGGAGGGCCCGGAGGCGACGAAGGAGTGAAGGGCATGCCTGCCACCCTAGGACGGGGGGTGGGTCAGCCGGCCGCGGCGTCGGCGTCGAACCCGCAGGCGTCGAGCCGCCACAGCCGGTAGCGACCGGCTTCGGCGACCAGGCTGAAGCCTGGGGTGGTCGAGGTGATCGAGCTGATCCCCAGGGTGCGGTCGTCGAGGCTGAGCCAGTAGCGCACGGTGCCGGTGATCGCGTACTGCACCCTCAGCCGCCTGGCCGCGTCGCAGACGTCGGGTCGTGAGGTGGCCTCGGACAGGTGCTCGGCCACCACCTGCCGGTCCTTGTCGGGATCGAGCAGCAGCGAGGTGTAGAGCACCTCGCGCCCGGTCAGGGCGTAGAGCAGTCCCGACCCGTTGGCCGGCACGTCGGCCGTCACGACGCCGGCCGGGATGTGCCGGGAGAGCTCGGTCAGCTCCGCCGCCTCCGTCGGGGTGAGCAGGGTGCGCGTGGTCTCGGCGGGGTGGTAGTAGCGGTCGACGATCCCCGTCGTCTCCGCGTGGGCGAGCCCCGCGGTGCCCGCGACGAAGAGCACGAACACTCCGCCAGTCGCGACGAGCCGACGGAGTCGGGCAGCCGGGACGACGCTCGTCGCCGCCGGGCCCACCAGGGAGAGGGCACGCGAGGTCAGGTGCGTCAGCGCGCCCAGCCCGGCGGTGACGAGCAGCAGGATGGGGACGGCGGCGAGCGAGGCGAGCCGGACCTTGTCGTTGTACCAGTAGCCCGTGAGCAGCACCCCGAGCGCCGAGCGGCTGGTGGCGGCGAGGACGTAGAGCAGCACGCAGAATGCCCACGTCGACACCACCCAGCGCAGGCGGCGTCGGCGGGCACAGGTCAGGAGGCCGACCAGACCGGTGACGACGATGACCGGCTGGGCGTCGGTCAGCTGCAGCCCGAGGAGGGTCACCTCCTGCAGCGCCTGCGTCACGGGTACTCCACCGGCCCAGTCGTAGCTGGCCGTGTCGGCGACCTGTTGCGAGAGACGGGGCACGGCAACCAGGCCGCCGAGGCAGACCCCGAGCAGGCCCAGCGCGCAGACGGTGGCCCGGCGGCGGGCCCGGCCAGTCGTGGCCAGGGCCCGCACCCCGAAGGTGGTGAGCGAGCCCACGACGACGAGCATCGCGAGCGCCACGAGGGCGTTGGGGTGGGCCAGGGTCAGGCCGGGCAGCGCGAGCAGCGTCGCGGCCCCCAGCGTGGTGCGCTGGGCCGTGGCGGCCCCGGTGCCGGGGCCGTCGATGGTGCGGGTGGCGATGAGGGCGGGGCCGAGCACCCCGGGCAGCAACGCGGTGCCGAGCAGGTTGGGCCAGAGCACACCCCACCCGAGCAGCAGGTAGGGGAAGAGGCTCAGACCGGCGCTGACGAGGCCGGCTCCGAGCAGGACGGCCGGTCGGGGACCGAGGGTCTGGCGGGCGAGCGCTACCGCGCCGAGTGGCCAGATCACGCACGCGGCCACGACAGCCGTGAGGTTGGCGGCCGTGGTGAGGCCCAGACCGGTCACCATCAGCACGGCTGTTCCGGCCAGGTCGTGGAAGCCGCTGGGGTAGCTGCTCGGGGGTCCGATCGACGAGAAGGAGCCGCTGTCGACGAACGCGCGCAGCCGGTTGAGGTGGGCCACGACGTCGGTGCTGTCGATGAGCTCACCCGGCTGGCCGATGCCGGGCAGGACCGCGGTGAGGGTCACGGTCGTCCCGATCGCGACCCCGAGTGCCGCCAGCACCAGCGTGGCCGGAGAGTCGAGACGCGCCTTCGGCGGGCGGGGCCGGCTGGCCGCCTGCCACCACAGCCGCAGGCAGAGGCCGACGAACCAGGCGACCGCGACGAACGTCACCGCCCCGGTGGCCCACACCCGTGGCGACCACGGAAGGGACAGCAGACGGGCGGCGATGGGGCTCACCCCGAGCACGGTGAGGCCGAGGGCAGGGGCCAGGCCCCACCCGACGAGCCCGCGCAGGCCGATGGCGTAGGCCATCGCCAGCCCGGGCACGAGCACGACAGCGACCAGGACGAGCAGGGACGGGGTCGCCGACCACCACGTGTCCATGTCCTGACCCTAACCGGCGAGGGGCCACCGACCGCTCGCCCTGCGCGATTTCGGCCTGCACCCCCGACGCCGTACGCTGGGGGGAACGGCACCCGTCTGTTCGCAGCGCGGGGTCGAATTCGCGCGTCAAGTCCGTCTGACGAGGCCAGCTCCCGCTAAGGTCACCCTCCCCTGGAGCACTCTCCGAAGCGGCGCGCACCACGGTTGGTCCGGTATGCCGGGTGGTCCTCTACCCAGCGCGCCGGCGAGGTGCGTCGTGACGCCAGGACGGGAGCCCGCCGCAGGCGCCTCCCGAGGACAACCACCACCTCTACGGAAGGGACCGCGGCATGGCCGTCGTCACCATGCGCCAGCTCCTCGAGAGCGGCGTCCACTTCGGGCACCAGACCCGTCGCTGGAACCCCAAGATGAAGCGCTTCATCATGACCGAGCGCAACGGCATCTACATCATCGACCTGCAGCAGTCGTTGACCTACATCAACAACGCCTTCGAGTTCGTCAAGGAGACGGTCGCCCACGGTGGCACCATCCTGTTCGTCGGCACGAAGAAGCAGGCCCAGGAGCCCATCGCCGACCAGGCGACCCGGGTCGGGATGCCGTACGTCAACCACCGCTGGCTCGGTGGGATGCTCACCAACTTCAACACGATCTCCAAGCGCCTCACCCGCCTGAAGGAGCTCGAGGAGATCAACTCCGACGAGGTCGCGGCCGCCGGCCGCACCAAGAAGGAGCTGCTCATCCTCAGCCGCGAGCGGATCAAGCTCGAGCGCACCCTCGGCGGTATCCGCAACATGAGCAAGGTCCCCTCCGCCGTGTGGATCGTCGACACCAAGAAGGAGCACCTCGCCGTCGACGAGGCGCGCAAGCTCGGCCTGCCCGTCATCGCGATCCTCGACACGAACTGCGACCCCGACGAGGTCGACTACAAGATCCCCGGCAACGACGACGCCATCCGCTCGGTCAGCCTGCTGACCCGGGTCATCGCCGACGCCGTCGCCGAGGGCCTCGTGGCCCGCGCCGGTGGCAACAGCGGTGGCGAGGCCACCGCGGCCGAGCCCCTGGCCGAGTGGGAGCGCGAGCTCTACGCCGAGGCTGACGCCGCAGCCGTCCCGGCTGCCGAGGCTGCTCCGGCCGAGGCACCGGCTGCCGAGGCGGCTCCCGCCGAGGCGGCTCCCGCCGAGGCACCTGCTGCCGAGGCTGCTCCCGCCGAGGCCGCTCCCGCCGCCGACGTCGAGCCGGCCGCCGTTCCTGCCGCGGAGACCACCAGCGCCTGACCCAGATCCCCTGTCGGGCGTTCGGGTCAACCGGCGCCCGGCAGGGGTTCGTTCGTCCCCCATCACCACCTTTTTTCCAGCGAGAAGAGCGAGAACTACCTATGGCGAACTACACCGCCGCTGACATCAAGGCGCTGCGCGAGCAGACCGGCGCCGGCATGCTCGACGTCAAGAAGGCCCTCGACGAGGCCGACGGCGACCGGGCCAAGGCCATCGAGATCCTCCGGATCAAGGGCCAGAAGGGCGTGAGCAAGCGCGAGGGTCGCACGACGTCCAACGGCGTCGTCGTGGCCCAGGCCGGCGACGGCGTCGGCACCCTCGTCGAGATCCTCTGCGAGACCGACTTCGTGGCCAAGAGCGCGCCGTTCGTCGCGCTCGCCGACGAGGTGCTTGTCCAGGCGGTGGCGGTCAACGCCACCTCGGCCGAGGAGCTGCTCGCTAGCGAGCTCGAGGCCGGTCGCACCGTGCAGCAGCGCATCGACGAGGCGAACGCCGCCATCGGCGAGAAGATCGAGATCAAGCGGGTCGTGCGCCTCGAGGCGCCCAACGTCGTGTCCTACCTGCACAAGACCAGCCCCGACCTGCCCGCCCAGATCGGTGTCCTCGTGGCCACCGAGGGTGGCGACCACTCCGTCGCCCGCGACGTCGCCATGCACGTGGCCGCGTTCTCGCCGACCGTCCTTCACCGGCACCAGGTGCCGGCCGAGATGGTCGAGAACGAGCGCCGGGTCGCCGAAGCCACCGCCAAGGAGGAGGGCAAGCCCGAGGCCGCCCTCTCGCGCATCGTCGAGGGCCGCGTCAACGGGTTCTTCAAGGAGAACGTCCTCACCGAGCAGGCGTTCGCCAAGGACCCCAAGAAGACCGTCGCCCAGGTGCTCAAGGAGGCGGGCGCCGAGGCGACCGGCTTCGCGCGCTTCCGCGTCGGCGGCTGAGACCCTGCTCTAGTCCCACCCCGCACGGCCCGTGTGCCGCCCACCCCCCCCGGGGTGTGCGGCACACGGCGTCCTGGGGCCCGAGCCGCCCTGCATCCGCGTCGAGGGTGGTCAGGGCCCTCGTCGACGCGGACGTCAGCCGCGCCGCCGGGTGCTTGGTCCGCGTCGAGGCCCCGGTGCCCTCGGCGACGCGGACGTACGGAGTGACGCCGGGGCGTGAGGTCGGCGCGGCCGCGTGGCAGGGTGGGGGAGTGAGCGACGAGGCCCAGGCGCGGAGGGACGAGCGCGCAGCGCAGGCGGACTACCACATCGCGGTGCAGAGGCGCCGGGACGAGGCGGAGTCGGTGCGGGCGCAGGTGCTGGTCGACGGCTTCGTCGAGCAGGCGACGGCCGCAGGGCTGGCGACGCAGGAGCTGACGGCGCGACCCTGGTCCGGGCGGGGGCGCTACCGCACCGGCGTGACGGGGTGGTACCTGCGTCACGACCAGGCGCTGGGCGTCGACACCGAGGGCCGCTACTACCAGCTGGTCGTCGCGCCGGTGCGCCTCGGCCGCTGGCGCACCGTGAGCATCGAGCCGACTCCGCCGCCGTTGCAGACGGGCAAGGGAGGTCGCGACGGTGACTCGGTCGCGCTCGACGTACTGCTCGCGATGCGGCTGGAGTGGACGGACTGACGAGGGTCGCCGCTCGGACGCAGCGAGTCGGAGTAGTCAGGCGTCGAGCACGATGTCGAGCACCGGAGCGCCGTCGGCCGACACCGGCGGCAGGGTGCTCCACGGGAAGTTGATCCACTTGTCGGTGCGTCGCCAGACGTAGTCGCACCGTACGACCGAGTGCGGCTTCTCGTAGATGACGGCGGTGCGCACCTCACCGACCTTGCCGGCGACGAACTCCTGCACCGAGCGCAGGGTGTGACCGGTGTCGGCGACGTCGTCGGCCACGAGCACCTTGGCGTCGCCCAGGTCGACGAAGTCGGGGGCCGGCGGCAGGATGCGTGGCACCTCGAGCCGCTCGTCGACTCCGGTGTAGAACTCCACGTTCATCGTGTAGGTGTTCTTGATCCCCAGCGCGTAGCCCAGGGCTCCGCCGATCAGGAGCCCACCCCGGGCGATCGACAGGATCATGTCGGGCTGCCAGTCGTCGACCACCTGCTGGGCGAGGTCACGGGTCGCCTCCCCGAAGAGGTCCCAGGTGAGGATCTCGCGTTCGTGCGCCATGGGGGTCAGCCTAAGGGGAGCAGCGCACCGACGGTATGCCCGCCCCACGTCCGGTTGTTGCCGCGCCCGTGCCCTTTCTCGCTGGTGGAGAGCGGTGGAAGGGCACGAGCGGAGCAACAAGGCGACGTGGGCACTGGCGGCTCGGGGATGGGGGTGTCGGGGTGGGCTCTGGGGGGCGGCAGGGGCCGGAGCGACGGGGAGCGACCCCGGGAGGGCGACCGAGTGTCACCGAGGTGCCTTCTGGAGTTTGCTCTCCCGTCACCGGTCTCGGAGGGTTCTCGCAAGTGTGCGCGGTCGGATGGGGCGTTCGCGCCGCCCCACAGAAAGGCCTCCCATGCGCCGCCCCACCCGCCGCACCCTCACCGCCCTCGGTGTGCTGAGCACCGCCTCAGCGCTCGCCCTCCCGCCCGCCGTGGCCCAGGCGACCGCCGGCACCGCGACCCCGTCGACCGCGAGCCGGCACGTCCTGCTCCTCTCGGTCGACGGGCTCCACCAGAGCGACCTCGCCTCCTACGCGGCAGCCCACCCGACGTCGGCCCTCGCCGCACTGCTTCGGGGTGGTGTCGACTACACGGGCGCCTCGACGCCGGTGCCGTCCGACTCTTTCCCAGGAATGGTCGGCCAGGTGACCGGCGGGAACCCCCGCACCACCGGGGTCTACTACGACGTCTCCTACAACCGGGCGCTGCTGCCGCCCGGTACGACGAGCTGCGTGGGCATCGCCCCCGGCACCGGCGTGTCGTACGACGAGACCCTCGACCAGGACCCGACCCGGCTCGACGCCGGCCAGGGGCTCACCGGCCTCCCCGGCTCGATCCTGCGGATGACGGGGAACCCCCAGCGACTGATCAACCGCGCGGCCCTCCCGGTCGACCCCGCGACCTGCCAGCCGGTCATGCCGCACTCGTACCTGCAGGTCAACACCATCTTCGACGTCGTCCACCGAGCGGGGCTCCGTACCGCCTGGTCGGACAAGCACGCGGCCTACGACATCCTCAACGGCCCCTCGGGCCACGGGGTCGACGACCTCTTCACCCCCGAGATCAACTCCGATGCCCCCGCCGGGGGCGACTGGACCAGCATCAACTCCTCGACCCAGACGTACGACGCCTTCAAGGTCCAGGCGGTGCTCCACGAGATCGACGGGTTCGACCACTCCGGCAAGAGCAGGGTCGGTGTCCCGGCGGTCTTCGGCATGAACTTCCAGTCGGTCTCGACCGCCCAGAAGCTCCCGCTCTCGGACGGCCTGGCCGGGGGCTACCTGCCGGGCGGGGTCGTCCCCGGGCCGGTGCTCAGCTCGGCCCTGGACTTCGTCGACCGGTCGGTCGCCGCCATGGTGGCCCGGGTGCGCACGGACGGTCTCGCCGGCTCGACGAGCATCATCCTGTCGGCCAAGCACGGGCAGTCGCCCACCGACCCCACCACCCTGACCCGGGTCGACGACGGGGCGGTGATCGACGGGATCAACGCCGACTGGAAGGTCGGTCACCCCGCGGCGGCCGATCTCGTGGTCTGGTCGGCCGACGACGACAGCCTGCTGCTCTGGCTGAGCGACCGGTCGCCGACGGCGACCCGCTTCGTGCGGCAGTGGCTGCTGTCGCACCCCGCCACGGGCACCACCGCCACCCTCGGGTCGCGCACCGTGAGCGGGTCAGGGCTGTCCAGGGTCTATGCAGGAGACGCGGCCGCGGCCTTCTACGGTGTCTCGCCGGCCGAGGCCCGACACCCCGATGTCGTCGGCGTCGCCCAGGCCGGGGTCGTCTACACCGGGGGGACGAAGAAGATCGCCGAGCACGGGGGCATGAACGCCGCCGACCGCAACGTGCCCATCGTCGTGGCCACGGTGTCCCACATCGGCATCGGCTCGACGCGTGGCTCCGTCGTGAGCGCACCGGTCGAGACGACGCAGATCGCCCCGACCGTGCTCTCCCTCCTCGGTCTCGACCCGCAGTCGCTGCAGGCCGTGCGCATCGAGCACACGCAGGTCCTCCCCACCCGCTGACCCGCTACCCACCACTCGTCCCACGACCCCTTGTTGCTCCGTCTCGGCCCGTTTTCCCGCTTCTGAGGGGAAGAACGGGCACGAACGGAGCAACAAGGGGTCAGGAGGGGGAGCGGCTGAGGGGAAGAACGGGCACGAACGGAGCAACAAGGGGTCAGGAGGGGGAGCGGCTGAAGCCGCGCAGGGCGGGGCGCAGGGCCCGTATGGAGCGGCCGCGCCAGGCGCCGAGCCACACCCCCGCGCCGTAGCCCAGGTCGTCGAGCCGGCGGGCGACGACGTAGCGCACCGGGTCGAGGTCGGCGTGGGAGCGGTGGTGGTCGACGAGCCCGTCGACGACGGCGGCGGCGAGCAGCGCGGTGCGGGCCCGGCGGCTGACCAGGGCCCCGGCGACGGCGAGGGGCCAGTAGTGGCGGGTCAGGGCCGCCGACGTCTGCCACACCACCGCCACGGCCCCGACCGCGGTCAGCGACGCGGCGGTGGCGAGAGGGCGCCGGCTCTGGGTGAGCCGTCGCGAGAGGCGCCAGGTGGCGGCGCCGTACACGCCAGCGGCGACGGGCAGCGACCACCGGCGCTGGGCGAGCAGCGCGACCGCGAACGCGGCCGTCCACGGCGTCAGCACCATCGGGGCCACGGCGTCGCCGTGACGGGCGGCGAGCAGGTCGGCGCTGGTGCCGTAAAAAGCCTTGCGGCGCAACCAGTTCGAGACGTCGGTGCGGTGCTCGTGCCGCACGACGGCGGCCGGCTCGTAGCGCAGGCGCCACCCCGCCTCGTGCGTGCGCCACACGAGGTCGACGTCCTCACCCACCTCGAGCGACTCGTCGAAGCCGGTGCCCCAGGCAGCTCGACGGACGAGCATCGCGGCGCTCGGCAGGTAGGCCACCTGCCCGTGGGGGTGCACACCGGCCGGGCGGGGGCCGAGGTCGAGCGACGAGCGCACGGCTTCGTACCGGTGCAACCACCCCTCACCCCCGGGCACCCCCGGCAGCCCGAGCACGCGCGGGGCGACGAGCCCGACGCGCGGGTCGGAGAGGTGGCGGTAGAGGGTCGCCAGCCATCCCGGGTCCGGCACGACGTCGGAGTCGAGGAAGGCGACGTACGGAGTGCTGCTGGCGGCCACGCCCGCGTTCCGCGCCCCAGCAGGCCCCCGACCCGGGTCGAGCCGCACGACCAGCGCCCCGTGCTCCGTCCCGACGCGGCCGGTCGCGCTCTCCAGGGACCCGTCGTCGACGACGACGACGCGCAGGGCCTGCGGCAGAGCCTCGAGGAGCCGCGCGAGCTGCTCGGGCCGGTCGCGCACGGGCACGACCACGGTCACGTCGAGCAGCGCGTCGCTCCTCGCGGCACGCGACGGCGGCCGGTCGTCGGCCCACCACGGGTCGGCGAGGTCACGGTCGAGCAGCACCGCGGCCAGCGACGCGCTGGCCGCGTCGGTCACCGTCACGACCCGCTCGACCAGCCGGCGGGCCGCGTCGGGCTTGAGGCGCACGAGCCGGCCGGTGGAGGTGCCGAGGAGGGCGGTGCCCCCGTCGCAGACCTTCGTGGTGTCGGCGAGCCTGACGGTGTAGCCGTCCGGGAGCCTCGTGGTCGGTGCGGTGCCGCGCAGGGCGGCCCGGCCGCTCGGCCCCGGTGTCACGCTGGCGGGGGCGATCGCGGTCACGAGCCGAAGCCGCCGGTGGCGGAGAGGATGGCGCCGTGGACGACCGGCCCTGCGGTGCAGGCGAACTCGACCACCGCGGCCACCTCGTCCGGCTCGAGGGCGCG
The DNA here is from genome assembly GCA_038230235.1 of Actinomycetales bacterium. Classification (GTDB taxonomy): domain Bacteria; phylum Actinomycetota; class Actinomycetes; order Actinomycetales; family Dermatophilaceae; genus Lapillicoccus. The sequence goes on from JBBRNQ010000009.1 coordinate 27,518, forward strand.
CCCGATGGCCTGCTCGGCCACGAGACCGGCGACGTCGTCCAGGCCGTAGATGCGTGCCGTCTCCCGCAGCATGTCGGTCGACGTCGAGCCGGGGGAGACCCCGGCGACGGTCACGGCGCGCCCCGCCACGTCGGCGGCGAGCGCCCGCACCAGCCCGACCACCGCGTGCTTGGCCATGCAGTAGGCCGACAGGTGGTAGAGCCCGTGCTCTCCGGCCGCGGAGGTGATGGCGACGAACGAGGGGCGCACGTCGGCCGGCTGCTCCAGCAGCAGGGGGAGAGTCGCCTTGGCCGTGTTCCACACGCTGACCGCATCCGACCTCCAGACGCTGTCGAGCAGGTCGTCGTCGGTCTCCCACAGCGCGTCTCCTCCGGCGATGACCGCAGCCCCCGCCACGACCACGCTCAGGCCGCCGCGCTCGGAACGCACCTGCTCGACCACCGCTGCCAGCGCGGTCGGGTCGCGCACGTCGGCGACCACCGCCGTCACCTGCCCGGGGTGCCGGTCGGCCACACCGTCGAGGTCGGCGCGCGTCCCCATGGCGTACGACGTGCCGCCGTCGGCTCCGGCGCAGCCGTCGACCGCCAGGACGTGGAAGCCCCGGCCGACGAGCCGGTGCGTGACCGCGGCGCCGATGCCTCGGGCGGCACCGGTGACGAGGGCGGTGGGCAGGCTCACGCCCGAGCGCCCGGATGCGGCACGCGGGGGTGCTGCCCCGTCGCCACCGGGTGGGGGTGGGCCGCCCCGGAGGTGGGCGCGCTGGCGGTGGGGCGGGCCAGGCGGCCGGTGTCGGTGACGTCGAGGGTGTGCAGCTCGGCAAGAAGGTTGCGCACCAGGGTCTGGGCCAGGTCGTGGCCCTCCTCCCGCGTCGCGAGCGTCGGGTCACCGAGGACGCCGTTGTGCGACACGGCCCGGACCCCCTCGCGACGCAGGCGGGGGAGCAGCTGCTCGAGCGGCAGGGTGCACCCGGCCTCGACGGCATCGGTGCGCACGGCGTGCGGGGTCAGCTCGAGTAGCAGCGAGGTCTCGGTGCGGCCGGCGTGGGCATCGGCTCCGGGCAGGTCGCACGACGTCCAGGCCACCGGGCGCCCCTCGTAGCGCAGCACGTCGACGGCAGAGCGCAGCGTCTCGACGTTGCCGCCGTGCCCGTTGACGAAGATCAGGCCCTGCGCCCACTGGCAGGCGGACCGGCCGAACTCGACGAGCAGCAGGTGCAGCGCCTCGTGGCCGATCGAGATGGTGCCTGGGAAACCTTCGTGCTCGCCGCTGTTGCCGTAGGCGAGGGTCGGTGCGACGAGCACCCGGCGACCCTCGCCCACGAGGATCTCGGCGACCGACCGGGAGACCGACGCCGCGACGACGGAGTCGGTGGACAGGGGCAGGTGCGGTCCGTGCTGCTCCATCGACCCAAGGGGCACCAGCAGCAGGACCTCGCCGGTGCCGACCTCGGGCGAGCGCTGGAGCCCGAGGTCGAGCAGCGGCCACGACGTCGGGACCGGCGGGGACACCCGCGCCCTATCCGCTGTGCACGCTGAGACCCGTGAGCGGGCTCTCGTCACAGGAGCGCTCGGGACGCCGCGTGATGAGGGTCAGCGGCACCGGCTGGTTGCGCACCGGCCCCTTGTGCGAGTGGTCCTGGCTGGTGCCCGGTCTCGCGCTCGGGTCGACGGCGCCGAGCGAGGCGTCGGCGTTGCCCTTGACGCACTCGGGGTCCGGCCCGTCGAGGGGCAGCCCCGTGAAGAACTTGGCCGCCATGCACCCGCCGCGGCAGGAGTCGTAGGCCTCGCACTTCGTGCACGCGCCCCCGGTCTGCGGCGAGCGCAGGTCGAGGAAGAGCGGCGACGTCTTCCAGACGGTGTCGAAGCCACCCTCGCTGCGCACGTTGCCGGCCAGGAACGTGTCGTGGATGGCGAAGGGGCAGGCGTAGACGTCGCCCACCGGGTCGACGAGGCAGACGACGCGGCCGGCGCCGCAGAGGTTGAGCCCCGGCAGGGCGTCGCCGAAGGCCGAGAGGTGGAAGAAGGAGTCACCGGTCAGTACGCCCTCACCGTGGGCCACCAGCCAGTCGTACAGCTCGCGCTGCTGCTCGGGTAGCGGGTGCAGCTCCTCCCACACGTCGGCCCCGCGGCCGGACGGACGCAGGCGGGTGAGGCGCAGCTGCGCGCCGTACGTGTCGGCGATGGCCTTGAAGTCGTCGAGCTGGCTGATGTTGTGCCGCGTGCACACGACCGAGATCTTGAAGTCCTTCATGCCCGCGGCCTGCAGGTTGGCCAGGGCCTTCATGGCGGCGTCGTACGTGCCCTCACCGCGTACGGCGTCGTTGACCTCCGCGGTGGCGCCGTCGAGCGAGATCTGCACGTCGACGTAGTCGGTGGCGGCGAGGATCGCGGCCCGCTCCGGGTTGATGCGGAAGCCGTTGGTCGAGAACTTCACGCCGACGTGGTGGGCCACCGCGTAGTCGAGCAGCTCCCAGAAGTCGGGTCGCACCGTCGGCTCGCCACCGCCGATGTTGATGTAGAAGATCTGCATCCGCTCGAACTCGTCGATGAGCGCCTTGGCCTCGGCGGTGCTGAGCTCGCGCGGGTCGCGACGTCCGGACGAGCTGAGGCAGTGCACGCAGGCCAGGTTGCAGGCGTAGGTGAGCTCCCACGTCAGGCAGATGGGCGCGTCGAGCCCGTACTCGAACTGGTCGACCAGCCTCCCGCCCGCGGGACGCTCGGTCGGGCGGTCGAGGGTCGTGGTCATACGAGGATCTCCTCGGGCTGGGCGGTGCGGGGGGTGAGGACGCCGCTGTCAGCGAGGGTGCGCAGCGCGCGGGCGTATGAAGCGTGCTCGGAGGCGTCGACCCCGGCGCTCGTGAGCGCGTCCGCCACCGACGGGCTGTCACCCAGCAGGCGCACGACCTCGACGAGCGCGGGGGTCTTGAGGAAGCTGAGCCGACGGGTGCGGAAGTCGTAGGCCAGCGCCCCGAAGGGCTCGGGCCGCAGCGACACCGAGTCGCTCAGCGACCACGCCTGTCCGAGCATCTCGAGCATCAGTAGACGCCGCACATTCCGTCGATGGAGATCTCCTCGACCAGCTGGTCCTCGGCGAGCACCTCGTCGGTGGTGGTGGTGTCGGTGAGGACGTCCGTGTCGACGGTCAGGTCGACGGTCGTGTCGGGTGCGTCGGTGGGGAGGGTGGTGAGCGTGTCGGACATGGGGTACCTTCCGGTCGGTTTCGGGTGCTCTCGACGCTATGAGTCCCTGCCCGGGCCTACGCCCCCCGTCCGGGTGGAGTTACCTAGCCTCTCGGAGAGGGTGCCGGTCCGCAGGGCCAGTCTTTGCCGCGGCATCTGGTCACGGGTGCGCCGACCCACCTAGCGTCCGAAGCGCCGAGACCCATCCGCACGACACGACATCCACGTGACACCTGGACATCCACCTGACACCGACACGACAAGGAGGTCGTCATGCAGGTCGACGAGCTGCTGAAACCCTTCCCCATCAAGGAGTTCCACCCCTTCCCCCGTGCCCTCATGGGGCCAGGGGCCCACGAGATGATCGGCCCGGAGGCCCTCAAGATGGGGTTCCGCAAGACCCTCATCATGACCTCGGGCCTGCGCGGGACCGACATCGTGCACAAGATCGCCGAGTCGATGAAGTACCACGGGCTCGAGGTCGTGGTCTACGACAAGGTCGAGTCCAACCCCAAGGACTACAACGTCATGGACGCGGTCTCCCTCTATCAGGAGAACCAGTGCGACTCGTTCGTCTCCATCGGTGGCGGTAGCTCGCACGACGCCTGCAAGGGCGCCCGCGTCTCGGTCGCCCACGACGGCCGCAACGTCAACGAGTTCGAGGGCTTCAACATGTCCGAGAACCCGAAGAACCCGCCGCACATCGCGGTCTCCACCACGGCCGGCACCGGCTCGGAGACCTCGTGGGCCTACGTCATCACCGACACGACGACCGACCCCGACAACCCGCACAAGTACGTCGCCTTCGACGACGCCTCGGTGGCGACCCTCGCCATCGACGACCCGGTGATGTACTTCGACTGCCCGGTCGACTACACCGCGCAGTGCGGCTTCGACGTGCTGGCCCACGCGAGCGAGCCCTACGTCTCCCGGCTGAACTTCGAGCCGTCCCTCGGCAACGCGATCCGGGCCATCAAGCTGACCTCCGAGAACCTGCGCGAGGCGGTCTGGAACGGCCAGGACCTCAAGGGCCGTGAGGGCATGATGTATGCCCAGTACATCGCCGCCCAGGCGTTCAACTCGGGTGGGCTCGGCATCATCCACTCGATCTCGCACGCCATCAGCGCCTTCTACGACACCCACCACGGGCTCAACAACGCCATCGCCCTGCCCCGGGTCTGGGCCTTCAACATGCCCGCGCAGTACAAGCGCTTCGCCGACATCGCCGTCGCCATGGGCGTCGACATCGGTGGCATGACGACCGTGCAGGCGGCCGACGCGGCGCTCGCCGCCTCGATCCGGCTGCTGCGCGACGTGGGCATCACGGAGCGCTTCGTCGACGTCACGGCCGACACCTACTCCAAGAACCGGCTCGGCCAGGGCCCCACGGCCTACTACGAGAACGCCAAGGTCATCAAGGGTGACAAGGCCGACGTCGACCGCATCACCAACCACGTCCTCGGTGACGCCTGCACCCCGGGCAACGCCAAGGAGTGCACGTTCGACACCGTCTGGCCGGTGGTCGACCACTGCATGAACGGCGACCTGGACGACCTGCTCAGCTGAGCAGGACCAGCACCCGATGAGCCGGGGTCGCCGCCACGCGCGGCGGCCCCGGCTCGCACCGCCCCACGAAAGAGGACCTGCGTGACCACTGTGACCGACCACGAGCCCCACGACTTCGCTGACGTCGAGGACGCCCGGCAGCGGCTGGGAGACGTGGGCTACCTCGCGGACCGCCGCCTGGCGACGACGATGTTCTTGCAGTCACGGCTCGGGAAGCCGGTGCTGCTGGAGGGCCCGGCCGGGGTCGGCAAGACCCAGCTGGCGCTGAGCCTGGCCAAGGCGACGGGGCGGCGGCTCCTGCGCCTGCAGTGCTACGAGGGACAGGACGAGACCAAGGCCCTCTACGAGTGGGACTACGGCAAGCAGCTGCTCTACACCCAGATCCTGCGCGAGAAGATCGGGCAGGTCGTCGAGGACGCCAAGGACCTCGACGAGGCGGTCGAGCGGATCAGCCGTCAGGACAGCATCTTCTTCTCCGAGCGCTTCCTCGCCCCCCGCCCCCTGCTGCAGGCCGTGATGTCGGACGAGCCGGTGGTGCTGCTCATCGACGAGGTCGACCGCGCCGACGAGGCCCTCGAGGCGGTGCTCCTCGAGACCCTGGCCGAGTTCCAGGTCTCCATCCCCGAGATCGGTACGGTGACGGCCAAGCACCAGCCCTACGTCATCCTCACCTCCAACAACACCCGAGACCTGTCGGCCGCCCTCAAGCGCCGCTGCCTGCACCTCTTCCTCGACTACCCCACGCCGGAGCGGGAGCTCGACATCCTGCGCTCGAAGGACACCGGCCTGCCCCTGGCCCTCGCCGCCCGCCTCGTCGAGGTCGTGCGCGGACTGCGCGACCTCGAGCTGCGCAAGGCCCCGAGCATCTCCGAGACAATCGACTGGGCCCGCACCCTCAGCGTGCTCGGGGTCACCGAGCTGAGTGCCGAGATCCTCGCCGAGACGCTCAACGTCGTGGTCAAGTACGAGCGCGACGCGGACAAGGCCCTGAAGGCGCTGCCCCGGCTGGTCGACCCCAACGCGACGGTGCCGGGTGCGCGCAGCGGGGGTCACGGCCACGGGCACGGCCCGGGTGCCGACCACGCCCACGACGACGCCCCGGCACCCCAGGCGCCTCCTGCCCCACGGGAGGGGGAGGACGGGCCGGACGGGCGCGCCGTACGGGCAGCGAAGGACGAGCCGGGCCGGCACGACACCGACTACTACGGCGCCCCCGGCCAGGGGGCCGGGAGCCGTCGTCCCGTGCCGCGAGGGCAGGGTGAGCGCTCCTTCGCCCGCAAGCGGCCGGTCTAGGCCGTGGAGGCGGCCCTCCATCGCTTCATCCGCTTCCTGCGGCTGGCAGGGGTGCGGGTCAGCGTGGCCGAGGCGGTCGACGCCCTGCGGGCGGCCGCCCAGCCGGGTGTGCTCGACGACCGCGAGACCCTGCGGGCGGCCCTCGCCGTCAGCCTGATCAAGGACCGGCGAGACGTCGAGACCTTCGACCACGTCTACGACCGATTCTTCGCGCTCAGTGCGGTCATCGAGCCGGACGCCGACCACGGGCACTCCCACGCCCACGACGACCTCAGCGACGACGGTGAGCTCATCGAGTTCACCCTGTCGGACGAGCCGGGGGACACGCCGGAGGAGGGTCACTCGCACGGCAAGCCCGAGGACCTGCGCAGCTACTTCAAGCCGGAGGACCTGGCCCAGGAGTACAACCTGCACCAGGAGGCCAACAAGATCGACATGGCCGCCCTCACCGACGAGATCGTCCTGTCGAACGACGCGAAGGGCTCGCCGGGGGAGGCGGCGCGGGTGCAGCTCTCGACCCGCCGACTGCACAACCCCGGGGCTCCGGGCGACCTGGCCAGCCGCCCCGGGCTCGAGCTCGACGCCGAGCTGAGCGTGGCGCAGGAGATGATGCTGCTGGAGTGGATCACCGACAGCCTGCCCGACGAGCTGGTGGAGGGCGGCGACCCGCCGTCGCTCGCCGCCCTGCGCAAGGCGCTCGCCCCGCTGCTGGCGGGGCTGCCGGAGCGGCTCAAGAGCCACCTCGAGAAGCTCATGGCGATGGACCTCGAGGTCGAGAGCCGCGAGGTGCAGGCCGGTCGCGCCGAGACGATCGACGAGGACGAGCGCAGCGACCTCGAGGAGTCGCTGCGCCGGTTGCTCCGCTCCCTCCACGGGGCACCGCGGGCCCGGCGCAAGGTCGCTGCCCGGGGGACGGTCGACGGGGCACGCACCATGCGCACCAACATGCGCTACGACGGGGTGCCCTTCCGCCCGGTCACCGTGGCCAAGGTCGAGGACCGGCCCAAGCTGCTGGTCCTCGCCGACGTCTCGCTGTCGGTGCGCGCGACCGCGCGCTTCACCCTGCACCTCGTGCACAGCCTGCAGTCGCTCGCGTCGCAGGTGCGCACCTTCGCGTTCGTCGACGACTGCGTCGAGATCACCGACCTCTTCGCCGAGCACCGCATCGAGGACGCGCTGTCGCTCGTGCTGTCCGGGCTCCCTGCGGGCGGCCTGATCGACGTCGACGCCGACTCCGACTACGGCACGACCTTCGCCACCTTCCTCGAGCAGAACGGGTCGGCCCTCAGCCGACGCTCCACCCTGGTCGTCCTCGGCGACGGACGGGGCAACGGCAAGGACCCCCAGCTCTCGGTCTTCGAGGAGCTGACCCGCAGGGTGCGCGAGACGGTGTGGCTGACCCCCGAGCCGCGCTATTCCTGGGGGCTCGGACGCTGCGACCTGCCGCTCTACGCGGAGCACTGCGACCGGGTGCAGGTGGTGCGGAGCCTCAAGGGCCTCGACCTCGCCTCCTCGGTCGAGGCGGGAGCCCGGTGAGCGCGGTGACGGCAGCACCCATCGACCCGCTCGGCCCGGCCGTCGCCTCGGGCCGGTACGAGGACGAGCTCGTCGTCGTGCAGCGCTGGTCGGGGGCCTGGCCACGGCGCGGCCGCGGCAACGTGCGTACGGAGCACTTCGACGTCGCCCATGTCACCGGTCGGCTGGTCGTCACCCACTGCATCCCCCGCGAGCGGGTCGACGACGACCTCGCCGGCGTCATCGTCGACGAGCTCTTCGGGCCCGGGTGGCTGCGCGGGTCGGAGATGTTCGAGCGGATCTTCACCGGCATCGTGCGGTCGATGGAGCCCGACGCCCTCGACAGCTGGGAGCTGTTCTACCGCAACACGATCGCGCGGCTCGCCCAGCTCGAGGGCGGGTCGGCCGAGCCCACGGCGGACCATTCGGGCCACGGCTCCATCGAGGGCTACGCGCCCGTCTACGACCGGGCGTGCGAGCTGGTGCGCCCGGGCGCCGTGCTCGAGCTCGGCTGCTGCTTCGGCTTCCTGGCCCTGCGTCTGGCGGAGCGGGGCCACGACGTCACGGCCTCCGACGTCTCCGCCGGCACCGTACGGCTCCTGCACACCATCGCCTCGCAGCTGGGGACCCGGCTCACCACGCTGCTCGCCGACGCCGCGCGGGTGCCCCTCGACGACGGCTGTGCCGAAACCGTCCTGGTCATCCACCTGCTCGAGCACCTCGACGACGAGCACGGCGCCGAGGTCATCCACGAGGCGCTGCGGTGCGCCCGTCAGCGGGTCGTGGTCGCGGTGCCCCTCGAGGAGGAGGCCGACGAGTCCTACGGCCACGTGCGCACGGTCACGCTGGAGGACCTGCGCGACTGGGGCGCCGCCACCGGCACCCCGTACGACGTGTCGGAGCACCACGGCGGGTGGCTGGTCCTCGACAAGCGCTGAGCAACACCCGACCGTCATCCGCGGCCGCTCACGCCCCTGCCGACATCGGCACGGGGCTCACCGCCCCGCCGGTGCGCGCGACACGTCCACGAGCGGGTAGTGGCACGCCGTCAACCGCCCCGGTGCCACCGCCGTGAGCAAGGGGCGCTCGACGGCGCACTTCGCCTGCGCGTGCGGGCACCGCGGGTGGAACGGGCACCCCGTCGGCTTGTTCACCGGGTTGGGCACGTCGCCGACGAGCACGATCCGCTCGGGGGCCAGCTCGGTGACGCCGTCGTCGATCTCCGGCGCCGCCGAGAGCAGCGCCTCGGTGTAGGGGTGCGCGGGTGCGTCGTAGAGGTCGTCCGCGTCCGCGACCTCCACCACCTCCCCGAGGTACATGACCGCGATCCGGTCGGACACGTGCCGCACCACGCCGAGGTCGTGGGCGATGAACACGTAGGTCAGGCCGAGCTCGTCCTGCAGGTCGGCGAAGAGGTTGAGGACCTGGGCCTGGATCGAGACGTCCAGCGCAGACACGGGTTCGTCGGCCACGATCACCTGCGGGTCGACGGCCAGGGCCCGGGCGATGCCCACCCGTTGACGCTGACCCCCGGAGAACTCGTGGGGGTAGCGGTCGACGTGGTCGGCGGACAGGCCCACCAGATCGAAGAGCTCGGCCACCCGCGCCGAGATCTGACGACGGGTCCGCCCACCGGCGACCTCCATCCCCTCGGCCACGACCTCCCCGACCCGCCGTCGAGGGTTCAACGAGGAGTAGGGGTCCTGGAAAACGAGCTGGATGTCGCGTCGTACGGGTCGCAGACGCCGCCGCGACAGGGTCGTGATGTCCTGCCCACCGAGCTCCACCCGTCCGGACGTGAGGTCGGTCAGGCGCACGAGACACCGACCCAGGGTGGACTTGCCGCACCCCGACTCGCCGACGATGCCCAGGGTCTCGCCCCGCCGCACCTCCAACGACACCCCGTCGACGGCATGCACCACCTGCTGGGCGCCACGCCGAAATGCCGACCCGCTCACCGGGAAGTGCTTGACGACGTCGGTGGCCCGCAAGAGCACCTCACCACGCTCGGTCACTCGAACTCCTCCGTCTCGGGCACGACCACGGAGCGCTGACCCGGGTCGCCGGCGGCGACCGCGGCCGCGTCGAGCGAGTGCCGCAGCTCGTGGCGACGATCCCGGGGCAGCCAGCACGCGTCGCGGTGGTCCACCCCGTCCAGTGGTGGCTGTTCCGTGCAGTGGTCGTGGGCGAACCGGCACCGGGGGGCGAAGGCACAACCCGACGACACGGCCAGCGCGGACGCCGGTGACCCGGGGATGGCCGGCAGCCGCCTGACCCGTGGGGCCCGTGCCCGGGGGACCGACCCCAGCAGCCCCCAGGTGTAGGGATGGTTCGGGTGGTGGAAGACCTCCTGCCGCGGGCCCTCCTCGGCTGCCCGTCCGGCGTACATGACGAGCACGCGGTCGGCCAGCTGGGACACCACGCCCATGTCGTGGGTGATGAGGATGATCGACGAGCCGTGGTCTCGGCGCAGCCGCCGCAGGAGGTCGAGCACCTGCGCCTGGGTGGTCACGTCGAGGGCGGTGGTCGGCTCGTCGGCGATGAGCAGGGAGGGGTTGTTGGCCAGGCCCATCGCGATCACCGCCCGCTGCCGCATGCCGCCGGAGAACTGGTGGGGGTAGTCGTCGACCCGCCGCGCGGGATCCGGGATCCCCACCTCGGCCAGGAGCTCGATGGCGCGGGCGCGGGCCTGCCCCTTCGACACCGACCGGTGCGCCCGGAGCTGCTCAGCGATGTGCCAGCCCACCGTGTAGACCGGCGTCAGCGCGGTCATGGGGTCCTGGAAGATCATCGCGATGTCACGGCCCCGCAGCCGCCGCAGGTCCTTGTCGGACATGCTGATCAGGTCGTCGCCGCGGAACCGGGCGGTCCCCTCGACGGTGCAGTTCGGGTCGCGGATGAGGCCGAGCAGGCTCATCATCGACACGCTCTTGCCGGACCCCGACTCCCCGACGACGCCCAGGACCTCGCCGGGGGCGACGGCGAAGGACAGCCCGTCGACGGCGACGGCGGTGCCCCGACGGCTCCGGAAGCTGACCCGCAGGTTGTCGACCTCCAGCAGCGGCCCGGCGGTTCGAACCTCAGACATGGCGCACCCGCGGGTCGAGGGCGGCGTAGACGAGGTCGACGACGGCGTTGGAGAGCACCACGAAGAACGCGGCGTAGAGGACGGTGCCGAGGATAACCGGCAGGTCGAGGTTCTGCAGCGCCGTGTAGGTCAGCCGCCCCACCCCGGGGAGCCCGAACACCACCTCGGTCAGCAGCGCCGACCCCCCGACCAGCGCCCCGAAGTCCAGGCCGAACAGCGAGACGATGGGGATGAGGGAGCAGCGCAGGGCGTGCGTGATGAGGATCCGCCGCTCGGAGACCCCCTTGGCGCGGGCCGTCCGCACGTAGTCCTCGTCGAGCGCGCTCATCATCTCCGAGCGCAGCACCCGTGCGTAGATGCCGGCGTAGAGCACGGCGAGGGTCAGCCAGGGGAAGAGCAGGTGCAGCGCCCACTGGACCGGGTCCTGCGTCAGCGGGACGTAGCCCAGTGGCGGCACCCAGGAGAACACGCTGTCGTGCAACCGGCTCTGGGTGACGAGGTTGACCACCTCACCGAGCCAGTAGACCGGGATCGACACCCCGACGACGCCGACGAGCACGATCACCGGGTCCGCTGCGCGCCCGCGCCACGCCGCGGCCAGGGTGCCCATGGCCACCCCCACGACCATCCAGATGACCGCCGCGCCCAGCACCAGGGACAGGGTCACCGGGACGGCCTGGACGATCTGCGGGATGACCAGCACACCGCGGTTGACGAAGGACGTCAGGTCGCGGTCGACGAACAGGTGCTTCATCATCAGCACGTACCGGACCGGTAGGGGTTGGTCGAGGCCGAACTCGGCCTGCACCTGGGCGAGGGTGGCCTGGTCGGCGTTGCGTCCGGCGATGCGCGCCGCCGGGTCGACACCCGGGGTGGCGAAGAAGATGAGGAACACCAGCACCGAGATCGAGAGGAGCACGAAGATCGCGGAGCCGAACCTCGTCAGGGCGAACCGGGCCATCAGGCCGGCCCTCCGCGCAGCCGCGCCCGCGGGTCGAGGGCCTCACGGATGCCGTCACCGAACAGGTTGAGGGCTACCGCGGTCAGCGCGATCGCGATGCCGGGGGCGAGGGTGACGGCGGGCCTGGTGTAGAGCAGGTTGAGGCCGTCGTTGATGATCGTGCCCCAGCTGGCCTGCGGGGGCTGCACGCCCACGGAGAGGAACGACAGGGCCGACTCGGTGAGCATCGACAGGGCCGTCATCAGGGGCAGGAACACCACCACGGTGGGGGCCACGTTGGGCACCACGTCGCGTCGCATGATCCGCAGGTCGGAGGACCCGACGCCGATCGCCGCGGCCACGAACTCCTTCTCCTTCAGCGCCAGCACCTGGCCACGGATCGGACGAGCCACGTAGGGAAAGTAGACGATGCCGATGATCAGCACCGGGAGCCACAGGCTGCCTGCCCCGATGTAGACCGGGCCGATCCTGACCCCGCTGGTCAGCAGCACCACCGACAGGCTGATGGCCAGCAGGTAGACCGGGAAGGCCCACACGACGTCGAGCAGCCGCGACAGCACGCCGTCGACGATGCCGCCGAAGTAGCCGGCCAGGACGCCCGTGATGCCGGCGAGGACGCAGCAGAGCAGGGCGGCGAAGAAGCCGATGAGCAGGCTGTTGCGGCCTCCGTAGAGCAGTCTGGCCATGACGTCGCGGCCTTGCCCGTCAGCACCGAGGAAGTAGTGCGCCGGGTCCCAGGTCGGCCCGATCGGGGTGACGCCCAGCCCGAGACCGGTCGTGCTCGGCGCCAGTATCGGCACGGTCTGCCCGGCGACCACCGTCGTGCCGGAGACGTTGGATGCGAAGGGGTCGGTGTGGGCGATCGAGCTCGCGTAGAACGGGGCCAGCAGGCACACGACCAGGATCACTCCGAACACCACCAGGGAGGCCATCGCCGCCCGGTTGCGTCGCAGCTGGCCCAGGGCGGTGCGCCACGGCCCGTACGACGTGACGACCGCCACCGGCGGTGCCGGGGCGGGCACCGCCGGCGGGCCCTTCGCGTGCTTCCGGTCAGCAGCTGCCGTCACCGGCCGCTCACTTCGTCCAGATCTGGCTGATCTGCATGTAGAACTGCTTGCTGAACTGGTAGTTGCCCACCCGCTTGGAAACGAAGTCGATCAGCTTGGGCGTGAACAGCGGAGCCACCACGGCGTCAGCCATCGTCTGCTTGTCGACGGCAGCCCACTGCACGTTCGCGGCTGACTCGTCGGTCCGGGCGGTCACCAGGGCCTCCTGCATGGTCGCGTCGTGGGCCTTGTCGCAGTACCCGGAGATGTTGATCGAGGAGTCGCTGCCGGGGGTGTAGGAGGCGCACGAGGACAGGACGTTGAGGAAGTCCGACGCAGCCGGATAGTCCTGGTACCACTGCGACAGGCTGATCTGCACCTTGTTCTTGCTGTTCTGGATGTAGGTGAACTGGATGTTCGCCGAGATGGGCTTGAGGGTGGCCTTCCAGCCGAGCTGGGTGAACAGGCTCTGGAGGTACTCCCCGATGGACTTGTTCACCTCGTCGTCCTGGGTGACGATGCCGACCTCCATCCCGGCCGTGCCCGACTCCTGCACGAGCTGCTTGGCCTTGGCCAGGTCAGGGGCGCTCCACGTCGTGCCGCCGCCGGCGGTGTACTGGCAGTCGTCGACGTGGCCGGGGAAGCCGGGGGGCAGGAAGGTGCACACGGGCTGGGCGAGCTTGGACCCACCGTAGAGCTTGATGACGGCGTTGCGGTCGACCGCCCAGTTGACGGCCTGGCGTGCCTTGACGTTGTCGAACGGCGCGAGGTTGTGGTTCATCGGGAGGTACCACATCGCCGTCAGGGTGTTGACGTGGGCCTGATCGGCGTACTTGGTGCCGATCTCGTCGAGCCGGTCGGCCGGTGGGGGGTCGAAGACCCAGTCGGCCTGCCCGTTCTCCACGGCGGTCACGGCGGCCTCGACGGTCAGGCCGAAGCTCTCGGTGACGGTGTCGGAGTAGGCCTGGGGCTGGGCGTCGTGCGACCACTCCGTGAAGCTGGGGTTGCGCTCCAGCTTGAGGGCCGTGTTGGGGTCGTAGGAGGCGATCATGTACGGACCCGTGGTCGGGATCGGTTTGTTGCCAGCGTCCTTGGGCGGAGAGCCAGCGGGCAGGATCGAGGCGTGCGGCACCGACAGCTTGTACTTGAGCTCCGGGTCAGGCGCGACGAGGTTGATGACGACCGTGCCCGCGGCCTTGTCGACGACGACGCCCTTGCTGAGGTCGCAGGTCGTGGGCGCCTTGAGACACGCCGCCGCGCCCACGATGCCGTTGTAGAAAGAACCGGCCGTCGGGCTGGAGACCGTGAAGATCCGCTTGAAGGAGGCGGCGACGTCGGTGACGGTGACGTCCTGTCCGTCGGAGAACTTGATGCCCTTGCGCAGGGTGAAGGTGTAGGTCTTCCCGCCGTTGCTCACCTCTGGGAGCGCCTGCGCCAGGTCGGGCACCACGGTGAAGGACTGCTGGCCGTTCACCTTCTTGAAGGCCAGCAGACCGTCGTACATCGCCTGGTACAGCTGCCAGTACTGCAGCGTGTAGTTGACCTGGGGATCGAGGGTCCCGCCGGCGGCCTTCGCCAGCAGCTTGAGGTCACCGCCCTTGTGCTGGGCCTGGAACGTCGCGGGGGCCGCCGCGTCGGCCTGGCCCGACCCGCCCGCGCCGGTGGCGGCCGGGCTGGTGGTCGACGCGGTGCAGGCCGACAGGGTCAGGGCGATCGCGACCCCCACAGCGGCACCGGCACGCAAACGAAGTGAGCTCATCGGGTTCCTCCGGGTCAGGATTCGGTCTGGGGCTGGTCGTAGGAGGCGAGGAAGCTGCCGACCACCTCGAGGTAGCGGGCCTCCTCCTCGACCTGCGGCAGGTGGCTCGACTCGGCGAACCTCTCCCAGCGCACGTCGGGTATCGCGTCGGCGAACGGCTGCATGCAGGCGTCGGTGGCCTCGTCGTACCGCCCGTTGATGAGCAGGGTCGGAGCCGTGATCTGGTGGGCGCGCTCGACGATGCTCCACCCCTTGAGGGTGCCGATGACATGGAACTCGCTTGGCCCGTTCATGGTGTGGTAGACCGTCGGGTCCTCGGCCAGCTTGGCGAAGCTCGCGGCCACCTCGGGGGGGTTGGGCACGACACGGCACACGTGCCGGTCGTAGAACACCTCCTCCGCGGCCGCGTACTCCGGCGAGTCGGTGGTCCCAGCCTGCTCGTGGGCCAGCAGTGTGGCCTGCGTCTCCGCCGGCAGCTCGCCCCGTAGCCGGTTGGCCTCGGCGAGCCAGAGCTCCATGGAGGCAGGCGAATTCGCGATGACCAGGGCGCGGAGGCCGGCCGGCTGCCGTGCGGCGTGCTCGGCGCCCAGCATCCCGCCCCAAGACTGGCCCAGCACCGAGTAGTCGTCGGCCACGCCCAGCGCGCTGAGCAGGTTGTCCAGCTCGTCGAGGAACAGCGGCACGGTCCAGAAGTCCGCGCCCCGGTCGGGCAGGTGGGTCGAGTTGCCGCAGCCAAGCTGGTCGTAGTGGATGACGGCGCGACCCGTCGCGGCGAGACCGGCGATCCGCAGGGTGTAGTCGTGGGGCACGCCCGGCCCGCCGTGGAGGACGACGAGCGGGGTCGGCCCGGAGCCGAGGTCCCCGGTGATGCGGTACCACGTCTCGAAACCGCGGAAGTCGACCGTCCCCTCTCGGCTCGGTCTCGCGATGGCGTGCGGGGTGGTGGTCACCGGGGCCTTCCTGTCGTGCGGTCACGGCAAGGTGCACCGTCGTGGACCACACGCTCGCACCGCAATGGTCTGCCGGGAAGACCTTTGATGTTAAGTCTGTGTGTCATTTCGACCTCGAGCCCCGTGGGACCCGCCTTCATCGTGGAAGGTGGTGCAAATCGGTGACTTCACGAGGGGAACCATGGTGACGACGGGCTTGGCCAGTGATGCGGTCGCCATGGCTCCGCTGACCGTGCCGACAGTCGTCGACGAGGTGGTCGACCGCCTGTTGACCGCCCTCGCGCTGGGTGAGTTCGTTCCTGGAGAACGCCTTCCGGCGGAGCGGGAGATGGCGCGACTGATGGGAGTGAGCCGGACGACGGTGCGGGTGGGCCTGGCCCGGCTCCGGGAGGCCGGGGTGGTGGACGTCAGGCGGGGTCGCGCCGGTGGCGCGTTCGTGACCCGGAGCTGGCAGCCCGAGTCCGCCGCGGCGGTCAGCCGCACCCTCGTCCCGCGCCGCGCCGAGATCGAGGAGCTCGGCGACCTGCGCTGCCGCTACGAGGAGATGGTCGCCCGTACCGCCGCCGAGGTCCGGACCGCTGCCGCAGCCGACGAGCTGCTCTCCCTGCTCGACTCCTTCGTCCGTGCGCGAACCCCGCAGGACGAGCACCGGACCGACATGGCGATCCACGAGGGGGTGCTTCGGGCGACGGGCAACCCGCAGATGGCGGCGATCAGCCATGACCTGCTGACCCGGACGTCGCTGGGGCTGTCGATCGAGCCCTACGACCGCGACTTCTACGGGCAGGCGGTCATCGAGCACGCCGCGCTCGTGACGGCCATCGTCGAGGGCCGGGTCGACGACGCCGGGACCATCGCTCGCGAGCACTTCGCCATGTCGGCTCGCACGGTGCGGACGGTGATCTCCCGCGGCGCAGAGGTCCACGGGGTGGAAACGGGCCGGCCCGGCTCCGGATCGGGCTGAACGGACCGACCGGACCCGCGAACGGACGCTGGCAGGGTCGTCCGAAAGCCTCGATCTTCCGGCCGAATGGGTGACAGGGGATCGGACCCTCTTTGGCACACTGAGAGTGACCGAAATATACCTTTTAGCACAACGTTTACGGAAGGGCAGCAAATGGACCTCCACCGCGTTCCTCTGCGCACCACCCGATGGGAAGTGGTCGTGGCGGCGGCGGTTACCGGAATGGCTGTCTGTCTTCCCGCCGCTCAGACTCCCGTGGTCGCGCTCGACGGTGCATCGGCTCAGCGCCTCACCACCGCCGTCGGCCCGGCGAGCGGCTTCGCCGCCGCCACCTGGGGCAGTCCCACGGCCGATGCCGTGGCCAAGGACGTGTACGGGAAGAACCAGGCGGCGAAGGACCCGGGTTCCCTGTTCACGGTGGAGAGGGCGATCGGGGCCCGCCGCGTGTGGGCGAAGAAGGACGACTCCGGGCGGCAGCTGACCGGACAGGGCGTGGCCGTCGCGTTGCTGGACTCCGGGGTCGCTCCCGTCGCCGGTCTGGACGGCGTCGGCAAGGTGACCTACGGCCCTGACCTGTCGATCGAGGCCAACGGTGGGCTGACCCAGCAGGACACCTTCGGCCACGGCACCTTCATGGCCGGCATCATCGCCGGCCGCGGCTCGTCCAACCCGTCGTCAGACCTGCCGGGCGCACCCGCCGACGTCCAGCTCGGAGTGGCGCCGGACGCTGGACTGCTGGCCATCAAGCTCGCGACGACGGACGGCAGCACCGACGTGTCCCAGGTCATCGCCGCACTCGACTGGGTCACCCAGCACCCGGTCCTGCCCGACGGCACCCGTGTGCGCGTCGTCAACCTGTCCTACGGCACGAACTCGGCCCAGGACTACCGGGCTGACCCGCTGGCGGCCGCCGCCGAGAACGCCTGGCGGCACGGGATCGTCGTGGTCACCTCGGCCGGCAACAACGGCTCGGACACCGCACGACTGAGCGACCCCGCGATCGATCCCCATGTCATCGCCGTCGGGGCCACCGACAGCCACAACCGGCTCGATGGCTGGGCCAGCACCCACACCACGGCCGCCTCCTACTCGCAGGTGGGCTCGGCGACCCGTCACGTCGATCTCGTCGCACCGGGCACGTCGATGGTGTCGACCAGGGCCCCCGGTTCGTTCATCGACGTCAACAACCCCTCCGGTCTGGTGTCTGGCGACGCGACCGGGACGCTGTTCCGCGGCAGCGGCACCAGCCAGGCGGCCGCGGTGGTCTCCGGCTCCGTCGCCCTGCTGCTGCAGGCCTACCCGGACCTCACCCCCGACCAGGTCAAGTACGCCCTCACGTCCTCGGCCGACCCCGTCACGGACTCCAGTGAGATCGTGACCGGCGCCGGTGTCCTCGACCTCAGAGGAGCGCTGGACACGGCCCGGCGCCTCAGCGGGACGAACAAGGCCGCGAGGACCCTGCGGGCCGACGCCGTCCAGGACTTCCCCGCCTCGACCGGGCAGGGCTCGATCGACGCCGCCCGGGGTGGGGCCCTGCTGGTCGACTCCGCCGGGAACGACCTGACGGGTGAGATCGACGTCCAGGGCAACACCTGGGACCCCGCCGGCTGGTGGGCGGCCACCTCCACCCTGTCGGCCTGGTCCGGCGGTCAGTGGATGGGTGCCACCTGGACCGGGGACGACTGGCAGCCCGACTCCGGGGGGCTGAGCTCCTCGCGCTGGTCGTCGTCACGCTGGTCCTCGTCGCGGTGGAGCACCGCTGACTGGTCGTCGTCACGCTGGTCGTCGTCGCGTTGGTCCTCCTCGCGCTGGTCGTCGTCACGCTGGTCCTCCGCGTGCTGGTCCTCCTCCCGGTGGTCTGCCCCGGACGGGCGCTGAGCAGATGCGGCGCGCTCTGAGTCCCACGCACTTCACGTGGCTCCTGAGCGCCGCCCTCGGAGTCGGCACGGCGGTGCTGACGGCCCGGACGGCGGGGGGGCCGATCCTGCCCCAGCACCTGCCGGTCGTCGTCGTCTCGCTCGCGCTGGGGGCGGGGTTCTTCCTGGCCGAGCAGTTCCAGCTGAATGTGGAGTTCCGGCGCCAGGCCCACACGTTCACCCTCGCCGGTGTCCCGCTCCTCGTCGGTGTCCTCCTGCTGTCACCGGACGTCTTCGTGGTCACCCGTCTGGTCGCGTCGGTGCTCGCGTTCGTCTGCCAGCGGGTGTCGGTGGACAAGATGGTCTACAACGCCGCTGCCTATGCCTTCGAGGCCGCCGTCGGTGCGCTGCTCGTGCATCTCCTGCTCGGCGGCACCCAGGGACTGGACCCTCGCACCGCCGTCACCCTGATCGTCCTGCTGGCGGGGGTGGACCAGCTGATGGCCTCCCTGGTGCTGGTCATGATCCGGGTGCACAACGGCCCCTTGCACCGGCCGGACGTGACCGAGGTGCTCGCCCCGGCGCTGGTCCTCAGCGTGGCCACGACCATGTTCGGGTTCGCCATCATCATCCTGTTCGAGCAGGGACTCCTCGGGGTCGCGGTTGCCACCATGCTCGTGGCCATCTTCGCGTCGGGCTACCGCACGTATGCCGCCGCCCGGCAACGCCACCAGTCGCTGGCCCTCGTCCACGAGTTCGTCACCGGTGGCGTCGGGGCACAGTCGGTCGAGGGTCTGGCGCAGGAGCTGCTGTCGCGTATCCGCCGGCTGCTGCGAGCCGGCGCCATCGAGGTGATGATCAGCGAGACCGACACGGGTCACCGGCTGCTGGCCGAGGTCGGCGCCGCGCTCACCCTGACCCTGGGCGAGCACGACAGCCTGGACGTCAGCCATCAGGAGTTCGACCAGCACGACTGGGTCGTCGTCCGCACGTTGGTCCAGCAGGAGACGCTGCTGGCTGCTCGAACCACCAAGGACCCTGCCGTGCGCAACTGGCTCGGAGAGCACGGGTTCCGTGACGCGATGATGGTGGCCCTGCCGGAGTCCAGCGGCATGCGGGGAACAGTGCGGGTCACCGACCGGATGGGGGAGACCGCGACCTTCACCCGAGAGGACCTCACGCTCCTGCAGACCCTGACCGGGCATCTCGCCATCGCCCTGCGCAGCGCGCGACTGGTGCAGAAACTGGGCTACGACGCCACCCACGACGCCCTCACCGGCCTGGCCAACCGTCGGGGGCTCTACACCGACGGACAGGCGAGCCTCGCGACCGCGCCGGACCGGCGTCGGGCCCTGCTGCTGCTCGACCTCGACAAGTTCAAGGAGGTCAACGACAGCCTGGGTCACCAGGCCGGGGACCAGCTCCTGGTCGAGGTCGGAGCCAGGCTCCGCGGGCAGCTGCACGGGGGCGAGCTGCTGGCGCGCCTCGGCGGTGACGAGTTCGCGATCCTGCTCGAGGACGCCGGCCTGGACGAGGTCTCCAGGGTCGCCGAGGAGCTGCGAGCCAAGCTGGCCGAGCCCTTCACACCCCTCACAGCGCTGTCCGCGCTGGGGAGTCTGACGCTGCACTCCACCGTGAGCATCGGCATCGCCCGGTTCCCGGACGACGGCCCCGACCTGTCGTCCCTGCTGCGCAAGGCTGACATCGCGATGTACAAGGCGAAGATCTCCGGGGCCGGACACCACGTCTACGACGACGTCGACAACGCCGACGGGGCGGCCAGGCTGCGCACCGTCGACGAGCTGCAGGCGGCGATCACCGAACGTCAGATGGTGCTGCACTACCAGCCCAAGGTCGACCTGGCCACCGGCGCGGTGCACTCCGTCGAGGCGCTGGTCCGGTGGGAGCACCCCAGGCGAGGGCTGCTCTACCCCGACGCCTTCATCGACCTGGTGGAGGTCTCCGGGATGATGCGCGCCATGACCCGGCTCGTGCTCGAGACCGCGCTCGACCAGGCGGCGACCTGGCAGGGGGAGGGCCAGCCACTGACGATCGCCGTCAACCTCTCGGCCAGCTCCCTGGTGGACGACGCCCTGCCCGACGAGGTCTTCGCCATGCTCGACACCCGAGGCGTCCCGCCGGCCATCCTGCAGCTGGAGATCACCGAGGACTTCCTGATGGCCGACCGCGAACGAGCGCGGAAGATCCTGGCCAGGCTGCGAGGCGGGGGTGTGGAGATCTCCATCGACGACTACGGCACCGGTTACAGCTCGCTCAGCTACCTGCGTGACCTGCCCGTCGACGAGCTCAAGCTCGACAAGTCCTTCGTCTTCCCCATGACCGACGACGCCCGCGCGGCCGCACTCGTCTCCTCCAGCATCGACCTGGCGCACAGCCTGGGCATGCGCATGGTCGCCGAAGGGGTCGAGACCGACCGCGCCTACGCCGAGCTGGCGCGCCTGGGCTGCGACCAGGCCCAGGGGTACTTCATCTCCAAACCCGTGCCCGCGGCCCAGCTCGACCACTGGCTGCGCAGCCGGCCAGCCCCCGAGCAGCCCTCACACCCCCCGGCGCGACGCTCCTCCGTGGTGCTCGGGTAGCACCCCGGGATGGTCAGATGAACCCCATCTTCGAGGCGGCGTAGACCGCCTCGGCCCGGCGGCTCACCCCGAGCTTGCGCAGGATGTTGCCGACGTGGAACTTCGCGGTGGTCTCGGAGATGTACAGCCGTCCCCCGATGTCACGGTTGGACAGGCCGCGCGCGAGCAGGGCGAGCACCTCTGACTCGCGGGCGGTCAGCTGGGAGGCCGAGGGGGTCTGGGGGCTGTGCAGGCCCCGGACCATGGCTGACGCGCTGCGGGCGTCGAACGCGCTCTCGCCGTGGCTGACGTCGCGGATGGCGCGCACGAGCCCTGAGGTGTCGACGTCCTTGACGACGTAGCCCCGGGCGCCGGCCCGGACGGCCTGCAGCACCAGGTGCTCGTCGAGGAAGGTCGTGAAGACGAGGACGGCAGCCGCCGGGTGGGCGCTCGCGAGCGTGGAGCACAGCGCCAGCCCCTCCGTGTCGGACGAGGTCGACAGCTTGAGGTCGAGGACGACCACCTGCGGCCTCGTACGGGCGACGACGGCCATCGCCTCCGGAGGTGAGGAGGCTTCGCCGACGACCCGCAGGTCCTTCTCCCGCTCGAGGATGGAGCGCAGGCCCTGGCGCACGATCGCGTGGTCGTCGACGAGCACGATGTCGACAGCCGACCGCAGCCCCTCCGGCGGGGTGGACGGACGATGGGAGGTCGGGACGAGGGTAGCCATCAGGTCTCCTGGGGCTGTCGTGACCGGGGGCCGACGAGTCCGTCGATGATCCCGGGTCGGGTGGGGATGATGGGCAACGGGATCCGCATCTCGACGCGTACGCCGCCGAGACGGGCCCGTCGGAAGGCGATCGTGCCGCCCAGCTCGGCGATCCGGCTCTCGATGTTGACCAGGCCGCGGTGCCGTCCGTCGGTGGGGGCGGAGCGCTCGATCCGCAGCTTGCGGCTGAGGTCGGTCGGGTCACCGACTCCGTCGTCGGCCACGGCAACCCGCAGCTCGTGCGGGCGGTAGCGCAGCCGCACGATGACCCGTGAGGCGTTCGCGTGGGTCGCGACGTTGAAGAGGGCCTCGCCCACGGCCCGCGCGATCTCGTGATGGGCCGAGCCCGGGAGCGGGACGGCGTCGCCCTCCACCCGGAGGGCCACCCCGAGGCTGCGGTCGTGGTGGCGGCTCACCTCGTGGATGAGCTCGGGCAGCGTCGACACGGTGTCGCGGTGAGGCTGGTGCAGGGCGTAGATCGCCCGGCGCAGCTGCTCGACGGCCTGCTGCGACAGGTTGCGGGCGGTGAGCAGCTGGGCGTTGATCGTGCTGCCGACGGGGCCGAGCGACTCCGCCTCGCCGCGGGCGACCTCGACGGCCAGCCCCGCCGAGAGGACGTACTGGGTGACGCTGTCGTGCAGCTCGCGGGCGATGCGGTGGCGCTCGCCGTCGACGAGCTCGCGCTCGGTCGCCACGTGCAGCTGCAGCTCGGCCCGGCGCAGCTCGGCGGTCCGACGGGCGAGGTCGCGGGCCTGGGCGGTCGCCTCGTCGTACAGCTGCTGGGCGCGGCGGTGCAGGGCGAGTCCGGCCTGGTACTGCTGCGACGTGTGCAACGAGACGGCCGCCTGGTTGGCCAGGATCCGCAGCACCGACAGGTCACTGGGTTCGGGTTCCTCGGGAAGTCCGTGCAGCACGCTCAGGGTGCCGACCGTCTCGCCCTCGAGGGTCATCGGCACCCGCACCCAGCCCGAGTGCGTCGCGGGGCGCGCGAGCCCCGCCCGGACGGCGCCCAGCTCGCGCCGCACGTGCGCAGGGAGGTCTGCCTCCTGCGGCTCGACCCCACCCCCCGGGGAGACGACGATGAACCGGGGTCGAGCGCCCTTGAGGTGGCCGTCGGCGAGACCGAGCAGGCACCACGACGCCTCGAGGTGCGCGCCGGCGGCCCGGGTGACCTCCTCGAGGATGCCCCGGGGCCCCTCGACGGTGCGCACCAACGCCCTCGAGATCGAGTCCATGGCGCGTACGGCGCGCTGCAGGCGGTCGTCCGACCGCAGGTACTCCCGGTAGAAGGAGCCCTTCCCGCTGCGCACGCCGGTGAGCGTGGCGAGGTCGGGACGCTCCTGGCTGGCCGTCATGGCGTCGGGGTCGTCTCGGCCGGGCCTGGTCGGCCGTGACGACGGCCGTGGCCGAGCGCCTTCACAGGGCCAGGCGGAAGAGGGCCACGAGCTCTTCTCTGTTGGCCGAGCGCGGGTTGGTCGTCAGGCACGCGTCGTCCAGGGTGGACGTCGCCAGGCGGGACAGGACCGACTCGTCGACCCCGAGCTCGCGCAGGCCCCGGGGCACCCCGACGTCGTCGGCCAGCGCCCGCACGTGCTCAGCCAACAGCTCGGCCGCCTCGATGCCCGGCATCCCGTCCACCGGCAGTCCGGCGGCGCGGGCCAGGGCGATGAACCGGTCGGGCGTCGCGCGAGCGTTGTAGCGGATCACGTGGGGCAGGAGGACGCCGTTCACCACCCCGTGCGGCGCGTCGAGCAGGCCCCCGACCTGGTGGCTCATCGCATGGGTGGCCCCGAGGATCGCGTTGGTGAAGGCCAGCCCGGCGTTGAGGCTGGCCTGGGCCATCCCCTCACGGGCCGCCTGGTCGCCCGGTCGCAGGATCGTCGTGTGGAGGTGCCGCGTGACCAGCCCCACGGCGTTGATGGCGTGGATGTCGGCCAACGGGTTGTGGGCCAGGCTGACGTACGACTCGATGCCGTGGGTGAGGGCGTCGAGCCCGGTGGCGGCGGTGAGCCACTCGGGCATCGTCATCAGCAGCCGGGGGTCGATGATCGACAGGTCCGGGACCAGGGCCCGGCCCATGATCGTCACCTTCACGCTGCGGGTCGTGTCGGTGACGATGCAGAACTGCGACACGTCGGCGCCGGTGCCCGAGGTGCTCGGGATCATGACCAGCGGGGGGATCGGGCGGTTGACCCGGTCGACGCCGGCGTAGTCGAGCACGTCGCCGCCGTTGGTGGAGAGGATGGCGATGCCCTTGGCCGCATCGATGCACGACCCGCCCCCCAGGGCGATGAGGACATCGGCGCCCTGCTCGCGGTAGTAGGCGTAGCCCGCGGTGATCTCGCGGTCCTTGGGGTTGGGGGTCAGGCCGTGCCAGACGACCGGCTGCAACCCGGTCTCGACGAGGTGGCCCAGCAGCTCGTCGAGCCACCCCGCGGCGACGATGCCGGGGTCGGTGACGACGAGGGGGCGCCGCGCACCCAGCCGCCGCGCGGCATACCCCGCCTCGGCGAGTGAGCCGTGCCCGAAGACGACCTCAGGGGCGTGGAACTTCACCAACCGGGGGAGGGGGGAGGAGTCGGGAAGGACGTCGACGGTGTCGGTCGACGCCGCCGTTCCTGACATCGGTTCCACGCTTGCGCGCACCGTTCCTCCGGTCGGCGTACGACCTCGCTGTCTGCCGGGCGCAGCAACCCTGGACGCCATGGCGAGACTACCCCGGACCGGATGGAGACACGAGGGGACGGTCGATCTGCTCCTGTGGCCCACCCGGGTGGGCCACCCGCCTGGGTCGCCCTGCTCGCGGGCATCCCGGGGTGGGTGGCGGCCTGCGGACACCTCCGCCCGGCCTCTTGGCGATGTGGAAGGATCCACTGACCCCCTGCGCCACGCGCACCACCTTCTCGGGAGGCCCACCCATGACCACCGACAGCGCTCACCCCCCTGCGACGACGAGCGTCGGCTCGTCGACCCGAACCGACGCCCCTCGCGTGCTGCTCAAGCTCTCGGGAGAGGTCTTCGGTGGTGGTGAGGTCGGGGTCGACCCCCAGGTCGTGCGCGAGATCGCCGGGCAGATCGCCGTGGCCGTCCGCTCCGGCGTGCAGGTCGCCATCGTCATGGGGGGCGGCAACTTCTTCCGCGGCGCCGAGCTGCAGCAGAAGGGGATGGACCGCGCCCGCGCGGACTACATGG
Organism: Actinomycetales bacterium; assembly: GCA_038230235.1. Taxonomy (GTDB): domain Bacteria; phylum Actinomycetota; class Actinomycetes; order Actinomycetales; family Dermatophilaceae; genus Lapillicoccus. The sequence goes on from JBBRNQ010000009.1 coordinate 52,234, forward strand.
GCATGCTCGGCACGGTGATGAACTGCCTCGCCCTGCAGGACTTCCTCGAGAAGGCGGGCGTCGAGACCAGGGTGCAGACCGCGATCACGATGGGACAGGTCGCCGAGCCCTACATCCCGCGGCGGGCGATCCGCCACCTCGAGAAGGGTCGCGTCGTCATCTTCGGCGCCGGTGCCGGCATGCCCTACTTCTCGACGGACACGGTGAGTGCCCAGCGGGCCCTCGAGACCAAGTGCCACCGGGTGCTGTTCGCCAAGAGCGGGGTCGACGGGGTCTACTCCGCCGACCCGAAGAAGGACCCCACGGCGGTGAAGTACGACACGCTGACCTTCAGTGAGGCCCTGAAGGCGGGGCTGCGGATCCTCGACACGGCGGCCTTCAGCCTGTGTGAGGAGAACGACCTCGAGATGCTGGTCTTCGGTATGGAGGGTGAGGGCAACATCACGGCCGCCCTGCAGGGTGAGAAGATCGGCACGGTCGTGACCGCGGGCTGACCGCGACCTCCCCCCACCCGGGACCGCACCCCAGCCCGACCACCCCATGACCACCCGCACGACCACCCGCTCCGCCAGACCGGACGGAGCCACGTACGACAGATGTCAAGGACGGCGCATCACCGATGATCGACGAGACCCTGTTCGAGGCCGAGGAGAAGATGGAGAAGGCCGTCGAGGTCGCCAAGGAGGACTTCGGCGCGATCCGCACCGGCCGGGCCACCCCCGGGATGTTCAACAAGCTGGTCGTGAGCTACTACGGCGCGCCCACCCCGCTGCAGCAGCTCGCCTCCTTCCAGACCCCCGAGGCCCGCACGATCCTGGTCTCGCCCTTCGACAAGAGCGCGATGAGCGAGATCGAGAAGACGCTGCGCGAGTCCGACCTCGGCGTCAACCCCAGCAACGACGGCAACGTCATCCGCTGCGTGCTCCCGGTCCTGACGCAGGAGCGGCGCCGCGACTACGTCAAGCTCGCCAACACCAAGGCCGAGGACGCCAAGGTCTCCATCCGCAACATCCGCCGCAAGGCGAAGACCGACATCGACAAGCTGGTCAAGGACGGCGAGGTGGGCGAGGACGACGGCTCGCGGGGCGAGAAGGAGCTCGACGCCATGACGAAGAAGTTCGTCGACTCCATCGACACCCTGCTCAAGGGCAAGGAGACCGAGCTCACCGAGGTGTGAGCCGGTCGCTGACCCGTGAGACGGCTGACGGACCCGTGACCCCGGACCCGACCACCACGGGCGGGGCCGACGAGCCGGTCGTGCTCGCCCCGGTGACCACCGAGGAGGCGTCGGTCAGCCTCTCCCGGGCCGGTCGCAACCTCCCCGCCGCCATCACGGTGGGCCTGAGCCTGGGGGCGCTCGTCGTCGCCAGCCTCTTCGTGCGCCGCGAGCTCTTCGTCCCGCTGGCCACCGCCTCGGTCTGCATCGGGGTGTGGGAGATCTCGCGGGCCCTGCGCCGCGGCGGCCTGGTCGTGCCCCTGGTGCCGGCGCTGGTCGGCACCGTCTGCATGAACGTCGCGGCCTTCGTGGGGGGCGGGCAGGCGCTCGCGGTCACCTTCGGCCTGACCTGCGTCGCGATCCTGCTCTGGCGCTTCGCCGACGGCGTCGCCGGTGCGGCCCGGGACACGGCCGGTGGCATCCTCGTCGTCGCCTACCCCGCGCTGCTCGCGTCGTTCTACGCGCTCATGCTCGCGCCGGCCGACGGCGACTGGCGCATCTTCACCTACGTCGCCGTCACCGTCTCGAGCGACATCGGGGGGTATGCCGTCGGGGTCACCCAGGGCAGGCACCCCATGGCGCCGGGCATCAGCCCGAAGAAGTCCTGGGAAGGCTTCGCGGGGTCGGTGCTGGCCTGCGTCGGCGTCGGGATCGCGAGCGTCGTCCTGACGCTCCACGGCCGGTGGTGGGTCGGGCTGGCGCTCGGCGTCCTCGCGGCCGTCGTGGCCACGGTCGGTGACCTCGTCGAGTCGACCATCAAGCGCGACCTCGGGGTCAAGGACATGTCCAACATCCTCCCGGGCCACGGCGGCGTGATGGACCGGCTCGACTCGCTGGTCATGGTCGCGCCGGTGACCTGGGCGGTGCTGGCCATCTTCGTGCCGGTGGGCTGACCGGCGGGCTCGACCGGCGCGCTCACCACCCGAGGACGGGGCTCAGCCCCGCGGCCCGCCCATCCGGTCGACCAGCTCCCGCAGCCCGAGGACGACCCGTGGGTCCGAGATGCCGTCGTGCTCCCACTCGTTGGTGACCCAGGTCTGCGTCGCGCCCAGGTGGGCGGCCGTCTCGATCTGCAGCTCGGCGTCGACGTACATGTCGTCGTAGTAGATCGCTGCGGCCAGCGGCACCTCGTTGGCGGCCAGGGCGTCGAGGTCGTAGAGCGGCTCCCAGTCGGCCCGGTGGGCGAGCAGCTCGGCCGCCTCGCGGAAGGGCCGCAGGAGGCGGATCTCGTCGAGCATCCAGGGAAACATCGTCTCGCCGGTGAACAGCAGCGGCCGCGCGGTCTCGGCGAACTCCGGCCGCCGGTCGCGCTCGGCCTGGGCAGCCCACCCCGTGGGCGCGGTGGCCGGGTCGCCGTAGATGGGCTCCTGGAGCACGACGAAGAGGGGGTTGCCGGCGTAAGAGGTGGCGACCATCGCCTGCTCGAGGAAGGCGGCGGTGGGCTCCCCGTCGCCGTCGAGCGCCTCGTCGAGCATCCAGTGCAGGCCCTCGCCACCGTGCTTCATCCCGAGACGCTGGCCCAGCAGCTGCAGCCGTCGGACGGTGAGCAGATCGCCGTCGGGCAGCCGCACGTCGCCGGCGTCCAGCCGGTCGGCGACCCGGGAGGCCAGCTCGACCGTGTGGGGGTAGCGCGCCCGCCAGGCCTCGTTCTTGGCCACGATCCGCGGGAAGGTGCGGTGGTAGACGTCGGAGGCGTCCGGTCGCAGGCTGGGGAGGCCGCCGGTGACGTAGCAGGCCGACAGGCCCTCGGGGGCGCGAGAGAGGTAGGAGAGCGTGACGAACCCGCCGTAGCTCTGGCCGAGCGTCTCCCACCGCCGCCCGGCGAAGAGGGTGCGCCGGGCGTGCTCGGCGTCACGCACGATCGAGTCGCCGCGAAAGAGCGAGAGGTATGAAGCCTGCTCGGCCGGCGTGCCCCGCTCAGCCAGGCGTCGCCCCTCGACCCGGGTGCTGCGCCCGGTGCCCCGCTGGTCGAGCAGGAAGAGCCGCCGGGTGCGCAGCAGCTCGCCGATCCACCCGGTCGCCGACACCGGGCGGGGTGAGGCCCCGCCCGGCCCGCCCTGGAGGAAGACGACGGCAGGCAGGTCCTCGTGGCGCCGGGCCGGGTCGACGACCTCGCGGACGAAGACCTCGATCGTCTCGGTGGGCTCCCCGCGGTCGGCCGCGGCCCAGTCGAGGGGCACCGTCAGCACGTGGTCGGCGATGGCCAGGCCGGGCAGGACGTAGCTGACCGGGAGGGGGGAGGCAGGCACCCGTCCAGCGTATGCCGCCCGGCCCACGGCGGTGTGTCCTCCACGAGCCGCGGGGTGGGAGACTAGGAGCGAGATGAGCGACCCCCAGCCCCTGCCCGAGCCCACCACCCGACCGGCTCCCGGCGCCCTGACCTTCACCGCGCCGCGTCGCGGCAAGCCGCCGCGCCACCTGGCCGACCTCACGCCGTCCGAGCGCAAGGAGGCGGTGACCGAGCTCGGCCACCAGGGCTTCCGCGCCAAGCAGCTGTCCACCCACTACTTCGAGCGCCTGGTCGAGCGTCCCGACGAGATGACCGACCTGCCCAAGGCCGTGCGTGACGACCTCGTCCGCGACCTGCTGCCCACCCTGCTCACGCCGACCGTGCTGCGCACCGCCGACGACGGCATGACCCTGAAGTCGGCGTGGCGCCTGCACGACGGGGCGATCGTCGAGTCGGTGCTCATGCGCTACCCCGGGCGGGTCACCATCTGCATCTCGAGCCAGGCCGGGTGCGGGATGAACTGCCCCTTCTGCGCGACGGGTCAGGCCGGCCTCACCCGCAACCTCTCGACCGCCGAGATCGTCGAGCAGGTCGTGTATGCCGCGCGGCAGCTGCGGCGCGGAGAGCTCGCCGGCGGTGACGACGCCGACCGAGAGACCCCGCTGCGGGTCTCGAACGTCGTCTTCATGGGCATGGGGGAGGCCCTCGCGAACTACAAGGCGGCCATCGGCGCCATCCGGCGCCTGACCGACCCGGCGCCCGACGGGCTCGGGCTGTCGGCCCGGGGCATCACCATGTCGACCGTCGGGCTGGTGCCGGCGATCGACAAGCTCGCCGCAGAGGGCATCCCGGTGACGCTCGCCCTCTCCCTGCACGCGCCGGACGACGCTCTTCGTGACGAGCTGGTGCCGATCAACACCCGGTGGACGGTCGACGAGGCGCTCGACGCGGCGAAGCGCTACCACGACGTCACCGGACGGCGCGTCTCGATCGAGTACGCCCTCATCCGTGACATCAACGACCAGGCCTGGCGCGCCGACCTGCTCGGTGACAAGCTCCGTGCCCGCGGCAAGGGCTGGGTGCACGTCAACCCCATCCCGCTCAACCCCACGCCTGGCTCGAAGTGGACCGCCTCCCGCTCCGGGGTCGAGCAGCAGTTCGTCGAGCGGCTGCGGGCCCACGGCATCCCGACGACGGTGCGCGACACCCGCGGCCAGGACATCGACGGGGCCTGCGGGCAGCTGGCGGCCTCCACCGCCTGACCCGTCCTGCCGTCCTGCCGTCCGTATCGTGGTCGGTCGTCGTGAGCAGGGCTCGAGCAGGGGGTGATGACCGGGGTGGTGCAGGTGCACGATTCGTTCTGTCCCGAAGTGTGCAGGTGACCGGAACTACGACTACCGTCCACGATGTCGGTCGAAGCGGGTCTGTACACCCTTATTACTCTCGGTAAGGTACGGCCATGACTTTGGTGAAGATGCTTCAGCCCGGGGGGCGCGACGGGATCTCGTCGCGTGAGTCCCGCGACGCCATCGGGTATGCCGTGGCCGCCCTGAGCCGGGTCGCCCAGAGCGACCTGGTCGACCGGCTGGGTCTGCGCGGGCGGGCCGAGGCGCTGGTTCACCGCAGCACCCGCGACGGGTTCGCCGCCGTGGCCCGGGTGACCAGGGCCAGCCGCTCGTTCACCCGCGCAGGCGACCGTGGCGCCGCCGGCACCCGGGTCCCCTCGACCTCGGCCGACGGGGTCTTCGACCTCACACCCACCGAGGACCAGCAGATGCTGGTCGACGTCGTGACCGAGTTCGCGGCGCAGGTCGTGCGCCCGGCGGCCACCGGGGCCGACGACGCGTGCGCCACGCCGGAGGCCGTGCTCAAGGGCAGCCTCGAGATCGGGCTGCCCATCCTCGGCATCCCCGAGTCGCTCGGCGGCATCTCCGAGGAGCGCTCAGCGGTCTCGGGCGTGCTCGTGGCCGAGGCGCTGGCGCACGGTGACATGGGGATCGCCGTGGGTCTGCTGGCGTCGGGCTCGGTCGCGACGGCGATCGGTCTGTGGGGCACCGACGAGCAGCAGCAGACCTACCTCCCCGCGTTCACCGGCACCGACGTGCCCATGGCCGCGCTGGCCCTCTCCGAGCCGGCTGTGCTCTACGACGTCCTGCGCCCGCAGACCACGGCCGTGCGGCGCGGAGACCAGCTGGTGCTCAACGGGCAAAAGAGCCTCGTCCCGGTCGGCACCAGTGCCGAGCTCTTCGTCGTGGGCGCCGCGCTCGACGGTCAGCCCGTGCTCGTGCTCCTCGAGTCGAGCACCCCGGGGCTCACGGTGGTCGACGACCCGTCGATGGGGGTGCGCGCCTCGTCGCTGGCGCGACTCACCCTGACCGACGTCGCCGTGCCGGTCTCTGCCGTCCTCGGTGCCACCGACGGCAGCACTTACCGGGAGTGCGTGCGGCTCTCGCGGCTCGCGTGGTGCGCCCTCGCGGTCGGTGTGGGGCAGGCGGTGCTCGACTACGTCACGCCGTACGTCAAGGAGCGCAAGGCCTTCGGTGAGCCGATCGCCAACCGCCAGTCGGTCGCGTTCATGGTGGCCAACATCGCCATCGAGCTGCAGGCCATGCGCCTGCTCACCTACAAGGCCGCCGCCCGCGCCGCCGCGGGCAAGGACTTCACCCGTGAGCTGGCCCTGGCCCGCCGGGCCTGCGGTGACCACGGCATGCGCATCGGTCTCGACGGCGTGCAGCTGCTGGGGGGCCACGGCTTCGTCAAGGAGCACCCGGTCGAGCGGTGGTACCGCGACCTGCGGGCCGTGGGTCTGGCCGATGGGGCCGTCCTCGTCTGATCACGAGTGACGCCACCCTCACCGTCCCGGCACGACACCCCCGACCCCCCGACCTCACGGCGAAGGAGACGCACGATGATCAACCTCGACAACCCGAAGAAGATGCGGCCCCTGGTGGCTCAGGCCCACCAGGTCGCCATGAACATGCTGCGCCCGATCTCACGCAAGTACGACCGCGCCGAGCACGCCTACCCCAAGGAGCTCGACATGCTGGCCAGCATGATCGACGGGCTCGACGAGTCGGGTGCCTCGGCCGGAGCCGGCGCCACGGGCGTACGACGTGACGAGAAGCCCGAGGCCACGGGCGGCGGCACCAGGAACGGCTCCAACCTCGCCTCCGTCATGTCCGTCGCCGAGATGTGCTGGGGCGACGTGGGGTTGCTGCTGTCGATGCCGCGCCAGGGCCTCGGCAACTCCGCCATCGCCTCGGTGGCCAACGACGAGCAGCTCAAGCGCTTCGAAGGGGTCTGGGCGAGCATGGCCATCACCGAGCCCGGTGTCGGCTCCGACTCCGCCAACATCTCGACCACGGCCACGCTCGACGGCGACCACTACGTCATCAACGGCGAGAAGATCTACGTCACCTCGGGGGAGCGCAGCGACGCCGTCGTGGTCTGGGCCACTCTCGACAAGTCGCTCGGCCGCGCCGCCATCAAGTCGTTCGTCGTGCCCAAGGGCACCCCGGGCATGCGGGTCGACCGGCTCGAGCACAAGCTCGGCATCCGGGCCTCCGACACCGCGACGATCATCTTCGACAACTGCCGGGTGCCGGCCGAGAACCTCATGGGCTCCCCCGAGATCGACACCATGCAGGGCTTCGCCGGTGCGATGGCGACCTTCGACAACACCCGTCCGCTCGTCGCGGCGATGGCGCTGGGGTGTGCGCGCGCCGCGCTCGACTACACGCGTGACCTGCTCGACCAGGCCGGCGTGACGATCGACTACGACCAGCCGTCCATCAACCAGTCGGCGGCCGCGGCGAGGTTCCTGCAGCTCGAGTCCGACTGGGAGGGCTCGTACCTCCTCATGCTCCAGGCGGCCTGGATGGCCGACAACCGCCAACCCAACTCGCTCGAGGCGTCGATGGCCAAGGCCAAGGCGGGCCGCGTCGGCTCCGACGTCACCCTCAGCTGCGTCGAGCTCGCGGGGTCGCTCGGCTACAGCGAGACCGAGCTGCTCGAGAAGTGGGCCCGCGACAGCAAGATCCTCGACATCTTCGAGGGCACCCAGCAGATCCAGCAGCTGATCGTGGCCCGCCGCGTGCTGGGCCTGAGCAGCAGCCAGCTGAAGTAGCTCCTCTCGCCGGGGGGAACTCCCGTGGGCGCCTCGACCGTTGACCGGCCGAGCCCACCCCTCCGAAAGCCGTGATGGACCCCCACGCCAGACCCCTCGCCGCCCCCGACCCCCCACGGGGGAGGGGAAGCGGCCGATGAGAGTGCTGCTGCCCGTGCTGTCCCTCCTGCTCGGCGTCGCCGTGGTGCTGTTGATCACGGTGGCGACAGGATGGTTCGTCGCCCAGGAGTTCGCCTTCATGACGGTCGACCGTTCGCGCTTGGCCGCGGCGGCCGCGCGCGGCGACCGGGGCGCCGAGCGCGCTCTCGCCATCACGGGCCGCACCTCGTTCGTGCTGTCGGGGGCCCAGCTCGGCATCACGGTGACCGGCCTGCTCGTCGGCTACGTCGCCGAGCCACTCATCGGTGCTGCCCTCGGTGACCTGCTCGGGGGAGTCGGCGTCCCGACGGCCGTGGGAGTCGTCGTCGGCACCGTCCTCGCCCTGCTGTTCTCCACCGTCGTGCAGATGGTGTTCGGCGAGCTCGTGCCCAAGAACCTCGCGATCGCCCGACCCGAGCCGGTCGCGCGGCGGCTCGCCCGCTCGACGACGACCTACCTGGCCGGCGCGGGCTGGCTGGTGGGCATCTTCGACGCGGCCTCGAACGCCCTGCTCCGCCTCCTGCGGATCGAACCGGTGCACGACGTCGAGCACGCAGCCTCGCGGCGCGACCTCGAGCACATCGTGGCCGACTCGGAGCGCAGCGGCGACCTCCCGCCGCAGCTGTCGCTCCTGCTCGACCGCGTCCTCGACTTCCCGACCCGCGACGTGCAGCACGCCATGGTGCCGGGCTCGCGGGTCGGTGTCGTGCGGGCCGACACGCACGTCGAGCAGGTGCGTCGGCTGATGACGACCGGGCACTCGCGCTACCCCGTGCTCGACGCCGAGGGACAGGTCGTCGGTGTCGTCGACCTGCGCGACGTGCTCGGGTGGTCACCCGTGTCGCCAGGGCGGGTGGCAGGCGACCTCGCGCGGCCCGTGGCGGTCGTGGCCGGCGCCATGACCCTGCCCGACGCCCTCGCGGAGCTCACCGCCCGCGGCGACCAGCTGGCCTGCGTCGTCGACGAGTATGGCGGGTTCGCCGGCATCGTCACGCTCGAGGACCTCGCGGAGGAGCTGGTCGGCGAGATCACCGACGAGCACGACACCGGCGACCACGACGCCCACCAGGTCGTCGGTCCCGAGCTGGTGGGTGTCGACCGGGTCTGGATCGTGTCCGGCGACCTGCCGCTCGACGAGGCCGAGCGGGCCCTCGGCCGCGACCTGCCGCGGGGAGACTACGAGACGGTGGCCGGTCTGCTCATCGCGCTGCACGGGCGCCTCCCGCAGGTCGGTGACGAGGTGAGGGTGCCACTGGTGGCGCAGGTCGCCGACCTCCTTGGCGACGGGGCGCCGCCCAGCGCGCTGTTCGAGGTCACCGTCGTGGAGCGGCACGTCCCCTCGCGGGTGCAGGTGCTGCTGGCGGGCGACCCCGACGGTGACCCCGACGGTGACCCCGACGGTGACCCCGACGGTGACCCCGACGGTGACCCCGACAAGGACGTCGACGGTGGCGTCGGTCGCGTCGACGGCCCCGACCAACGAGGGCAGTCGGAGCCGCCGCGATGACCGACCTGCTCGTCCTCGTGGCCAGCGTGGCCCTCGTCGCCGCCAGCGCCTTCTTCGTCGCCGTGGAGTTCGCCCTCCTCGCGGCCCGACGCCACCGGCTCGCCGACGAGGCCGCGTCGAGCGCGGCCGCCCGGGCGGCGCTGCGCAGTGCCTCAGAGCTGTCCCTGCTCCTGGCGGGCTCCCAGCTGGGGATCACCGTGTGCACGCTGGCTCTGGGTGCGGTCACCAAACCGGCTGTGCACCACTGGCTCACTCCGCTCCTCACCGGGTGGGGCGTGCCCGCGTGGGTCGCCGACGTGCTCGGCTTCGTCGTCGCCCTGCTCGTGGTGACCTTCGTGCACCTCGTCGTGGGCGAGATGGCCCCGAAGTCGTGGGCCATCGCCCACCCCGAGCGGTCAGCCCGGATGCTGGCCCGGCCCATGCGGGGCTTCATCTGGCTCACGCGCCCGCTGCTCGTCGCGCTCAATGACGCGGCGAACCGGTGCCTGCGGCGGGTCGGGGTCGATCCCGTTGACGAGACCCTCACCGGCCGGGACCCGCAGACCCTGCGTCACCTGGTCGAGCACTCCGGCCGCGCGGGCACCCTCGCGAGCCGGGAGTCGGCCCAGCTCAGCCGGGTGCTGCAGCTCGCCGACCTGACCCTCGCAGACGTCGTACGCGCCGACGCCTCTCCCGTCGCCGTCGCCGTCGGGGCCACCGCCGGTGACGTCCAGGAGGCCAGCCGGCGCTCGGGCCACCTGCGGATCCTGCTGAGCGCACCCGACGGGAGGGCCGAGGCGGTGGTGCACGTGCGTGACACCCTCGACCTGCCCCCGCAGTCGCCGGTCGCGCCGGTGAGCCGGCCGGTGCACCTCGAGCGGGCGGACGCCCCGGTCTATTCCGTGCTGGCCCGCATGCGGGCCACCAGCAGCCACCTCGTGGTGGTGCGCGACGGCGGCACCGACCGCGGCGTGGTGACGCTCACCGACCTCCTCACCCGCCTCCTCCCGCCTTCCGAACGAGAGAAACCCGTCATCCTGTGAGGTGCGGAGGCTCAGGATGACGGGTTTCCCTCGTTCGGAACGCGGGCGGGGGGTTTGTCGCGGCGGGGGTGCGGTTATCTCCATCTCATGAGCGACTCCACCAACACCTCGACCAACGGCCTCCCTGGCGGCGACCGGTCCGCCCACGTCGAGGCGGTCCAGGCCGTCGTCGACCGGATCACGTCGTGGCAGGACGGCGCGACCGACGACGTGGTGCGGGCCGAGCTGCTCAAGGGCCTGCAGGAGGCCGGGGTCAGCGTGCCCGATGCCGTCGTCGACGAGGTCGTCCGACGCGTCGGCGACGAGGACAGTGGCCACTTCGACGTCGAGCCGCTGCTGCAGGGCTGACGGCCAGGCCGTACCGGTCACCATACGGTCCGGTGCCGGGGCTCAGCCGGTGAGCAGGGCGACGGCGGCGTCGACGTCCGCGACGATGTGTGTGGCGCCGCCCAGCGCCCGTCCCGCGCCCAGGGAGGCGAGCAGCGGGGCGACGGGGAGCGTTCCGTGCCAGTGCTGCTCGTCGACGAGCACCAGCCGGGGGAGCGTCGTCCCGGCCGGGGCGTAGTAGAGCCGGGTGGCGAGCTGGAAGACCTCCTGCACCGTGCCGGCGGAGCCCGGCACGACCACGACCCCGGCGTCGCAGCGGGCGAGGAGTCCGTCCTCGCGGATGGCGTTGGAGAAGTACTTCGCGATGCCGTCGGCGAAGACGTTCGGGGGCTCGTGACCGTAGAACCAGGTCGGGATGCCGAGGGAGCGCGGCGCTCCCGGGTGGCCCCCGACCTCGCCCCGCACCTCCAGGGCGAGCCGGGCCCAGGCGGTGACGTCGGGCGCGTACGACGGTACGGCGCCGAGCCGTCTCACCGCCGACTCGAGCGCCTGGTCGGACCCGGCCACCGCCCCGAGGTTCGCCGCCTCCATGGCTCCCGGCCCACCGCCGGTGGCGACCAGGAGACCGGCTTCGGCCAGCCCGCGCCCGAGGCGGGCCGCGGCTGCGTACGCGGGGGTGCCGCGCTCGGCGGAGTGCCCGCCCATGACCCCGACGATGTGTCGGCCGGCGCTCCACTCGTCGAGCGCGTCGGTCACGGAGTCGTCGTGGATGGCACGCAGCAGGGTCGCGTACGCGTCGTGGGCGAGGCGCCTGTCGCGCGACCAGGTGTAGGCCTTGGCGTCTGGGGTGTGCTCGTACCCCTCAGCGAGGCCGGCGTAGAGCTCGGCGCCGGTGTAGAGCGAGGCGCGATAGACGTTGACCGGGGCCTCGGAGGCAGCGGGGAAGACTACCGCCCCCCGGGTGCGCAGGTGGTGGGCGACCCGCTCGGGGAGGGTGCCGCCGAGGACGACGAGACCACGCGCGTCCCGGGTCGCCAGCAGGGCGTCAGCGCAGCCGCTGAGGTCCAGGTCCTGCAGCCGGAGCCCGCGCAGGGAGCGCCCGGCCGTCAGCAAATGCGCGAGGACGGCGACGTCGTGGATCTCGTGGTCCGGCACCTCGGCATCGTAGGCGAGCGCGCCGTCGTGGCCTGGCGGTCACCCGGCGCTAGCGTGCTCCCATGACGACCAGCGCCGGTGCCGCGATCCCCCCCGACCCCTGCCCCTGCGGCAGCGGCCTGCGGCTCGGGGCCTGCTGCGGGCCCTACCTCGCCGGGGAGCCCCTCCCCACCGCGGAGGCGACGATGCGCTCGCGCTACACCGCCTACGTCCTGGGCCACGGCGACCACCTCCTGCGCACCTGGCACGCGCGCACCCAGCCGCTGTTCCTGCGGGTGGACGGACCCGATCCCGACTGGCTCGGCCTCACGGTGCTCCGCGTCGACGGTGGGGGCGTCGACGACGAGACCGGGGTCGTGGAGTTCGAGGCGCGACACCGGGGCGCCACCCCGGCCGACGACGTCGAGGTGATGCGCGAGGCGAGCCGCTTCGCCCGCCGTGGTGGGCGCTGGGTCTACGTCGACGCCGAGGGCTGACGGTCGCCGGGGAGCAGCGGATCCGTCTCGGATGCCGTTCCCGTCCGTCCCCGGAGCCGCCTGAACGGCCGGGCCACGCTCGGAAAGGGGTGATCTCTCGCTGTGGGGAGCGACGTTCGACCCCCCAGGCTCCGAGGGTCACCGGGGTAAAACGCGACCGGGGTGATCCGAGGCCCTCGTGAGCGAGACCTCACCCCACTGTGCGGCGTCGCGCCGCCGGCCCGCGGCGTCGTACGGGCTGGACGCGGGCGCGGGGTGGCTGGTGGGGCTGCGAGGATCGCTCGGTGACCGGTGTGCTCGAGGGCTTCGCGACGATCGCGGTGGTCATCGCCGTGGGGTGGCTGCTGGCGCACCTCGACATCCTCGACACCACTGCGCAGAACGTGCTGAGCCGACTCGCGTTCTACGTCGCCTCGCCGGCGCTGCTCGTGGTCGTCATGGCTCGGACGCCGATCAGCGCCATCTTCTCCGCCAACCTCGTCTCGTCGCTGGGGAGCGTAGTCGTGACGGTCGTCGCCTACGTCGCCCTGAGCCGGTGGCGCTGGCCGACTCCGTTGGGAGAGAGTACGATCGGGGCCCTGTGCGCGTCCTACGTCAACGCGGGAAACCTCGGCATCCCCATCGCGCTCTACGTGCTGGGCGACGTCTCGCTGATGGCCCCGACCCTGCTGATGCAGCTGCTGCTCATCACCCCGGTGGCGATGGCCCTGCTCGACGCCGACGCCCGGGGAGCACGGCCGACCCTGCGCCGCAGCCTGGGGCGCATCTTGCGCAACCCGGTCACCGTCGGGGCTCTCGTGGGCATCCTCGTCTCCGTGGTGCGCAGCCACGTGCCCGACCTCGTCCTCCAGCCGGTCGAGCTGCTCGGCAACCTCGCCGTGCCGGCGATGCTGATCGCCTTCGGCATCTCGCTGCGCCGTGGACCGCGTCCCGGTGCCGGGGGGTCCTGGGGGCACGTCGGCACCCTCGTCGGGCTCAAGCTCGTCGTGCAGCCCGTCGCCGCCGTCGCGATCGGCGCCGGGCTGGTGGGCCTGCGTGGGCACGCCCTCTTCGCCGCTGCCGTCACCGCGGCTCTGCCGACCGCGCAGAACATCTTCACCTACGCCAACCGCTACAACCGCGGGCTGTTCCTGGCCCGGGACGCGATCTTCGTCAGCACCTTCGCCTCGGTGCCGGTCATCCTGCTCATCGCGGCCGTCTTCGAGGTCATGGGTCCCTGACCTCGCGCCAAGCACGGATACTCAGCGGCGGGTCTCCGGGCTGGTGGCCTGCTCGAAGAGCCGCTTCGAGGTCTGCTCGTGGCCGAGCCGCCGCAAGGCGAGAAGGAGGGGTTCCACCAGCGGCACCCCCAGCGCGACGTAGCGCACGGCCTCCTCGCGTGACGTGGTGGGCACCCGCTCGACCTCGTGGGCGGCGATCGCCAGGACGTGCTCCCGGTAGTCGTCCATGACGCCGTCGGGCAGGTCGAACCCCGCCGACGCCAGCGAGTCCAGGGCGGCCGCCACCGCCTCGTGGGTGGAGCACCACGTGTCGGCCGGGTCCCACCCCCAGGCCCGCAGCATGGTGTGCACGGCCTCGTGCGACGGGTCGAGGGCGCCCCCGTCCTCGCCTGGCTCCGGCTCGTCACCGGTGCTCGAGGCGATCCCGATCAGGTCGTGCATCGACTCGGGCGGGTCGTCGACGGCGTCGAGCACCCGCTTGATGCGCGCCAGGCTCATCCCGCCCACCCTCGTCAGCGCCTTGACCATGCGCAGGCGCTGGAGGTGCGAGTCGTCGTACGACGCCTGAGTGGCCGAGGTGCGCACCCCCTCGTGGAGCAGGCCCTCGCGCAGGTAGTACTTCACGGTCGCCACGGGGACGTCGGCGCGGCGCGACAGCTCCGAGATCCTCACCCGTCCCCCTGTCGTCAGTGTTGGATAGTCAGGCTACCCAGTAGTGCAGGGTTCCGGGCTGCCTGTCGGGTCAGCCGATCGTCACCGCGGTCAGGCCGGTCAGGGTCCCGACGTAGGCGCGGGTACCGGCCAGGGCCGGGGTGGCGAACCTGCTCGTCGCGGGGATGGTGAGCGTGCCCAGCACCGCGCCCGTACGGCGGTTGAGGGCGTAGAACCGTCCGCCGCCCACGGCGTAGAGCGCGCCGGGGCCGGCGACGGGCGACCCTGTCACTGCGGGTTGGAGCCAACGCTGGGTGATGCGCCCGTCCGCAGCCACGTCGACGCGGCTGACCCCGGTGGTGCACGGGAGGTAGACGGACGAGGCGGTGACCGCGGACACGCCGTACGCCGGGCAGAGCGACGCGGAGGAGACCTGCCCCCCGACACCGCCGAGGTGGGTGACCGCGACGGAGTAGGCGGTGCCGGCCTTCCCGACCTGCAGGACGTAGCCGTTGGCGGTCACCGCCGGCGTCATGGAACCGAGGTCGAGGTCTCTGGCGTTGTCGGAGGGCCAGCTCGTGGGGGCGAAGAGGTCGGTGCGCTGCATCTGGGCGGTGAGCCTGGTGACCGAGTCGCTGCTGTCGTAGGCCCCGCTGGTCGAGGCACCGTTGCCGACAGCGACGAGGACGGAGCCGTCGGCGAGCACCACGGGCCCTCCGGGCGCCCAGATCCCCGCCTCCCGCGCGGTCGGGACGACGTACGACGCCCCGAGGGCTCCGCCGGTCGTGACCGAGACGACCGCACCCCTGTAGTTGCCGCAGTCCCCCGCCAGCCCGCCGAAAGAGACATAGACGTTGCCCCGGTCGACGGCGAGGGCCGCCCGCTGCTGCTGGGCGCGGGGGTCCGTGCCGGGCACCTCCACCCGGCGGTTCACCTGCGTGGCGCCGTCCGTCGCTCGCAGCCCGAAGATCTCGTGGGTCACCCCTGTCGTGGGGCTGTTGGTGACGGTCACGACGAAGACCCGGCGCGTGACCGGGTCGTAGGCGGGGCTGGAGGTGATGCCGGTGGGGGAGATGTTGCCGGGGCAGGCGAGCACCGAGGTGTCGGTGATGGCCGACCGCAGGTGGTGCGACCAGCGCACCGCGCCGGTGGTGGCGTCGAGGGCGTAGACGGTGTTGTTCTCGGTGGCCACCACGACGGCGTTCCCCACGACGATGGGGGAGCCGTAGACGGCCCCGTCGAGAGCGATGTCGAAGCGCGCCCGCAGCGTCGTGAACGCGGCGACCCCCGTCGACGTGCCGGTCCGCAGGTTGTTGCCGTGGTCGGTTGTCCAGCCGCTGGGTACCGCGCCCGCCGCGCCCTCGACGCCGGGGGCGCCCGCCGCGCCCTCGACGCCGGGGGCACCTGCCGCCCCCGCGACGCCTGGCGCGCCCGCCGCGACGGGTCCGAGGCGGCAGAGGACGCCGGTGACCGCAGCTGCGGCGAGACGCAGGAACCGTGCAGAGCTCGTCATCATTTCATCGTCCGCCTCGGCGGCGAGGTTGTCGACCCGTGAGGCGGCTCAGTGGCCCGTGAGGCGTCCCAGCAACCGGCCGAGGCGAGCCGGGCGCCCCGTCCGCGACTCCTCGGTGTCGGCGAGCTCGGCGAGCCGCAGCCCGGCGCTCACGCCGAGCCAGCGCAGCGGCTCGGGTTCCCATCGACGAGAGCGGTGGCCGACGAAGGGCAGCGTCGCGGCCCGTGACGCTCTTCCGGTCACGAGCTCGGCCAGCGCGCGCCCGGCGAGCTGGCTGAGGGCGACGCCGTCGCCGACGTAGGCGCCAGCACTGCCGAGGCCGGTC
>JBBRNQ010000010.1:0-64768 GCA_038230235.1 Actinomycetales bacterium
CCCAGAACGAGACCACCCAGGCCACCCCCCAGGGCCCGGAGGGCTCGGACCCCGCAGACCGCGCCGAGGCTCCCGGGCAGGTGGAGCCGGATGTCGGTGACGGCGCCAGCAGGACGACGGCTCTAAGCGACCCCGGCGCGGGCGGCGCGGAGCCCGACCAGGTCCGTCGCGCCCCTGACGAGCCGACCCCGGCGGCACCCTCCGCCGCGGCGCCGTCGGTGAACCCCGCACCGCCGATGCCACCCAGGACGCCAACCACCCCGGTGGCGCCAACCACCCCGATGACGCCAACCGCCCCGATGACGCCGGAACACGCGGCGGGGCTGGGGTGGCGCCAGCACGTGCCCCAGCCCGAGCCCGAGGACCACTTCGTGCCCCCGCCGCCCGCACCGCTGCCCCCGGCGGAAGACAAGCACTTCTGGCTGATGATGGCGGGCCTCATCGGCGGACCGCTGCTCTTCCTCTACCTGATCCTGTTCAACCGTGACGGCAACGGCTGGTGGATGGTGTGCGGCATCGCCATGACCCTGGCCGGCTTCGTGCTCCTCGTCCTGCGGCAGCCCTTCGAGCGTGACGAGGACGACGACGGCGTCCGGCTCTGACCACGGGGGTCCGTCGCCCAGGTCCTCCTGGTCACGACACGACGATGTGGCCCGGACCGTCCCCGGCCCGGGCCACACCACTCGCCATCGGCCGGTCTACAGCATCGGCAGGCTACGGACCCGGGTCCCGGTCAGACGCGCCCAGGCGTTGGCGACAGCAGGAGCGATCGACGGCACCCCCGGCTCACCCACGCCACCGGGAGGGGCGACGCTCGGCATGACCTGCACGGCGATGACGGGCATGTCGCGCATCCGCATCATGCGGTAGCGGTCGAAGTTGTCGGGTGAGGCCACTCCCTGGCTGAAGGACATCTTCCCCCACAGCGTCGCCGTCAGACCGTGCACGATCCCGCCCTGCATCTGCGCCTCGACGGTGTCGGGGTTGACGACGCGACCGCAGTCGACGGCACACCACACCCGCTCGACCTTGACGGCGCCTGCCACCGAGCTGACCTCGGCCACCTGCGCGACGTACGAGCCGAACGACGAGGTGACGGCGATCCCCCGGGCCCGTCCTGCGGCGGGAGGGGTCGACCACCCCGACATCGTGGCCGCGGCCTTCAGCACCGCCGCAGCCCGCGGCTTGCCCGCCATGAGACCCAACCGGAAGGCCAGAGGATCCTGTCCGGCGGCGAGGGCGAGCTCGTCCATCGCCGACTCGACGGCGAAGCAGTTCAGCGAGTTGCCCACCGACCGCCAGAAGCCGACGGGGACGGCGGCCGGGTGCCGGACGTACTCCACGAGACGGTCCGGCAGGGCGTACGGGAGCTCGAGGGCACCGTCGACGGCCTGGCCGTCCACGACACCGTCGGGGATCCACCCGCGCTGGAAGAGGATCGACGGCGAGACGATCCGGTCCCACCAGCCGCTCGGTGACCCGGTGGCGGTGAGTCCGGCCCGGATGCGGATGCTCGCCATCGGCCGGTACTGGTCGTGGGTGAAGTCCTCCTCCCGTGACCAGGTCACCTTGACCGGCGCCCCTACCGCCTTCGAGGCGGCGACGGCGTGGGCCACGTAGTCGGTCTCGAACTTGCGCCCCAGCCCGCCCCCCAGCAGGGTCGTGTGCACCTTGACCGCCGACGCCGGGATCCCGCAGATCGCGGCGGCGGTCGCGGCTGCGAGGCCGGGCGCCTGGGTGGGAGCCCAGAGCGTGCAGCCCCTCGCGGTCACGCTGGCTGTGCACACGAGGGGTTCCATCGCGGCGTGCGCCAGGTAGGGCAGGCCGTACGTCGCGTCGATCGTCCGGGCCGCACGGGCGAGCGCCGGCGCGGCCTTTCCCGCCGTGTCGGCCACCGCGGCGGTGCCGGTCGCCATGAGCGTCGCCGCCTGGGCCGTGATCGCGCTCGAGCTGAGCGGGGCGGCGCCACCGGTGGGTGCGTGCCACGAGACCTGGAGGGCTCGGGCCGCCTTCATCGCGTCCCACGTGGTCGCGGCGACGACGATCACGGCGGCGGCGAGCGGCACGACGGCGACCGCCCCCGCAGGCGTCGGGCCGACGGACTTCAGCGTCCCGGTCACCGTCGGAGCGTGGCGGACGACGGCGTGGAGCATGCCGGGCACGCGCACGTCGATGCCGTACTGCGCCTTGCCCGTGGTCTTGTCCGGCACGTCGACCCGGGGCACGGGCTGGCCGATGATGCGCAGGTGGGACGCCGGGACGAGCTTCGGGGCGGTGGGGACGGGCAGCAGCGCGGCGGCGGCCGCCAGCTGACCGTAGGTCGCGGACGACGTGGTGCCCGTGACGGTGACGACGCCGTGGGCGGCGACGCACGACGTGATCGGCACCCCGAAGCGCTGGGCCGCCGCGGCGCGCAGCATGTCGCGCGCCGCCGCACCGGCCGTGCGCAGGGCCGTGTAGTAGCCGCGGACGCTCATGCTGCCGCCGGTCAGCTGGGCGCCCGTGGCGGGGTTGGCGTAGGCAGCGTCGGCGGGTGCCGCGGTCGCGGTCACCTTCGCCCAGTCGACCATGAGGTCCTCGGCCACCAGCTGGGCCAGGCTGGTGTAGACGCCCTGGCCCATCTCGGAGCTGCCCACGAGGACGGTGACCGTCTCGTCGGCCCTGATCTGCACCCAGGTCGCGACGAGGGGTGCCGTGCCCGACGCCTGCCCGGCCACGGCGGTCGTCCCGGAGGCAGGTGTGACGAAGCCGACGGCGAAGCCGCCGGCCACGCCCATCGCGGTGAGCAGGGTCCGCCGTGTCATGGCTGCCCGCCCGGTGGTGGGCGAGTCGAGGACCTCGGGTGCGACGGCCGGCGCCGTACGGGGGGTCACTGGCCTGCCGCCTGGTGGATCGCCGCACGCACCCGTTGGTAGGTGCCGCAGACGCAGACGTTGGTCATCGCCGCGTCGATCTGGGCGTCGGTGGGCTTCGGGTGGGCCGCCAGCAGGCTGACCGCCGCGAGGATCATCCCGGACTGGCAGTAGCCGCACTGGGGCACCTGCTGGTCGACCCAGGCCTTCTGCAGGGGGTGGGTGCCCGTCGGGGACAGTCCCTCGATCGTCGTCACCTGCTTGCCGGACATGGTGCCCACCCGTTCGTCACAGCTGCGCTCGGCCTCCCCGCCGATGAGCACGGTGCAGGCGCCGCAGACCTCGATGCCGCAGCCGTACTTCGTGCCGGTGAGGCCGAGCACGTCCCGCAGGGCCCACAGCAGGGGCATGGAGGGGTCCACGTCGATCGTGTGGGAGACCCCGTTGACGGTGAATGTCGTACTGGTCATGACGCGTCCGCATCGACGAAGGAGTCAGGAGACCGGTCCCGAGCCGGAGCCTTCGTAGGAGAAGGTAGGGCGCACGGAGCGCGGCCGACAGGGACGGCACGAGACCGGAACGGCCCGGGGCGAAAGACAACGCCGTCTTGAGCCTCCCTTGATCATCAACTCGTCATCTCACTGTCATGCACGCTCCCGCGCCCCTCGATGACCTATCCAACGCTTCCCTTAGCCGCCCGTTGACGACGGGGGGAACCGGAGCGACAGTTGCCTCGACACCGACGTCCAGGAGGGCTCAAGCATGCAGGTCCCAGCACCGTTCGAGTACGAACGAGCCACCAGCGTGGATCACGCGATAGGGCTGCTCGAGCGGCTCGGTGACGAGGCCCGCCTCGTCGCCGGCGGCCACAGCCTCATCCCGATGATGAAGCTGCGGCTCACCGACCTCGAGTACCTCATCGACATCAACGACCTGCACGCCGAGCTCGGCTACGTGCGCATCGGTGCCGACGAGGTCCGCATCGGGGCGATGACCCGCCACCGCGAGCTGCTGGAGTCAGCAGAGCTCACCTCCCTCTTCCCGATCTTCGCCGACGCCGAGAGCGTCATCGCCGATCCCGTGGTCCGCAACCGCGGCACGCTGGGGGGTTCGCTGTGCCAGGCCGACCCGTCGGAGGACCTCTCCGCCGTCTGCACGACGCTCGACGCCTCGTGCGTCATCCGGGGATCCGGCGGTGAGCGGGTGGTGTCGATGGAGGACTTCCACCGCGGCCCGTACGAGACGGCCGTGGGTCACGACGAGATGCTCATCGAGGTCCGGATCCCGTTGCGCCCGAACGGTTCCAGCGCCTATGCCAAGGTCGAGCGACGCGCCGGCGACTGGGCGGTGACCTCGGTCGGCAGCGCGGTCTGGATGGACGGCGACGTCATCTCCGACGCCCGCGTCGGCCTCGCGGCCGTGGGCCCCAACACCACGGGCATCCCGGCGATCTCCGAGGCGCTGCGCGGTCGCGCACCGTCCGAGGAGCTGTACGCCCAGGCGGGCGCCCTCGCGGCGCAGGCCTGCTCACCCACCACCGACGGCCGCGGCACGGCCGACTACAAGCGCCATCTCGCCGACGAGCTCACCCGCCGCACGCTGCGGCGAGCCGTCGAGCGGATCCGGGCCGGCGCCGCGGGCGCGACCCCCATGGGCAACAGCGACAGGAGCGAGTGAGCATGCAGGTCTCGATGACGGTCAACGGCGAGCAGGTCACACGGGAGATCGAGGGGCGACTGCTCCTCGTGCACTTCCTGCGCGACGAGCTGCGGCTCACCGGCACCCACTGGGGGTGTGACACCAGCAACTGCGGCACCTGCGTCGCGTGGCTCGACGGCGAGCCGGTGAAGACCTGCACCGTCCTCGCGGCGATGGCCGGAGGGCACGACGTGCGCACGGTCGAGGGCCTCGAGCAGGACGGCGTCCTCGACCCCGTCCAGGAGGGCTTCATGCAGTGCCACGGGCTGCAGTGCGGCTTCTGCACGCCGGGGATGCTCATGACCTGTCGGGCCCTGCTCAACCGCGACCCCGACCCGAGCGAGGAGACCATCCGCGAGGCGATCTCGGGCCAGATCTGCCGGTGCACCGGCTACACCTCGATCGTCCGCTCGGTGCAGTGGGCGGCCGCGAAGGAGCGCGAGACGGCGCTCCATACCGAGACCGAGACCGTAGGGAGCGCGTCATGACCGTCACGGAGGAGCGTCCCGGGATCGCCGAGGACAAGGAGGACATGGACCACGCCGACAACGACCACAGCCCGGTCGGCTACGGCCGGATGCTGCGCAAGGAGGACCCCCGCTTCATCCGCGGCCTGGGGCAGTACTGCGACGACGTGCAGCTGCCCGGCATGCTGCACCTCGCCATCCTGCGGGCACCGCTGGCCCACGCCCGCATCGTCTCCATCGACACCAGCGCCGCCGAGGCCCACCCCAAGGTGCGGCTCGTGGTCACCGGCGCGATGCTCGCCGAGAAGGGGCTGGCCTGGATGCCGACCCTGTCGGGCGACGTGCAGGCCGTGCTCGCCACCGACAAGGTCCGCTTCCAGGGCCAGGAGGTCGCCTTCGTCGTCGCCGAGGACCGCTACTCCGCCCGCGACGCGCTCGAGCTGATCGACGTCGACTACGAGCCGCTGCCCGTGGTGGTCGACGTGCGCACCGCACTGGCCCCCGACGCCCCGCTGATCCGCGACGACCTCGAGGGCAAGACCG
Source organism: Actinomycetales bacterium (assembly GCA_038230235.1). Lineage (GTDB taxonomy): Bacteria > Actinomycetota > Actinomycetes > Actinomycetales > Dermatophilaceae > Lapillicoccus. The sequence goes on from JBBRNQ010000010.1 coordinate 5,561, forward strand.
ACAACCACTGCTTCGACTGGGAGACCGGCGACAAGGACGCCACGGAGGCGGTCTTCGCGGCCGCCGACGTCGTCACGGTCCAGGACATGGTCTACCCCCGCGTGCACCCGGCGCCGATGGAGACCTGCGGAGCCGTCGCCGACGTCGACCGGGTGAGCGGCAAGCTCACGCTGTGGTCGACCACCCAGGCGCCGCACGCCCACCGCACCCTCTACGCGATCGTGGCCGGTCTGCCGGAGCACAAGATCCGGGTCATCTCCCCCGACATCGGCGGAGGCTTCGGCAACAAGGTGCCGATCTACCCCGGCTACGTCTGCGCGATCGTCGGGTCCCTGCTCATCCACAAGCCGGTGAAGTGGATGGAGGACCGCAGCGAGAACCTCGTCAGCACCGGGTTCGCCCGCGACTACATCATGCGTGGCGAGATCGCGGCGACCAAGGAGGGCAAGATCCTCGCGATCCGCACCCACGTGCTCGCCGACCACGGCGCCTTCAACGGCACGGCCGCCCCGGTGAAGTACCCCGCCGGCTTCTTCGGCGTGTTCACCGGCAGCTACGACATCGACGCCGCCTACTGCCAGATGACCGCCGTCTACACCAACAAGGCGCCGGGCGGCGTGGCGTACGCGTGCTCGTTCCGCATCACCGAGGCGGTCTACCTCGTCGAGCGGCTCGTCGACTGCCTGGCCTACGACCTCGAGATGGACCCCGTCGCCCTGCGGCGCAAGAACCTCATCCAGCCCGAGCAGTTCCCCTACACGAGCAAGACCGGCTGGGTCTACGACTCCGGGGAGTACGAGCGGGCGCTCGACCTCACCCTCGAGATGGCCGGGTACGACGAGCTGCGGCGAGAGCAGGCCGAGAAGCGCGAGCGTGGCGAGCTGATGGGCATCGGTCTGTCGTTCTTCACCGAGGCCGTCGGGGCCGGTCCCCGCAAGGACATGGACATCCTCGGGCTCGGCATGGCCGACGGCTGCGAGCTGCGGGTGCACCCGACCGGCAAGGCCGTCGTGCGCCTGTCGGTGCAGAGCCAGGGTCAGGGCCACGAGACGACCTTCGCGCAGATCATCGCCGAGGAGATCGGCATCCCGCCCGAGGACATCGACGTCGTGCACGGCGACACCGACAACACGCCGTTCGGTCTCGGCACCTACGGGAGCCGCTCGACCCCGGTGTCGGGAGCCGCGGCTGCCCTCGTGGCCCGCAAGGTGCGCGACAAGGCGCGGATCATCGCCTCGGGGATGCTCGAGGTGTCCGTCGCCGACCTCGACTGGGTCAAGGGCTCGTTCCACGTCAAGGGCGACCCCGGTCGGTCCGTGACGATCCAGGACATCGCCATGCGCGCCCACGGTGCGGCCGACCTGCCCGAGGGCATCGAGGGGGGTCTGGAGGCCCAGATCTGCTACAACCCCGAGAACCTCACCTACCCGTTCGGTGCCTACCTCTGCGTCGTCGACATCGACCCCGGCACCGCGGTGGTGAAGGTGCGGCGGTTCATCGCCGTCGACGACTGCGGCACCCGGATCAACCCGATGATCATCGAGGGTCAGGTGCACGGCGGGCTGGCCGACGGTGTGGGCATGGCCCTGATGGAGATGATCTCGTTCGACGAGAACGGCACCTGCCTCAGCGGGTCGTTCATGGACTACCTCATCCCCACCGCGCTCGAGGTGCCGCACTGGGAGACGGGGCACACCGTGACCCCGTCGCCGCACCACCCCATCGGCGCCAAGGGCGTGGGCGAGTCGGCCACGGTCGGGTCACCTCCGGCGGTCGTCAACGCCGTCATCGACGCCCTCAAGCCCTACGGCGTTCGCCACGCCGACATGCCGCTCACTCCCTCGCGGGTGTGGGACGCCATGCGCGGCCAGGCCACGCCCCCGATCTAGGAGCCACCGACGTGACCGTCACCTTCACCGACCGCGTCGAGCAGCTGACGCGGGAGCGTGTCCCCTTCGTCCGCGCCACGGTGGTGCGGGCCCAGGAACCGACCTCGGCGCAGGCCGGCGACCGGGCCATCGTGCTCGCTGACGGCTCGGTGGAGGGGTTCGTCGGGGGGCACTGCGCCACCGGCTCGGTGCGCACCGCAGCGCTCGAGGTGCTCGCCTCGGGCCGGGGCGTGCTCCTGCGGGTGCTCCCCGACGGCGCCGCCCTCTTCCCCTCGTCTCCCGGGGCCAGCGTGGTCGTCAACCCGTGCCTGTCCGGAGGGGCGCTCGAGATCTACCTCGAGCCCCAGCTGCCACCTGCCCGCCTTCACCTCATCGGCTCGTCGCCGGTGGCGGAAGCCGTGGCGGTGCTGGCCGCGACGGTCGGGCTCGCCGTCGACCGCGCCACCCTCGGTGACGACCCGGGCGGGGCAACCGCCGTCGTGGTCTCCAGCCACGACGGCCTGGAGGCCGCCGAGGTGCGGGCCGCGCTCGACGCCGGCGTCGGTTTCGTGGCCCTCGTGTGCAGCCGCACCAGGGGGATGGCGCTGCTCGAGCAGCTCGACCTCTCGCCACAGGAGTGCACCCGGGTGCACGCGCACGCCGGACTCGAGATCGGGGCGCGCACCGCGCCCGAGATCGCGCTGTCCGTCGTCGCCGCCGTCGTGCGCGCGATCCGCGTCGACGGGCTCGTCGCTCCGTCCACGACTGCGGCCCCGCAGACCTCGACCGCGGTCGACCCGGTCTGCGGCATGACCGTGACCGTGGCGGCCGACACCCCGTCCGCGGTCGTCGACGGGGTCACGCACTGGTTCTGCAACCCCGGGTGCCGTGACGGCTACGTCGCCTCCCACGGGTCGTGACGACACCCGCCCCGGTCCGCGACGCGGCCGACGTCCGGTCGCGTCTCGACGCCCAGGACTACCTGGCCGACGAGGGCCTGTCCACCGCGATGTACCTCGCGCTCGAGCTCGGGCTGCCGCTGCTGCTCGAGGGTGAGCCCGGGGTCGGCAAGACGGCGGCGGCGCAGGTGCTGGCCCGCGCCCTCGACGCCCCCCTGGTGCGCCTGCAGTGCTACGAGGGCCTCACCGCGGCCGAGGCCCTCTACGACTGGAACCACCAGCGCCAGCTGATGGCGATCCGTCTCTCCGAGGCCCATCATGAGCGGCTCGCCGAGGCCGACCTCTTCTCGGAGGAGTTCCTCCAGGAGCGCCCCATCCTGCGGTGCGTGCGGTATGACGGCCCGCGGCCGCCGGTGCTGCTCATCGACGAGGTCGACCGCGCCGACGACCAGTTCGACGCGCTGCTGCTCGAGTTCCTCGGGGAGGCCTCCGTGACCGTGCCCGAGATCGGCACCTTCCGCGCCGTCCGCCCACCCGTGGTCGTCCTCACCTCGAACCGCAGCCGTGACCTGCACGACGCGCTGCGTCGACGCTGTCTCTACCACTGGCTGGAGTACCCCGCGCCCGAGCGCGTCGTCGAGATCCTGCGCCGTACGGTGCCCACAGCCTCCGAGTCGCTCATCGCCTCGGCGGCCGCCTTCGTCGGGCACGTGCGCACCCTCGAGGTCGACAAGGCCCCGGGGATCTCCGAGGCCGTCAACTGGGTCGCTGCGCTGTCGGTGCTCGGGGTGTCAGAGCTCGTGCGCAGCGACCTCATGGACTCGGTCGGCCTGACGCTCGGCGCCCTGGCCAAGACCCCTGACGACCGCGACCTCGTCACGGCCGCGCTCGTCGACAGTGCCTGGTGACGAGCCTCTGAGGTGACCGTCGCCACCCACGTCCTGCGTCCGGTGGACCGCGCCGCGTTCGCGACCGGTCTCGGGGCGATGTTGCGTCGCCGCGGTCTCCCGGTGAGCCTCAGCGCGCTCGCGACCTTCTCGCGAGCTCTCGAGGCCGCACCGCCGCTCGACGTCCGCTCGCTCTACTGGACGGCGCGGATCACCCTCGTCGGCCGACACGACGACCTCGAGACGTTCGACGCCGTCTTCGACGCGGTCTTCCGCGACGCGGCGCTGCCGCTCGAGGGACGGCGCCGCGCTCCCGACAACCCCGGATCGCCGACGGACCGTCTCGCGGGGGTCCGCGGCGCGGCCGGCGCGGCCGTCGACGGTGAGGGCCTGCCCTGGCACACCCTGCCGCCCGCCGTCGCCCCGGCCGACGACGCGCTCGAGGGCCCCGTCGTCCCGGAGCGCCTGCCCAGCGCCATCGCCGGCCTGCACGACACCCCGTTCGACGACCTCGACGAGACGCAGCTCGCCCTCGTGGGCGCGTGGCTCGAGAGCGTCCTCCCCCGCTGGCCGACCCGGCCGTCCAGGCGGCGTCGCCCGCACCCCCGGGGTGACCGCGTCGCCCTGCGCGAGACGATCGCGGCATCACGTCGTACGGGGTGGGAGCCGGTCACCCTGGTGCGCACCCGGCCGGTGCGCCGACCGCGGCCCGTCGTGGTGGTCGCCGACGTCAGCCAGTCGATGCAGCCCTACGCGACGGCCTACCTGCACCTGATGCGCACGTTGGCCCTCGGCGGGCGCGCCGAGGCGTTCGTCTTCTCGACCGGGCTCACCCGGGTGACGGTGGCGCTGCGGCACAAGTCTGCAGCCGAGGCCGTCGCCGGGGCAACGAAACTGGCCGACGACCGGTACGGCGGCACGCACCTCGCCTCCAGCCTGCAGACCCTCCTGCGGTCGCGACACGGGCACGCCCTGCGCGGCGGCATCGTCGTCATCGCCTCCGACGGGTGCGACTCCGACGACCCCCAGGCCCTGGCCGAGGTCATGCGCCGGGTGCACCGCCGAGCCCACCGCGTCGTGTGGGTCAACCCCCGGGCGGGCGCTCCCGGCTTCGAGCCGCTCGTGGGGTCGATGGCCGCCGCCCTGCCGTTCTGCGACGCGTTCCTGCCCGGCGACACCATCCGGGCCCTGCGCGGTGTCGTCGAGGCCATCGTCTCGCCGTAGCTCGCCGAGGAGGGAAACGCAGGGGGCGCGTACTCACGCTCACGTGGGGCTGCCCGCTGACAACCACCGCGTTCTCAGCTGCGCTCACCGTTCGTCGCCCGAGTGTCGTTGCTGCCACCCTGCGATCGGCTCCTGTCACCGCAGCGTCGCTCACCAGGGCACGGGCTGGCCTCGTCGGAAGAATCCTCCGGTCGGGCCTTCCGGTGGGAGGTCGACTGCCCACAGCAACCCTGCCACGGCGTCCTCCACCCGCCCGCCGCCCGGTCCGCCCAGGTCGGTCGCGACCCAGCCCGGACACATCGCGTTCACGAGAATCCCGCGGTCGTGCACAGCAGCGGCGAGCTTGACGGTCAACATGCCCAGCGCGGCCTTGGACACCGCATAGGCCGGCGCCTGCGGACCACTGGTCTCGCCGAATGAACCGGAGCGACTGGAGACATTGACGATCCGACTGCCTCGAGACATGAGTGGAAGGAGCGCGGTGGCCGTCGACCACGCCCCGAGGACATTGGTCTCGAACGCCTCCCGGGCCACCGTGAGGTCGGCGCCTGCTGCGTCCTGCCACAGGTCGAAGTGGATGGCCGCGTTGTTGACCAGCACGTCGAGCGTCTCCAGCTCGTCGGCCAGGCGCGCGACGTCACCGGGCTGCGTAACGTCGAGTTGGCGGACGAGGACGGATCCCTCGATGGCAGCCGCGGCGGCCTGGGCCTTGGCGAGGTCGCGCGCTCCGAGCACCACGGTCATCCCGCTCTCCGCGAGCTGACGCACGACCTCGAGACCAATCCCGCGACCGCCTCCGGTGACCACAGCCGTTCCCGTTCGAGTCACACCGGTCACGGCGCGACCTTGCCGTTTCGAGGACCGGAACCGTCTTCGCGGGTCGAGAGATCGAGCCGGCTCGTCACCGTGCTGTCCTGAGGTGGTCGAGGGCGATGTCGGTGACCATGTCCTCCTGGCCACCGACCAGGCCGCGCCTGCCGGCCTCGACGAGCAGGGTGCGGACGTCGACGCCGTAGCGCTCCGCCGCGGTCTCGGCGTGTCGCAGGAACGAGCTGTAGACGCCGGCGTAGCCCAGGGTGAGGGTCTCGCGGTCGACGCGAACCGCCCGATCCTGCAGCGGCCGCACCAGGTCGTCGGCAGCGTCCTGCAGCGCGAAGAGGTTGCAGCCGTGCTTCCAGCCCCGCAGGTCGGCCACGGCGACGAACGCCTCGAGCGGGGTGTTGCCCGCGCCGGCCCCCAGGCCGGCAAGGGAGGCATCGACGCGGGTGACACCCTCCTCGACCGCGACCATCGAGTTCGCCACGGAGAGCGAGAGGTTCTCGTGGGCATGAATGCCGATCTCGGTCGCGGGGTCGAGCACATCGCGGTAGGCCCGCACCCGAGCGCGGACGCCGTCCATCATCAGTCGGCCGCCGGAGTCGGTGACGTAGACGCAGTGCGCGCCGTAGGACTCCATCAGCTTCGCCTGACCGGCAAGAGTGGCCGGGTCGGTCATGTGACTCATCATGAGGAACCCGGACACGTCCATGCCGAGCTCGCGGGCGGTGGCGACGTGCTGGGCCGATACGTCGGCCTCGGTGCAGTGGGTCGCGACCCGCACGGAGCGCACCCCGAGGGCATGGGCCTGCTTCAGCTCGGCGATGGTGCCGATGCCCGGGAGGATCAGCGTTGTCAACCGCGCGTGGGTGAGGTTGGCGGCTCCCGCCTCGATCCAGTCCCAGTCGCTGTGCGACCCCGGGCCGTAGGTGAGCGAGCCACCGGCGAGGCCATCGCCGTGAGCGACCTCGATCGCGTCGACACCCGCGGCGTCAAGGGCGGCCACGATCTCGCCGATCTTCGCGGGCTCCATCCGGTGCCGGATCGCGTGCATCCCGTCGCGCAGGGTGACGTCCTGGATATACAGGGTCCGGTCAACGCTCATCGTGCCGTCTCCTGCCGCTGGAGGGCGATCCGTTCGGCCACCTGCACGGCAGCGCTGGTCATGATGTCGAGGTTGCCGGCGTATGCCGGAAGGTAGTGCGCGGCGCCCTCGACCTCGAGGAACACCGAGACCTGATGGGTCGGCAGGGCGGTCGAACCGGCGCCGAGCAAGGTGTGGACCGGCTGGTCCGGGGGGACTGCGGCGATCTGCACGTTCTGCTGAAGCCGGTAGCCCGGCACGTAGGCGGCGACGTCGGCGACCATCTTGTCGATCGAGGAGCGGATCTTTTCGTGCAGCGACTCGTCGGGCGCCTCGACGAGGGCGAGGACCGTATCGCGCATGACCAGCGGCGGATCGGCGGGGTTGAGGACGATGATCGCCTTGCCCCGCTCGGCCCCGCCGACTGACTCGATGGCGTGCGCGGTGGTCTGGGTGAACTCGTCGATGTTGGCCCGGGTGCCCGGCCCCGCGGAACGCGACGCGATCGAGGCAATGATCTCGGCGTAAGGCACCGCCACGACGCGGGAGATCGCGGCCACGATCGGGATCGTGGCCTGTCCGCCGCAGGTCACCATGTTGACGTTGCTCGCGTCGAGGTGCTCCTCCAGGTTGACCGCCGGCACGACGAACGGGCCGATCGCCGCCGGCGTCAAGTCGATCATCAGCTTGCCCAACGGGGTCAGCCGAGCCGCGTTGGCCTCGTGCGCCTTGGCGGATGTGGCGTCGAAGACGATCTCGATGGCCTCGAAGCCGTCCATCGCGACCAGCCCCTCGACGCCCTCCGCGGTGGTCGGCACGCCCATCCGCGCCGCCCGGGCCAGCCCGTCTGAGCCGGCGTCGATACCGACCATCGCGACCACCTCGAGGTGCTCCGACAGCTGCATCTTCATCATCAGGTCGGACCCGATGTTGCCCGATCCAATCACGGCCACCTTGGTCTTCATCGCTGGGTTCCTTCTTTCTCGTGGGACGTGCTGAATGTGGTGCCGACCTCGTCCCGGCCGGGTGATCGTCGCGCTGACAACGGAGCCCGGGGAGCCCGGGGAGACCGCGGCCATCGGTCCCAGCGCGCCGGACCTTCGGCTGCGGGACGCGGTGCACGGGGGCTGGGGTGCCGGCTCACAGGTCGGCGGAGAGGACACCAAAGTCAGGCCGGTCGACCCCGTGCGGCGCCTGGACGGCCGGCGAGGTGAGGCCGATCTTGCATCCGACGACCACGAGTCCCTCACGCACGCGGACAGCAGTGACCCGCCGCTGATCGGCGTACGCCGCAGCGACGTCGCTCTCGCCGTTGAGGTCGCGCCCAAGGTGCAGGGCACCCCGCTGATCGCCGCGCCGTTGAGCCGCGCGGTGGCCTCGTCGAGCACGTCGTACGTCATCGGTGCGGGCATGCCCCCAGCATCAGCGGACCGAGGTCGGAGCGCCAGCGTCCGGTTCCGGTGGCCGATACGGTCAGGCGACGAAGGCCCTCGGCGCTCACCGCGCGCAGGCCGACAAGAGCCAGCGTTCCCGAGCGACTCCAGAGCCAGCGCGTGCAGTCTCTCCGGCGTCGGCATGAGCGGCCACTCACCCGCACCGGGCGCGACCGGGATCGCGTTGAGTGCCAACGCAATACCCTGGGTGAGTGATGCCACCGGCGATGTCGGTGGAGAAGAGGCCCAAGCGCCGATCCGCCGACCGCCTGGGCGAGCCCGGCCTCGAGCGAGTCGTGGGCCCGGCCGGCGCGACAACCATGACCAGCAGCGGGGCGAACGCGAGGCCGATATCGCGCGGATGTCCACTCGTCGGCCATCCCGGCGAGTCTGGACCGCACTGCCTCGACGGAGACCGATGTGGGCGTGTCGAGCCGAAGGCCACGCCCGGGCACAGCATCGGGCCAACGAACCCGCCCAGCCCGCGTCCGACGCGTCGAACGCGACCTGACAGCCCTCGGTCCTTTTTACGTCAATCGTTGTGTGCTCCTCGCTCGAACGTCGCGCGGACCTCGCCGAGCCCGGTGATGGTGGCGACGACCACGGACCCCGGACCGACGGATGCCATCGGGCCCAGCGCTCCGGACAGCACCACCTGCCCGGCGACCAGTGGCTCGCCCAGCTCACGCGCCGTGGCGGCGAGCCAGCGCAGCGCCTCGAGAGGGTCGCCGAGACATGCCTGGCCGGAGCCGACGGAGGCGACAACACCGTCGAGAGTCATCGTCATCGCGGCCTCGGCGGGCTCGAACGCGTCGAGCTCGCGGCGCTGCGAGCCGAGGACGAACAGCCCGCTCGAGGCGTTGTCGGCGACCGTGTCGGCGAAGGTGATGTCCCAGTCGGCGATGCGGCTGTCGACGATCTCGATGGCGGCGACGGCGTAGGCGACGGCATCGCGCACCTGCGCCGGACCCAGGTCTCCCTTGATCAGGTCGTTGCCGAGGATGAAGGCGATCTCGGCCTCGGCCTTCGGCTGGAGGAGGCGCTCCATCGGGACCGGGACATCCTCCTCGACCTGCATGTCGGAGAACAGGACCCCGAAGTCCGGCTGGCTCACGCCGAGCTGTGCCTGGACGGCCGGCGAGGTCAGGCCGATCTTACGTCCGACCACCTTCGCGCCCAGGAAGAACCTCCCGACGTTGAGCCGCTGCTGGACGGCGTACGCCGCCGTGAGGTTGTCTGCGCCGATGAGGTCTCGCACCGGGGCACAGGGCACCCTGTTGTAGGCGGCGTCCTCCAGACGCCACGCGGCCTCGATCAACGCGATCGGCGGCACCCCGGGGTCGTCGTAGAAGGGCAGGGTGGTCATGCCCGGTCCTCGGTCCCATCAGGTCGAACGGTGTCGCGGCTCGACAGGTCGACGAACACGACACCGTCGCTCACCCGCACCGGGTAGGTCCGCAGAGGGCGGTACCCCATGTTGATCGACTCACCGGTTCGGAGGTCGAACTTGGCCCAGTGCAGTGCGCACTCGACCTGACAGCCGTCCTGATAGCTCTCGGCCAATGAGAAGTCCTCGTGGGGGCAGGTGTCATCGGTGGCGTAGAGCTCGCCGTCGACGCTCCAGACGGCGACGGGTGGGTCGACGGCAAGCGCCTTGCCCTCGCCGGGCACGACCTCCTTGACGTGGCAGACCTGGATCCAGCTGTTGACCTGCGTGGCACTCATCGTGCTGTCCTCCTTCTCGGTTGACGAATGTGGCCGTGTCATACGGCGGCCCGGGCCGCACGGGCCAGGGCTCGCAGGTCGGTGCCGGGGTCGGTGAGCGCCTCCGGCTCGATCCGGGCCTTGGCGGCGATCAGGTCCAGGCCGGCGCGCACGTCTCCCGGACGGTTGACATCCAGCACGCAGCGGAGCACGCCGTCACGCAGGTAGAAGAGCGTGAAGGGGCCCGCGCCGGGCTCCCCGCGTCGTACGACGTCGTCGCGGGCGCAGGGGTGGCCCGCCACCTGGAGGGTCAGGTCGTACTGGTCGGACCAGAACCAGGGCACCTCGCTGTAGGGCACCCGCTCCCCCAGGATCGAGCCGGCCGCCGCGACGGCCTGGTTCTGGGCGTTGCGCCAGTGCTCCAGGCGCACCCGCTCGCCGAGGATGGGGTTGAGGTGGTTGGCGACGTCACCGGCCGCGAACACCCCGGGCACGGTGGTCTCGCAGTACTCGTCCACGACGATGCCGCCCGGCGCCGTGGGGGCCACCTTGGCGCCGATGCCCGCAGCCAGGTCGGTCGACGGGACGATCCCGACGCCGACCACGACCACGTCCGCGGAGACCGTGGTGCCGTCGGTGAGCACGACGCCGCGGACGGTCCCGCCGGCGGCGCCGAGGATCTCGGTCACCCCCACGCCGCAGCGCAGGTCGACGCCGTGGTCGCGGTGCACCTGGCCGTAGAACCGGCCCATCTCTGCGCCAAGGACACGTCCTAGCGGCACTTCGGCGATCTCGACCAGGGTGACGGAGCAGCCGAGGGCACGGGCGCTGGCAGCGACCTCGCAGCCGACGAAACCGGCGCCGAGGACGACCACGTCGGCACCCTCGACCAGGCGGTCCTTCACCCCGGCTGCGTCCTCGGTGGTGCGCAGGCAGAACACGCCGTCGAGGTCGGCGCCCGGTACGTCGAGGCGCCGCGCGGCGCCGCCTGTGCATAGCAGCACCCGGTCGGCGGGGAGACTCCTGCCGTCGGCCAGCTCGACCGCGCGCTCACCCGGCCGCAGCGCCACCACTGGCGAGCCCAGGTGCAGCGAGATACGCTGCTCCTCCCAGAAGTCCGCCGCGAAGAGGGCAGTGTCCGTGGTCGTACCGGTCAGCACCCCCTTCGACAGGGGTGGGCGGTCGTAGGGTGCGTGAGGCTCGGCGCCGATCAGGTGGATGTCGCCGTCGTAGCCCTGAGCGCGCAGGGCCTGCGCGCCCCGGGCCCCGGCGAGGCTGGCGCCGACGATGGCGATCGAGCCGACGCTCACGACGCCCGCCCGCCCGCGGACTCCATGGGTGCGTCGTGGCTGAGGCGGCGTACCCGCTCGATGGCGCTGCGGATCTCGGCGTCCAACGCAGTCTCGTCGATCCCGAATCCGGCGATGTGGCGCCTGATCCGGGCGTCCGGGTAATTGCTCGCGATCGTCTCGGCGTCCTCCCGGTGCGCGAATGCACGCGCCACGTCACCTCTGGAGGAGACGACATAGATCGGGGCGATCATCGGGCCGGGACGTGCGGGTCGCTGCTGGTCAGCTCGTTGAGGTGGGCCCAGTCTCTCGCCTGGAGCAGGTTCAACCACCGCTGGTAGAAGTGTCGCGAGCCGTCCTCGCTGAAGCCTGGCGTTGTGCGCCCCGGCAGTCCGTCGGCGTCCATCCGCGAGCGGCCGAGGCCCATCTGGGTGTTCAGCGGACTCTGGCGGGCCTTCCAGCCCCGGAGCACCTTCTGGATCTCGTTCCAGTTCTCGCCGTCGTCAGCCTCGTAGATGCCTGCCGGGGAGAAGCCGCGCAGCGCGGCCCGGCGTAAGGCGTCCTTGACCTCCTGGGGCGCCTCCTTGGGCACGCTGGTCCACGTGAACACCTCGATCTGACCCGGACCACGGGGCTGCCAGACCCGCAGCGATCGGTTCATCGCCAGGTAGGAGAAGTTCGGAAAGATCGTGGCGTGGCCCCCACCGCCGATGCCTTGGGACCGCAGCGCACCGATCCGCTCCACCCCCTCGTTCAGGCTCTTCTCCCAGAACGGCGCAAGGGCTGCGTTTTCCGCCTCCGTGGCTGCGTAGGAGGTCTGGAACAGTCCGCCCGTGATGTTGACTGCGGCGCCGTGGCCCTCCGGAGCGGAGAACTGGCGCAGGTTCTGCAGCCAGACGCCCATCCGCTGGCCTGCTTCGGCCGGGTCCTCGTCCTTGGCATGGCCGACGGTGATGGCCGAGGAGTGCGTGATCGGCCCGTGGATGGTGTCGGAGGCGAACTGCTCCGAGGGGAGCTTCCAGTTGCAGTCGATGATCCAGCGCATCCCGCCCTCGACGATCTCGGTGCCCCCCTCCCACATGTCGGTCCAGGCGTCGAAGTACCACGCCATGTCACCCAGGTAGGTCAGGAAGTCCGGGGCGTCGGGGTCCCAGGTGCCGAAGATGAACCCGTTGTGGTTGGCCAGCTGGGCCACGGGTGCGGGACCCCACCCCTCCTTGTCGAGGTTCTCCATTCCGGCGATCGGCGCGAAGGGGACGTTGATCAGCTTGCCGGCGGTGTCGTAGGTCCAGCCGTGGTAGGTGCACGTGAACGCCTTGAGGTTGCCCAGGTCGGCGCGGCAGATCCGCATGCCGCGGTGGCGGCACTGGTTGAGGAACGCCTTGACCGTCATGTCCTTCTGGCGCACCACGAGGACCGGGTCCTCGCCCATGTAGGTCTGGATGAAGTCGCCCGGCTTGGGGATCATCGAGTCGTGGGCCAAGAAGAGCCAGCATCGACCGAAGACCTTCTCGAGCTCGAGCTGGTAGATCTCCTCCGAGGTGTAGATCTCGGGGCTGATGTACCCCTTCTCGGCGTCGACCAGTGAGGAGAGATCGAGGGTGGACATAGTGGACTCCCTTGCTGTCAGATGTGCTGTCAGATGTGCTGTCAGATGTGCTGTCAGATCTGCTGTCAGGAGGGCACCTGTGCGCCTTGGTGGCCCCAGAAGCTGATGGCGTCGTAGGCCGCAGTGGTCCAGACGGTGTCGTCGATGTGCACGCCGCCGTAGCCGTACTCGATGTCGAAGCCGCCCGGAGACTTGGCGTAGAACGACGTCATTCGGTCGTTGGTGTGCTTGCCGAGCGTGAGGGAGATGGTCTCCGGGCTGCGCCGCTGCACCTCGTCGAGCGCGTAGCCGACCATGTCGAGGTCCTCGACCTCGACCATGAGGTGGTGCAGTCCGGCCGGGCGCCTGTCGGGCATGGCCGGTGCGATCACCAGAGAGTGGTGGCGCGGGTTCACATGCACGAACGGCGTACCGAAGATGGTGTCGGAGAGCCGGAACCCGAGCACGTCCATGTAGAAGGCCTTGGCCGCCGGCTGGTCGGAGAACATGATCCCCACGTGACCCAGGCCGAGGTCGCCGGGCGCTTTGTGCCCGGTGACGAAGCGGCGACCCAGGGGGGAGCAGAACGGCTCGCGGGGGATGTAGGCGCCGTGGAAGAACTCCAGCCGGTTGCCGTCGGGGTCTTGTGAGAGCAGGAGTCCGTTCACGCCGCGCTGCTCAGCCAGTGCCGCGTCTTCCTTGACGGGGATGCCGAGCGCGTCGAGCCGGTCCCCCAGTCGGGCGAGCTCGATCCCGCTAGGGACCTCCCATCCGCAGTAGGCCAAGCCGCCGGGTCCGGGCTCCACGCTGATGCGCCAGGAGCGTTCGTCGACCCTCAGGCGGAGCTGCTCGGTCCCCGACTTCTTGGCCACCTGCATCCCGAGGACCGCGGTGGCGTACTCCTCGAACTCTGCGAGGTCGGGCGCCGTCGTGCCGACGTAGCCCAGTGCGATGACTTCGCTCATGAGTCTGTCCACCTCTCAGAAGAAGACCGAGATGTTCTTGGCCAGCAGCGTCGACATGTCGAGCACCGCCGTTCGCCTCGCGACCTGGAATCCGTGTGGGTTGTCGTGGCGGCGAAGCAGGTCGTAGCGCCGGCCGACGAAGTGGTCCATCTCCCTTTCCATCCGGGTGCGGAAGAGGTAGAAGCTGGAGTCGACCTCGTACTCGTCGGGGACCTCGGTCGGCCGGACCCGCACGTTGCAGATCAGGTGCCGGATCCGCGAGCGCGGCTCCTCGGCCCAGGCCTGCGAGGTGTGCATCCGGTCGATGCGTTGCCGGAGAAGGGCGTGGTTCTCGTCGAAGTAGGCCGCGGTCATCGGTGCGGCGATCTCCTGCCCCCGCTCGCGAACCGTCCGGTTCTGTTGCGTGGGCGCCCAGTAGTGGAGATCCGGGGCCATCAGCGCCATCCACTCGTCGAGTTTCCAGGCGTCCATCAGGTCGGCTTCGACATAGAGGAACTGCTCGATCTGGTGCTGCAGCTCCGAGCGGACGATGCTCGTGGGTGAACTGGCGATCACGGTGGCGGTCACGGGTTGTCTCCTTGCGGTGTGAAGTGGCTCTCGGACACCACCGAAGATACAGACCTGTTCCTTGCGAACCACAGATCCGACTCTTGCTTGTTCCGGTCCCCGGAACAACGTCCTGACGGGTCACGACGACTGGTCGGTAGAACGGAGGGCATGACCCTCACCACCGAGACTTCCCAGCCCGCAGACCGATACGTCGACGCCTCCGGCCATCGCATCCACTACGTCGAAGCAGGATCAGGCCCCACCGTTGTGCTGCTGCACGGCGGTGGGCCCGGCGCGACCGGGACCAGCAACTTCGCCCCCAACATCGCCCCCCTCGCGGAGCACTTCCGCGTGCTGGTGCCCGACATGCCGGGCTGGGGCGACAGCGACACGAGCACCGCGGGCGGTCGGGACCACCCCGACCGGCTCGTCGAGCTGCTCGACGCGCTCGATGTCGACCGAGCAGCCCTCATCGGCAACTCCGTCGGCGGTATGACGGCGGTCAGCACGACCGTCGCCCACCCGGAGCGGGTGTCCCACCTGATCACGATGGGTGCGCCCGCGCCGGCACGCCTGCTGCTCGCGCCGGGTGGCCCGACCGAAGGCATGAAGGCGCTTACTGCCGCCTACCGGGACCCCACCCGCGCGATGGTCAAGGCGTTCGTGGACGTGATGTGCTTCGACCCGGCCTTCGCCACCGACGAGCTCATCGAGTCCCGCCTGGCCGCCGCGCTGGCCCACCCCGAGCACCTCGCCGGATGGAACGCGGCCCGTCAGGGCGCCGGCGCGGTGTCGCCGTACTTCGGTCTCGGCGGCGCCGTCACGGGCATCACCGCCCCGACCATGGTGATGCAGGGCCGCGACGACCGCACCGTGCACTTCGAGAACGCCCTGTTCCTGACGGCCCAGATCTCTGACAGCCGCCTGGTGATGCTCAACCGGTGCGGCCACTGGGCCCAGCTCGAGCACGCTGACGAGTTCAACCGGCTGGTGACGTCGTTCCTCGAGGCGGCATGAGCACCACCAGCTTCGAGCTGCGTACCTACACTCTGGCGACCGCGGAGGCGCTGCACGCCTACGCGACGGTCTACTACCCGAGACACCTCGTCAGCCTTGCGGAGCTCTTCGACGTCACCGTCCACGGCTGGTGGAGCGGCACCGACGCGTTCCGGCTCTACGTGCTGCTGTCCTACCCCCCTGGCGCGGATCCTGACGACATCCGCCGGCAGTACCGCGAGCACCCTCGGGCCGCCGCCAACATGCCCGGCTTCGACCCCTCGGTCATCCTCGATGTCTCGGTCGTGCCGCTCTCCGCGGCGGAGGCCTCGCCCCTGCGGTGAGCTGCTCAGCCGCCGGCGCCGGCGTAGCTCGCGGTCTGTACCAACGGCAGGAGCACGCGGTCGACGATCCGCTCCGCGAGCTCCTCGCCCATCGGCTCGGCGCTGGTGCTGTGCTGGTGGAACGCGACCGCGTCCACCACCATCAGCACCTCGGGATCGAGCGCGGCGGGGACCGCCTCGCCGCGTGCGATCGCCTCGAGCAGCATCTGCCGCAGTCCGGACCAGCTGGCCGCCATCAGGCGGTCGCGCACCCCGCCGTTCTGCGCCGCAGGGTCGCGGTAGGTCTCCGCGATCATGCTCCTGATCGCGCGGCCGAGCGTGCCCTCGAAGACCGTCTCTCGCAGCATGAACCTGACCAGGTCGGTGCGCAGGTCGCCCGAGGACACGAACGACACCGAGGTGGGAACGGCGGGGATGACCGAGTCGTAGATCATCTGCTCCTTGGTCTCCCACCGAAGGTAGAGCGCGCGTCGGCTCGTGCCCGCGCGGCGCGCCACCCCGACCATGGTCAGGCCCTGGTAGCCGTGCTCGGCGAGCTCTTCCCGGACCGCCTCGAAGACCGCGTCGTTGACGTCTGCAGTCGAGCGGCGCCGCTGCTTCTCGGACGGGGCGGTCGTCGGCGTGGACACCGATGAGGAGGTCGCATGAGGATCGATCTCGAACCTGTCCGTCACGGGACGAGGCTAACGCAGGGTAGCCGGGCGCTGGTCACGCGACGGCACGTAGCGGGGTCACGCCAGCGCGAGACTGGGCCGCGCGGACAGCTCACCGGCGATCCGCTGCAGCGCGCGCAGGTTGCGTCGTTCGGAGGTGGGGCTGGCAGAGCAGACCGAGATCGCCGCGATCGCGAGACCGGCCGGGTCGAGGACGGGCGCCGCGACGCAGTTGACCCCCCGTCGCAGCTCCTCGTGGTCGGTGGCGTAGCCGTCCTGGCGTACGTCGTCCAGGCAGCCCTCCAGCTGGGCAGCCGTCAGAGTCTGCCGCGTGAAGCGTCGGAACGGCGCCCGGAGCGTGTCCTGAAGCCTCTCGGCGCTGGCGAAGGCGAGCAGTGCCTTTCCCAGCCCCGTGGCGTACGTCGGCCGGCGCGCCCCGACCGAGGTCGGGCACGGGGCGCCGTACAGACCGACCACCTTGTCGAGGTAGAGCACTTCGGCGCCCGAGAGCACGGCCAGCTGGACCGTCTGACGGGTCTCGGCGAAGAGCTCGCCAAGGTACGGACCGGCGATGTCGCGGATCCCGCTGGGTCGGCAGGCGCGGACCTGGTTGCCCATCTCGAAGACGTGCTCGCTCAGGCAGTAACGGTCACCCACCCGACGCACGTAACCACCGGCGACGAGCACCTGGAGCAAGCGGTGCGCCGTCGGCTTGGTGACGTGTGCGCGCTCGGCCAGCTCCGTGACGCCGACCACCCCCAGCCTCCCGGAGAAGGCGTCGAGAAGCGCCAGCGCCTTGCCTGCGGACGTGTCCTCCACGAGGGACTCCCTACTACTCTTGGCAGACATATATGACGTCTATAAGATACAGCCCTGTACCTCGGTAGGGCAAGGGCTGACGCTCTCCGTTCGGTTCCGACGGGCGGAACCAGCCCATGCCCCCTGCTGGCCCACCCGGGGTAGACCAGTCCCATGACTTCGATGCAACGCGCCACCCTTGCCGTACTGGTCGTCGGCGTCGCGGCCTTCTCCCTGGCGCAGTCGCTGCTGATCCCCGAGCTCGGGCCACTGGCGCGCCAGCTCGACACCGACCAGAGCACCGTCACCTGGCTGCTGACCGCCTACCTGATCTCGGCCTCGGTGAGCACGCCCATCGCGGGCCGCCTCGGCGACATCTGGGGCAAGGACCGAGCGCTCACCATCTCGCTGACGCTGCTGGCGGCGGGCAGTCTCGTCGGCGCGCTCGCACCGAACGTCGGCTGGATGATCGCAGCGCGCGCGCTGCAGGGCGCCGGCGGCGGAGTGCTCCCGCTGTCGTTCGGCATCATCCGCGACGAGCTCCCGCCCGACCGGGTCCCCCAGGCCATCAGCCTGACCTCCTCGCTGCTAACCGTCGGCATCGGGGGTGGGATCGTTCTGGCCGGCCCCCTCGTCTCGACTCTCGGCTACAGCTGGCTGTTCTGGGCGCCGTTCCTCGTCTGCGCGGTCGCCGCTGTCGCTGCCGCTCGGGTCGTGCCCCGCTCACCGACCCGGACGAGGGAGCAGATCGCCCCCCTACCGGCCCTGTTGCTGGCCGGGTGGCTCCTGCTGCTGCTCGTGCCTGTCAGCCGGGCGTCGGTCTGGGGATGGACCTCCGCGGCCGTGCTGGTGCCGCTCGCTGGCGCCGCCGTCGTGTTTGCCCTGTGGGCGCGCTCCGAGCTGAGCTCCGACGTCCCACTGATCGACCTGCGCACACTGCGCAACCGGTCGGTGTGGACGGCCCACGCCATCGCGTTCCTGATCGGGTTCGGGCTGTACTCCTCCAGCACCCTGATCCCGCAGTTCCTGCAGACCCCGGTCGCGGCCGGGTACGGCTTCGGCGTGACCAGCGGGCAGTCCGGGCTGATGCTCGTCCCGCAGTGCCTGTTCAGCTTTGCGGCGGGATTCTCGGCCGCGCGGGCCGCCCAGCGCCTCGGCAGCCGGGCCGTGGTGATCGCGGGGGCCCTCCTCGCCGCGGGCGGCACGACGCTGCTCGCAATAGGGGGTGACTCGCTGGTCGGGGTCTACGCCGGCACCTCCCTGATCGGACTGGGGACCGGCCTGTCGATGGCCCTACTCGCGAACCTGGTCGTCGCGGCCGTCCCCGCGGAGCAGACAGGGGTGGCTGCTGGCACCAACGCCAACCTGCGCACCATCGGCGGCGCGATCGGCTCGGCGGTGCTCACCACGGTGGTCACCGCCCAGGTGGCGACCACGGGTCGACCGTCGGCCTCCGGTTACACCGACGGCTTCTTGATCATCGCGTCGATGCTGGTCGCGGCCGCGCTGGTGGGGCTGCTCGTCCCTGCCGGCACGCCCCTGGGATCGAGATCGGTCGGCACGGACCACGGCGCGACGACTCTGTCATCGGTAAAGCCCGACGGACACGTGGCAGGACGCACACCCGCCGGATGACGGGTCGGACGAACGCTTGTCCACCGACCGCGATCGGCACCGGTGCCGACCGGTGCAAAAGAACACCGCCCCATGACATCCGCCCCCGTCGCCCGCGCGGCGCGGGTCGACGCCCTGGTCGCAGCGTGTCTCGTCGGTCTCGCGGCGGGGATGGCAGGTGCCCTCGGCTGGCGCTGGTTCGCCATCCTGGCCCTGGACGTCCCGCCCGACCTCGCCGCGATCGACTGCCCGGCTCTCGTCCTCAACGTGGTCGTCCCCGTCCCCGTCGTCGGCAACGGCCTCGGCTACTGGTCGCCACTATTATCAGTCCCATCCTCGTCATGGCTGTCCTTTTGACCCGGCAAGAGCTCCTCGCGCTGATGGCTGTCGTGGTCAGGGGACCCGTCACGTGGCGTGCGCGACCCGCGCCAGGTCCTCTGCCGGCGCGGCGAGCGGAAGCGGCTCGGCGTGCTCGCGGGCCCGCAGCCCGTCGAGCACGACGGGCAGATACCGACGCCACAGTTCCGGGGCGGCTTCCGTGGAGGCGCGGCGCAGGAGGTTACCGAGAAGGGCGAGATCGACCACCCCGATGTCCTGGCGCAGCACACCGTCGGCATGGGCACGATCCACCAGGACTCCGACAGCAGGCTGCAGCCTCTCCCGGGCGCGCTCCAGTCGTGCGTGCCCGCGCTCGCCGTCACCCAACACCTCAGCCAACCCTCGGTCGTTTGCCTGCGCCTGAGTGGACCGCTCCATGAACCACGCCAAGCCCTCCCAGGGGTCAGGGTTGTCGGCCGCCTCCCTGGCGATCATGCCCATCTCCTCGACCCGCTCAGCGAACAGCGCGTCGATGAGGTCGTCGCGATCAGGGAACCGACGGTAGACGGTACCGACTCCGACACCGGCGACCCGGGCGACCTCGTCGAAGCCGGCCAGCAGCCCGCGCTCGGCAAAGACCACGGCCGCCGCGTCAAGGATCAGTCGGCGGTTGCGCTCGGCGTCCGACCGGAGCGGGCGCGCCGACTCGACCTCGCTCGGAAGGGCGTCCAGGGGCGGCTGCGTCGTAGAGGTCATGCCCACAGGGTAGCAAATCGGAGACTACTTTCCACTTACGTGTTACCGTGGCAAAGTAAACGGAAATCCATTTCCACTTCTACTCTCGCCTGAGGAGACACCCCATGCCGACAACGACCTCCCGAACCGGCACGCCGACCGTGCACGAGTCAGACACCCGTCACCAGCCTCCCGACGACCACGCGAACAGCAGGAACCGGTGGCTCATCCTCGCCGTCGTCTCACTCGCCCAGCTCGTGGTGGTGCTCGACTCCACCATCGTCAACATCGCCCTGCCGAGCGCCCAGCGGTCCATCGGCTTCAGCGACGACAACCGGCAGTGGGTCATCACCGCCTACGCACTGGCCTTCGGCTCCCTCCTTCTCGTCGGCGGTCGGCTCAGCGACCTGATCGGTCGCAAGCCGATGTTCATCACCGGACTGGTCGGCTTCGCCGCCGCCTCCGCCGTCGGCGGCGCCGCCGGAAGCTTCGGAATGCTCGTTGCCGCCCGGGCCGGGCAGGGTGTCTTCGGCGCCCTGCTCGCGCCCGCGGCGCTGTCGCTACTCACCGTCACGTTCACCGCAGCTCACGAGCGCGGCCGGGCATTCGCCATCTTCGGCGCCATCGCCGGTGCCGGCGGAGCTGTCGGCCTCATCCTCGGCGGCGCCCTGACCGAGTATCTGTCGTGGCGCTGGTGCCTCTACGTCAACGTCCCCCTCGCCGCGATCGCCGCGGTCGGCGCCGCAGTGCTCCTGACCCGCCAGGACAAGCCCGAGAACGCCCCAGGAATCGACGTCCCGGGAGCGGTGCTGAGCATCGCTGGCCTGGTCGGCATCGTCTACGGCCTGGCCAACGCCGAGACTGAGGGGTGGACCAGTCCGCTCACCCTCGGCTTCATCGCCGTCGGCGCCGTGCTGCTGGGGGTGTTCGCCTGGGTCGAGACTCGGGTCGCTCACCCCCTGCTGCCCCTGAGGGTGCTCCTCGACCGCACCCGCGGCGGCTCGTTCATCGCGGTTGGCCTGGTCGGCGCCGGCCTGTTCGGGGTCTTCCTCTTCCTCACCTTCTACCTCACCACCGTGCTCGGGTACGCGCCGCTCAAGACGGGGGTCTCCTTCATGCCGATGGTCGCCGGCATCATGATCTCGGCACAGCTCGCTGCTCCGATCGTCAACAGGGTCGGCGTCAAGGTGCCGATCTCGCTCGGATTCGCGATCGCCGCCGTGGGCATGATCCTGTTCACCCAGCTCGAGCTGACCAGCAGCTACTGGCCGAACATCCTTCCGGGCCTGGTGTTGACGGGAGTCGGCATCGGCCTGGTGATCGCACCCGCGATCAGCGCGGCCACTGCTGGCGTCGAAGCGGAGGACGCAGGTGTGGCCTCAGCCGCGGTCAACACCTTCCAGCAGATCGGCGGGTCCATCGCGACCGCTGTGCTCAGCGCGCTGGCGGCCACCGCTGCCAGCAACTACCTCGTCGGGCGTGACGCAACCGACCCCGTGGTCCACGCGCTGGCCGGGCTCGAGAGCTACACCACGGCATTCTGGTGGTCGGCCGCCATCCTGGCCGCGGGTTCCGTCGTCTCGGCGCTCCTTCTCCCCCACGGCGCTGTCCGGACGGACCCGGACGCACCACCCGTCATCGCGCCCGAGGCCTCTCTCCAGGAGCTGAGATGAGGGTCCGGTGATGCCGGGAACGGTCCTGGTCCCGGTTCCACGGGCCGATGCAGGAGAGGTCCCTCCCGCCTGATCCAACGATCAGTGGACCGTGTCGACAGGAGTCGCTGCACGGGCTGCTCGTCAGAGAGGGGCCTTCGAGGCAGACCCCTCGCCGGGCCGACACCCCCCCCGGACCCGTCAGCTCCAGAGCGTCACATGCACCGACGGGCGGAACCGGCCGGGAGACGACCCGGCGCCGCGCAGCATGGCCTGGGTCGCCCGGGGAGTCGTGATGAAGCGAAGCAGCTCGGCGGCGGCCGGCAGCTGGCTGTGGGTCGGCAGGACCAACGCCGACCACCGACCGGCGTAGCGCAGGCTCTTGCCGCCGAGCACGACGAGCCGCCCCGCGGCGACGTCACTGGCCACGGCGAAGCCGAGCGCGAGCCCGACGCCGTCGACGCGGCGGATCTCCTCCATCGCCTGCGCGTCGCTCTGGAAGATGCGCTGCTGGGCCTCCGGCACGGCTAGCCGCCGCAGCACGTCAGGGATGACTCCCTGACCGCCTGCGGACGAGGGGCCCAGCAGCCACGTGAGAGAACGCAACTGGCTCGGATGCGGGTCGTGGCCCACGAGGGGGTGACCGGGCCCGGCCACGACGACGACCTCGTACTTGAGGAAGGCCGTCGTGACGAGGTCGGCCGGGGGCACCGTCGAGTGCGGGCCGATGCCGACGTCGACCGTGCGGGTAGCCAGCAGCGCCGGCAGCGCCGCGCTGTCGTGCACGCTCAGCTCGAGGTCGAGGTCCTTGGCGCGGCTGGCGAAGAGCCCGAGGAGGCCGGGTGCGGCGTGCTCGGCGAAGAGGCTGCTGGCGCCCACCCGGAGCAGCCGCCGTCCCCGACCTGCTTGGCCCACCTCCCGCACGGTGCGGTCCTGCAGGCCGAGGATCTCGACGGCCCGGCTGGCCAGTCGCAGGCCGCCGGGGGTGAAGGCGAGCCCGCTGGCGGTGCGCACGAAGAGTGGGTCGCCGAGCTCGCGCCGCAGCTGCGCTACGTGCAACGAGACGGCGGCTTCGGTGACCTGCAGGGACTCGGCCGCGGCCTTGACCGACCCGAGCTGCACGACCGTGGCGAAGGCCCTCAGCTGGGTCGGCGTCATGCCTCCACCTCCACCCACACCGGGCGGTGGTCGGTGGCTGCCCGCACGTCGGCCTCGTCGAGGACCACCGGCGACCCCCGGTGGACGACCAGGTCGGGTGACGCGAAGACCACGTCGAGCGCCTTGTCGGGGTTGCTCGTGGGGAAGGTCAGCGCGCCGTCCCCGACCGGCACGAGGTGCCGCGCCAAGAGCTCGTATGCCGCCGAGCCATGCTCCTCGTTGAGGTCACCGGCGACGAGGGTGCGCGTCGGCTCCCGGTCGGCGCCCACCTCGGCGAGCAGCTGTCCCACATGTTGGATCCGCTGTGCCGCAACGAGACTCAGGTGGAGCGAGACGACCGTGAGCGGAAGGCGACCGGGCAGAGCGAGGGAGGTCACCGCATACCCCCGTCGTCGCACACCGAGCCGCACCGGGAGCCGGTGGTGGGCGCTCCAGCGCACCTCCACCCGGGGGGACGTGAAGATCGTCACCCCACCGCTCCCCCGGTGCCCCCCCGCCCAGCGCAGGCCGCAGGCGTCGGCGAAGCGCCCCACCCTCCTCGCCGCGAGCAGCCGGCGCGGCACCTCCTGCAGGCAGAGCACGTCAGGATCGAGCGCGCGCACCACCCGCGCAGCGGCTGCGGCGTCGTCGAGGAGGTCGCGGGTGTTGTACGACGCCACGCGCAGCGTGGGGAACGCTCCGGGCCGGTCCCTCACGGGAGGTCGTCGCTCAACGGCAGGTCGTCGTTCACGGGAGGTCGTCGCTCACGGAAGCTCGTCGCCCGCTGCGTCGAGGCGGGAGAGGTCGGCAGCACCGATGAGGCCGGCCTCGTTGCCGAGCTGGGCGGCCACGATGCGGGCCTCCGGGCGGTAGCCGCGGCCGGTCAGCTGACGCCGGAAGGTGTCGCGGGCCGGGTCGAGCAGCAGCGCGCCGGCTGCACTGACGCCGCCCCCGATGACGAAGGTGCCCGGGTCGAACGCCGCCGCGAGGTTGGCGATGCCGACGCCCAGCCAGTGGCCGATGTCCGCGAGCAGCTCGATGGCCGTAGGGTCACCGGCCTGCGCCGCAGCCGTGATGAGCGGCCCGGTCAGGGCTTCCCCGTCCCCACCGACCGACGCCAGGAGGTCGTTGACGACGGGCGACCGGGCGGCGATGAGCCCCCGCGCCTCGCGCACGAGGGCGTTGCCGCTGGCGTACTGCTCCCAGCAGCCGCGGTTGCCGCACTCGCACCGCAGGCCGTTGGGCACGACCTGCATGTGGCCGAACTCTCCGGCGATGCCGTAGCGGCCGCGCTGCACCCGTCCGTCGATGACGATGCCGCCCCCGATGCCGGTGCCGAGGTTGACGATCATCACGTGCGACTCGCCCTGCGCCGCACCGAACTTCCACTCGGCCCAGGCCGCCGCGTTGGCGTCGTTGTCGACGGTGATGGGCACGTGGACGCGGCGGTTGAGGTTGTCCTCGAGTGGTTCGTGCCGCCACGACAGGTGCGGGGCGAAGACGACCGTCTTGCGGTCGGCTGCGACGAAGCCGGCGGCTCCGATCCCCACCGCGACGACCCGGTCTCGACCGACCCCCTCGAACAGCTCCTCGACCACGGCGACGATGGTGTCCTCGACGACGTCGGGCGACATCGACCGGTGCGGGGTGTCGCGGCGAGCCCTCAAGACCACCGTGCCATCGGGGGCCACGGCACCTCCGGCGACCTTGGTGCCACCGATGTCGATCCCGATGGCCAGGTCCGGCACCGGGGCGATCTGGGTCATGGTCGGCTCTCCTCGGGACGGGTGTCGTCGGGGCCACGGGGGTGGTCAGGGCCACGGGGGTCGTCGTGGTCAGGGCGGTCGAGGTCGGCGAGGTCGTCGAGGTCGTCGCCCGTTCCCACGACGATGTCCTCCACGTCGGGCGAGGCCGACGCGTGCGCCGACCCGGCTCTCGGGCCGCCCGCTGGTCTGGTCGAGTGCTCGGCCCGGTGGGCGACGGCCACGTCCCGCAGCAGCTCGCTGACGGCCCCGGCCAGGTCGGCCAGACGGTCGACCAGGTCGGGTCGCACGGCCTGGGCGACCTGGAGCAGCTGACAGACGGGGCAGAGGCGACAGGTGCTGGCCTGGGGTGGTGGGGGCGGCAGGGGCGGCTCCGTACGGTCCTCGGCCTCGCGCGCACCGCAGCGGGGACACGCCGCTGCGGCGGGCGGGTCGCCCTGAGGGGACGGTGCCGCCCCGAGGAGGGCGTCGAGCAGGCGCGCCGTCTCCTCCGCGACTGACCCGACTGACCCGACTGACCCGGCTGACCCGGCTCCCCCACCGGACCCGACCGACCCGCCAGACCCCGCACCGGGCGGGGCGTGGTCAGCCACGGCCGGCCCGGGCTCCGGCAGCCACCGGCCAGACCTCCGCATCGGGGGTGAAGCGCACCCGCAGGGTGCCGTCCTTGACCACGGCACTGCGCACCACGCACCGCGTCAGCGCCGACGGCAGGGTGAGCACCCGCCGGTGACCGGCGACGGAGACGAGCAGCTCGCTGTCCCGACGCTTGAGGTCGACCTCGACGGCCTCGACGAGCGGGAGGGGGAGCAGGAGCACGAAGTCCTCTCCGACCCGTCGGACGACCAGGCCGCGTCGGCTGACGGGGTCGAGCAGGGTCGCGGCGTCGTCTCCGGCCCGGGCGGCCGCGAGCGTCGCGAGCGCGTCGGCACCCACGGGCTCGTGGGCGAGGTACGGGGTCGTCGTGAGCGGCACCCCGGCGAAGGACTCCGCCACCTGCGCGAGCCCGTCGCGCTGGGCGGTGTTCCAGGCCGCCCGCCACGGGTCGGGACGACCGCCGCCATCGGCGGTGGCGTCGGGGATGACCCGGTTGACCACGACCTGGTCGACGACGAAACCGTAGAGGCTGAGCGAGGTCCAGGTGCGCCGCGACTCGGCGATGACCACTCGCTCGGGGGTGAGCACGAGACGCACCGAGGCCTGCTCACCGGTGAGCAGGCGCTGCACCTCCCGCATCCGGGTCAGCCAACCGCGCACGGTCTCGACGACCTCGAGACCCGGCAGGGGCACCCCCGAGGCCGCAGCGGCAGCGGGACGGAGCGACCGCAGGAGGCCCCGCTGGGCCGGCAGGAGCCGCTCGAGGTGCCAGGCCAGGGCCTCGGGCAGAGCCAGCAACCTCAGGGTCTCGGCGGTCGGCGCGCAGTCGACCACGATCAGGTCCCACCGCCCCGACTCGGCGCGCTCCTGGAGCTCGAGCAGGGCAGCGACCTCCTCGGCCCCGGGCAGCGAGGTGAGCTCCTCGGCGACGACGGGGTCGACACCCACCGTGCTGAGCAGACGGAGCAGGTAGTCCTGCACCACCCGCCACGACGCGTCGACCGCGTGCGGGGTGCTCACCTGCAGGGCATCGAGACCGGGCTCGACGCTGACCGGATCTCCGGCCGACCCGCCGGTGCCGAGCGAGGTCCCGAGGGCGTCACCCAGTGAGTGGGCGGTGTCGGTCGACATCACGAGGGTCGAGATCCCGTGACGGGCAGCGGCGACGGCGGTGGACGCGGCTGTCGTCGTCTTCCCGACGCCACCCTTGCCAGTGAAGAGGAGGATGCGCACGGTGGCCGTCAACCCTCGACGTGCTTCTTGAGCTCCTTGAGCGCCGTCTCGACGATCACCTTCTCCGCCTTGCGTTTCAGGAGGCCGAGCAGCGGGATGTTCAGGTCGACGGCGAGCCGGTAGGTGACGAGTGTCCCGCCCTTCTGCGGGGCGAGGGTGTAGCTGCCGTTCATGGCCCGCAGCACGGTCGCCTTGACCAGCTGCCAGGACACGACGCCGGTGCCGTCGTCCTCGACCTCCCAGGAGTAGTCGAGGACGTAGGTGTCCTTGATGACGCCGGCATCCAGCACGAACTCGACGCGGTCGGCCCACCCGTCGCCCTCCTCGGAGAGCACGGTGACCTTCTTGACGTCGGTGGCCCAGGACGGGTAAGCCGGGAAGTCGGCGATGACGTCGAGCACCCGGCCCGGTGCCGCCCCGACCTGGATCGAGGACTCGGTGCGACTGGGCATGGCCGAAGGCTACCCGCCCGGGCGGGCCACGTTCGTGGGTGACCTCGTACACGCCGTACGAGGTCCCGCAGAGATACCGGCGAGTACAGTGCCGGAGCACCCCCGCCGCCACCCCCAGGAGAAGCACCGACCGTGCAGGACAACGTCGTCGACCCCATCGTCCCCACCACCACCAAGGGAAACCTCGCGCTCACCGTCGTGCGCAACGCCGTCGAGCAGCCGCAGAAGGTGGTCTTCGCCCGCCGGGCCGGAGCCGGCTGGGCCGACGTCACCGCCGCGCAGTTCAAGCGCGACGTCGACGCCGTGGCCCGGGGGCTCATCGCCTCCGGCATCGCGGTGGGCGACCGGGTCGGCCTGATGTCGCGCACCCGCTACGAGTGGACGCTCGTCGACTACGCGCTGTGGAGCGTCGGAGCGGTCACGGTGCCGATCTACGAGACCTCCTCCGCCGACCAGGTCGCCTGGATCCTCCAGGACTCAGGGGCACGGGCGGTGGTGGTCGAGACGTCCGTCCACGCCGAGGCCGTCGCGGGGATGCGCGACCGGGTCGAGGCCCTCGAGCACGTGTGGGTCCTCGATGACGGTGCCATCGCCGCCCTGACCACGCAGGGTCGGCCGGTCTCGGCGGACGAGCTCGAGGGACGTCGAGGGAGCACCGACCGCACCTCGCTGGCCACCGTCATCTACACCTCCGGCACGACGGGGCGCCCGAAGGGCTGCGAGCTGACGCACGGCAACTTCAAGGACCTCGCCGAGAACGCGATCCGGCGACTGGGGCAGGTCGTCGAGCCGGAGGGCGCCTCCACCCTGCTCTTCCTCCCGCTGGCGCACGTGTTCGCCCGCTTCATCCAGGTGCTCTGCGTGGAGTCGGCCGCCCGCATGGGGCACTCCGCCGACATCAAGACCCTCCTTCCGGACCTCGCGACCTTCCGGCCGACCTTCATCCTCGCCGTACCCCGGGTCTTCGAGAAGGTCTACAACTCGGCCGAGCAGCAGGCCACCGGTGACGGCAAGGGGGCCATCTTCACCAGGGCGGCCGACACCGCGATCGCCTGGAGCCAGGCCCAGGACACCGGAGGCCCCTCGGTTGTCCTGCGGGCCACGCACACCGTGTTCGACGCCCTCGTCTACCGCAAGCTGCGGGCGGCCCTCGGCGGGCAGGTGCAGTACGCCGTCTCGGGTGGCGCTCCCCTCGGCACCCGGCTCGGGCACTTCTTCCGCGGCATCGGGATCACCGTGCTCGAGGGCTACGGCCTCACCGAGACCACGGCCCCCGCCACGGTCAACACGCCCGAGCGGGTCAAGATCGGCACGGTCGGCCAGCCGCTGCCCGGAGTGGGCATCCGCATCGGCGAGGACGGAGAGGTCCTCATCAAGGGGCTCAACGTCTTCGTCCGCTACCACAACAACCCCGAGGCGACCGGCGAGGCCATCCGTGACGGGTGGTTCCACACCGGTGACCTGGGCGAGCTCGACGACGAGGGCTTCCTGCGGATCACGGGCCGCAAGAAGGAGATCATCGTCACCGCCGGCGGCAAGAACGTCGCGCCGGCCGTGCTCGAGGACGGGCTGCGGGCTCACCCGCTCATCTCGCAGTGCATGGTCGTCGGCGACGGCAAGCCCTTCATCGCCGCCATCGTGACCCTCGACGAGGAGATGCTCCCGGCGTGGGCCAAGAACCACGGCAAGCCGGCCCTGACCCTGGAGGCCGCCCGGCGCGACCCCGACGTCCTGGCCGAGATCGACGGCGCCGTCGCCGAGGCCAACAAGGCCGTCAGCAAGGCCGAGTCGATCCGCAAGTTCGTCATCCTCCCCGGTGACTTCACCGAGGACACCGGCCACCTCACCCCCTCGCTCAAGCTCAAGCGCAACATCGTCATGCGCGACTTCGAGGACGAGGTCGAGGCCCTGTACGCCGAAGCCCGCCCCGACTGACCCCCCCCCCCCCTCCCTCCCCTCCGTTACTGCCTTCCGAACGAGGGAAACCCGTCGTTCTGGGGCCTCGAAGTCCCCGAAACAACGGGTTTTCCTTGTTCGGAAGGCGGGGGTGGGGTCAGCGGGTCCGGGTCCCGCTCAGCGGGACAGCGCCGCGAGGTACGCGATCCAGTCAGCGGTGAAGGACGCCTCGCTGACGCCGAGTGTGGCCGGGAAAGCCCGCTCGGCCCGCTGACCGGGGTCTCCGGCCGCGTCGTCGCCCGTCGGAAGACCCCCGGCCACCGTGCGGTAGAAGTTGACGACCCGGGGCTCGCCGTACCGGGCAGTCATCCGGGTCACCGCGAGCCAGGCCGCGTTGTAGACCGGCCCGATGACGCCGTGGGCCGGGTCGAAGTCGGAGTCGGCCGGCAGGTGACGAGGCCCGTGACCGGCGCGCACCTGAGCCAGCAGGGGTGCCGCGACCGTGGTCGGAGCGAGGGTGACCGTGGCGTACCCCACCTCGTCGGCGAACCCCTCCGACAGCCACATGGGCACGGGCCTGGTCGTCGTGGCCCGGACGGTGACGTGGGTGAGCTCGTGGGTGATGACGACGCGGCGTCCGCCGTCGGTGAGGGAGTCGAAGGCGCTTGGGTTGAGGTAGACGCGGTCGCTCGTGGCGGGGTGTCCCGGCTCGAGCGGCCCATCGGTCACGGCGGCGACCTGGTCGAGCCCGGCGTCGCCGCTGCGGTGCAGCTGGTCGACGAAGCCGGTCGTGTCCTTCGCCGCCACCACGACCGCCGGCACGGCCGTCCCCCACAGCGAGTCGATCCGGGAGTGCGCGGCGTCGGCCAACGCCAGGTAGCGGCGCAACGCGGGCTCGGGCACGTTGCCGACGACGAGGCTCGATGCCGACCGCAGCACGGTCAGCGGGGTGAGGTCCCACGGTTGGGCGGCCCCCGGATCGGTGACGTCGCCGAGCCGCCACCCGGCCGGGGTGCGGTTCACGACGTACGACGTGACGACCGTGCGGAGGCCGCGGTCGAATCCCGTCAGCTCATAGCCCAGGGTGACCGAGGCGATCCACGCGTCCGTCCCGTAGCGACGGACCTGACCGCTGTCGAGGGGTGTCCCCACCTCCACGTCCTGCTCACCGTAGCGTCCGACCGGCAGCAGCGACATCCGGTCGAACAGGCCGGCCTGGGCGACACCGAACGGGCTGGTGGGGTCGGACAGGGTCGCCAGCCAGGCGGGTTTGTCATGCTTCTCCACCGCCGCGGCCCGCTGCGCCATGAGCGCCGAGATGACCTCCCTCCGACCGGCGTCGCCGGACGTCTCCACCTCGCTCCGACCGTGGGCCGAGCCACTCGACGGCGCCAGCACCGGTGTGAGCACGGCGGTCGGTGCGTCCCCGGAAGACGGCGAGCACCCGGAGGCAGCAGCGACTCCCACGAGGAGCACGGTGGCCCAGCCGGCCACCCGCCCCCGGGCTGGTTGGCGACCAGGAGCCCTGCGCTGTCGCCCCTGCTCACACCTCACCCCACGATCGTAGGTGTCCACGGACACCGATGGTCCGTGGCGATCCGCTCAGCCGACCGCTCGCACCCCGGGATGCCGCTCTCGCCGGGCGGTGAGCATGGCGGCGTGGTCGGGGTCGACGAGGCCCGCGCGCACGAACATCCCCACGGCTCGACGTTCCGCGGCGTCGAGCGGCAGCTCGTCGTCCTCTCGGGGTCGGCGGACCGGGACGCCGGCCAGCGGTCTGGCAGGGGCCGGCCCGAGTGCGGTGACGACGCAGTCGTCACAGCGCACATGGCGAACCGGGCAGGTCTGGCAGTCGATGACCATCGGGATCTCGGTACGCATGTCGCCTCCTTGTGGATGTGGGTCTGCAGTCGTGTGGGCCTGTCGGGGACCGCTCCACCCTGTTGCGGGGAAGCGTGGACCGGTGGGGTTCCACCTGCCGACGACGCTAGGGGCGACCACCGACAAGGGGTCTCGACCGCCCCGACGGGGACTGCTGAGAGACTGCGACCATGGAGCTCACCCGCACCGAGTCCGTCCGGATCGCCGCCAGCCCGGAGCAGGTGTACGCCCTCGTCACCGACATCGCCCGGACCGGTGAGTGGAGCCCGGTCTGCCAGACGTGCTGGTGGGACGAGGAGCCCCCCGTCGGCGGGGGCCCTCGGGTCGGGTCGGGTTTCACGGGCCGCAACGTCATCCCGGGGCGCACCTGGGAGACCCACTCCACCGTCGTGACGGCCGATGCAGGCAGGGCCTTCGCCTGGGAGGTCGGCGAGGGGTTCGTGCGGTGGGCCTACGCGATCACGCCGGTCGACGGCGGCACCGAGCTCACGGAGTCGTGGGACTTCCTGCCCGCTGGCCTCGCGATGTTCCGGTCCCGCTACGGGGAGCAGGCCGAGCACGAGATCGCCGTCCGGGCCGAGGCCGCCCACGCGGGGATCCCGCGCACGCTCGCCGCGCTCAAGGCCCTGGCGGAGGGCGACTCCGCCTGAGTCGCCCGCGTCTTCCCTCGGCCCTGGGCGCGCCTGCTCAACCCCTGTCGGTGGCCCGGCATACGGTCTCGGACATGAAGGCGGTCCAGGGCACCCTCGACGAGCTGGGCACGGCGTTGGCCGGGGTCACGTTCGTCGTCGTCGACCTCGAGACCACCGGTGGAAGTCCCTCCGCCTGTGCCATCACCGAGGTCGGGGCGGTCAAGGTCCGGGGCGGCCAGGTGCTCGGCGAGTTCCAGACCCTCGTGCGCCCGAGCGAGCCGATCCCGCCCTTCATCCAGGTCCTCACGGGCATCACCGACGCCATGGTGGCGCGGGCGCCGCGCATCGAGTCCGTGCTGCCGGCCTTCCTGGAGTTCGCGCGTGACACGGTGCTGGTGGCCCACAACGCAGGCTTCGACATCTCGTTCCTCAAGGCCGCCGCGGCAGGCACGGGCCACGCGTGGCCGGGGTTCCGGGTGGTGGACACCGTGCACCTGGCCCGGCAGCTGGTCAGCCGCGACGAGTGCCGCAACCACAAGCTGTCGTCGCTCGCCGTCCTCTTCGGTGCCACGACCACGCCCGACCACCGGGCGCTCCACGACGCCCGGGCCACGGTCGACGTGCTCCACGGTCTGCTCGAGCGAGTCGGCAACCTCGGCGTGCACACCCTCGAAGAGCTCTCGAGCTACACCTCCCGGGTGACCCCGGCCCAGCGTCGCAAGCGCTTCCTCGCCGACGACCTGCCCACGGCTCCGGGCGTCTACGTCTTCAAGGACGCCACCGGACGCCCGCTGTACGTCGGCACCTCGCGCAACATCCGGGTGAGGGCCCGCAGCTACTTCACCGCGTCGGAGCAGCGCACGCGCATGGCCGAGATGGTGGGGCTGGCCACGAGCATCCACCCCATCGTCTGCCCGACGGTCCTCGAGGCCCAGGTGCGCGAGCTGCGGCTGATCGCCGCCCACAAGCCGCGCTACAACCGCCGCTCCACCCACCCCGAACGCGCCCTGTGGGTCAAGCTGACGGTCGAGGCCTTCCCCCGCCTCTCCGTCGTCCGCCAGGTGCGGGCCGACGGCGCCCACTACATCGGCCCGTTCCGCACCCGTGGCTCCGCCGAGGAAGCCGTCGCGGCTGTGCACGAGGTGATCCCCCTGCGCCAGTGCACCTCGCGGATGAGCCCGAAGGGCGGTGGCTCAGAGTGCGTCCTGGCCGAGATGGGGCGCTGCGGAGCTCCCTGCTCAGGCCGTCAGACGATGCAGGAGTACGCCGTGGTGGTCGCCGAGGCGGTGACTCTGCTCTCCGGCGACGCGCGGCCGGCCGCCTCGGCCCTGCACCTGAGGATGGCTCAGCTCTCCGAGCAGGAACGGTTCGAAGACGCCGGCGCCGTGCGTGACCGGCTCCTGCACCTCGTGCGGGGAATGGCCCGGGCACAGCGGATCGCGCCACTCGCCACGAGCCCCGAGCTCGTCGCCGCGCGGCGCGCCGAGGGCGGCGGCTGGGAGCTCGCCTGTGTGCGGCACGGGCGCCTTGCCGGCAGCAGCGTCAGCCCCCCGGGTGCAGACCCCCTCCCGTATGTCGCGAGCCTGCGCGCCACCGCCGAGGTCGTGCAGCCCCCGGTGGGGCCGGTCCCTGCCGCCACCGCCGAGGAGACCGAGCTCGTGCTGCGCTGGCTGGAGCAACCCGGCACCCGCATCGTCGAGCTCGACGGCGCCTGGTCGTGCCCGGTCGGAGGGGCCGCCGGGGTCCGGGCGGTCATGGAGCCGTCGGCGCGTGGCGACGTCGTGCCCTTCGACCGCGACCCCGGTACAGCGGCTCCAGCGGCTACAGGCCCCGTTCACCGGCAGGGACTGGCCGTAGGCTGACGACGTGATCACCGCCATCGTCCTCATCAGCTGTGACGTCCACCGGATCCCCGAGGTCGCCCAGGGCATCGCCGACCTCGACGGTGTCACCGAGGTCTACTCCGTCACCGGTGGCGCCGACCTCATTGCGATGGTCAGGGTCCGTCAGCACGACGATCTCGCCGAGGTCATCGCCGACCGGCTGAACAAGGTCGACGGAGTGGTGGGCACCGAGACCCACATCGCCTTCCGCACCTACTCGCAGCACGACCTCGAGGCTGCCTTCAGCCTCGGCCTCGACTGACCGCAGCCAGCCGGAGGCACCGAGTCGCAGCAGCGAGTCACCGCAGCAAGCCGCGGCTCCGCACCCGAACCGGGCCGCGGCACAGCACCGACGACGAACCGGGATGACGAGCCCTGACGGCGATGACGGGCTCAGGCCCTGGTCGTGGCCACCCAGCGCTCCACCAGCTCGGCGGCGCCGCCTGAGTCGATGGCGTGCTCGGCCCGGTCCATCCCGGCCCGGACGTCGGCGTGCAGGTCGTCGTCGGACGGGCCCCGGTCGGGGGCGGTCAGCGCGAGGGCGATCCCGGCGTTGAGCACCACGGCGTCGCGCACCGGTCCCGTCGCCCCGGCGAAGACGTCGTGCACCACCTGGGCGTTGTGGGCGGCGTCGCCCCCCCGCAGGCTCTCGGTCGGGCTGTTCTCCATCCCCAGTCGGGTCGGGTCGAGCGACACCCGACGCACCGAGCCCGCCCGCACCCACCACACCGACGAGGTGGTGGCCAGCGTCAGCTCGTCGAGCCCGTCGTCGCCGCGGAACACGGCCGCGTCAGCGCCCCGGTCCGCGAAGACCCCGGCCACGATGGCCGCCATCCGCTGGTCGGCGACCCCCACGGCGGCATAGGTCGGCTGCGCGGGGTTGGTGAGGGGGCCGAGGAAGTTGAAAGCCGTGCCGATGCCCAGGGCGCCCCGCGCCTCGGCCGCATGGCGGAAGGACGGGTGGAACACCTGGGCGAAACAGAAGGTGATGCCGGCCTCGCCCGCCACCTGTGCCACGCGGCCCACCGGCAGCCGTAGGTCGATACCGAGGGCCTCGAGGACGTCGGCCGAGCCCGAGGAGGACGACGCGGCACGGTTGCCGTGCTTGACCACCGTGACCCCGGCCGCAGCAGCGACCATGGCCGCCATGGTCGAGATGTTGACCGTATGGCGCCGGTCGCCTCCCGTGCCGACGATGTCGAGGCTGGGCCCGGCAACCTCGATGCGGTGGGCGTGAGCCAGCATGCGGTCGGCCAGGGCGCGCATCTCCTGCACCGACTCGCCCTTGACCCGCAGGGCCATGAGGAATCCGGCGACCTGAGCAGAGCTGGCCTCCCCACCCATGATCCTGTCCATCACCCACGCGACCCGGCCACCGTCGAGGTCCTCACGGGCGACCAGCGCCGCGAAGACGTCGGGCCAGGTGACGGCGTCGGTCGCGGGTCCGGGCGCCGACATCGAGGACACGGAGGGCACGGAGGACACGGAGGAGGCAGAGGTCGTCACGGGCTCAGGTCGCGTTCGGGGCCCGACGGCCGAGCTCTGCCACGGCCAGTGACAGGGCCACCGGGTCGAGCGGGCGCGGGACGGCGAGGTCGGCCTGCGACCACGCCGCGAGCCACCCATCCTGGGGCCGGCCGAGGAGGACGAGCACCGGCGGGCAGTCGAAGATCTCGTTCTTCAGCTGCTTGCACAGACCGAGCCCACCGATCGGCGACGACTCACCGTCCAGCACCAGCACGTCGAGCCCTCCAGCCTCGACGGCCGAGACCACAGCCGCAGGGGTCGCCACCTCGCGCCACAACGCAACCTCGACGTCCTTCGCCGGTCGCTTGCCGACGGCCAGCCGCACGGCGTCGCGCGCGGCGACGTCGTTGCTGAACAGCAGGACACGGATCTGGCGTGGCGTCGTCACCCCACCCGCTCCCCCCACTCCTGCGGCCGAGGGCGTCAGACCGGTCGAGACATCGGTCGAGGGAGTCGGGGAGACCTGCGCTGCAGCCATGCGCGCGATGCTACCGGGCCTCCCCCGTCACGCCTGACGACCACCCCCGTCCGCGCTCCTCCAGTCACCTGCACACCCCCCGGGCAGCCTTGACGACCGGACCCTCCCGCCCTCTCGGGCGCCGCCACGCCCCCGTCCCCCAAGCGGGTACGGCCTGCTCACCGCGGTGTGGCGAACCTCGCCGGGGGGCCGCGTATCGAACCCGTGCTCGACCGGGCATACTCGTATTCGTGGCGACAGCAACGGCAGCGACCTCAACCCATTCCGCACCGGGTGGTTCCACCGCGGTCACTCGGCCGGACATGGTGGCGGTTGGCACCATCGTGTGGCTCTCCAGCGAGCTGATGTTCTTCGCCGGTCTCTTCGCGATGTACTTCCAGATCCGCTCCCTGTCTCCGGAACTGTGGGCCCAGCAGAGCGAGAAGCTCAACGTCCCCTTCGCCGCGGTCAACACCTCTGTCCTGGTGATCTCGTCCCTGTGGTGTCAGCTGGGTGTCTGGAAGGCGGAAGCCGGCCAGGCGCACCGTACGGGCAAGCTGTGGCAGAGCGGCTTCATCGACGGCCTACGTCGCGGCGGCAGCAGCAAGCCGTCGTGGGGCATGCGCGAGTGGTACGTCGTCACCTACATCTTCGGCGCCATCTTCGTCTCGGGTCAGGTCTACGAGTACGCCGGGTTGAGCGGCGAGGACGTCACGCTTGCCTCCGACCGCTACGGCTCGGTCTTCTACATGACGACCGGCTTCCACGGCATCCACGTGACCGGCGGGCTCATCGCCTTCCTCCTCATCATCGCCCGCACCTTCACGACCAAGCGCTACAGCCACGCCCAGGCTGTGGGCGCCGTCGTCACGTCGTACTACTGGCACTTCGTCGACGTGGTATGGGTGGCCCTCTTCGCGACGATCTACCTGTTGAAGTGAGCCCCACCATCGTGCACCTGACGAGCCATCCCTCGACCCCACCTCACGTGAGGACAGTCCGTTGAACGCCATGGCCGCGCGCCGACGCCACCCCGCCGCGATTGCGATCCTCCTGCTCCTCGGTCTCGTGGCCGTCGGAGCGGCCTACTCGCTGCTCGCGCCCAAGCCGGCCCAGGCGTCTGTCGCCGCTGCCGGTGACGTGGCGGCAGGTAGGTCCCTCTTCCTGGCCAACTGCGCGACCTGCCACGGCATGAACGGCCAGGGGTCCAACGCTGGGCCGACCGTCGTCGGCGTCGGCGCCGCCTCGGTCGACTTCCAGGTCGGGACGGGCCGTATGCCGCTCGCCCAGCCGGGCGTACAGGCCCAGCGCCAGGACGAGGCCCAGTTCACGCAGGAGCAGATCTCCAACATGGCCGCCTGGGTGGCCTCCCTCGGCCCCGGTCCGGCCGTCCCCGGCACCCAGTACACGACCGGTGAGGGCGCTGACGTCGCCAAGGGCGGCGAGCTCTTTCGGGTCAACTGCGCCATGTGCCACAACTACGCCGGCTCCGGTGGCGCCCTGACCAGAGGGAAGTACGCACCCTCCCTGACGAACGTCAGCGGCAAGTACGTCTATGAAGCCATGGTGAGCGGGCCGCAGTCGATGCCGGTCTTCAACGACGCCAACATCAGCCCCCAGAGCAAGAACGCGATCATCGCCTACCTCAACACCACCCAGAACGAGCAGAACGTCGGTGGCCTGACCCTCGGCAACCTCGGCCCGGTGTCGGAAGGCCTGTTCATCTGGGTCTTCGGCCTGGGTCTGATGCTCGCCTGCTGCATCTGGCTGGGCCAGAAGGCAGCATGACCTTCGTTACCTCACCGGCAACGGGAGCACCCCTGCGCCCCGCGCCGGTCTTTGGCACACTTGTGGACATCCACTCGATGGGAACGACAACCGCATGAGCGACCACGGCACGAACACCGACGGCCCGGACAACGCGGACCTCAACAACGGTGACCCGCATTTCGACGAGCGCATTGTCGGCGACGGCAAGAACCCCGAGGGCATTGACGACAGGGGCGGCAGCCAGACGTCCGGCGGACTGGTGGGCGCCACCTCGAATGCGTTGGTCAGTCTCGACGACGGGCACCATGTCGGATCCGGCGGGCTACCCGCGCGGTTCGAGGACCCGGGTCTGCCTCCCCACGTCCACCGCCTCGCCGACGACGACCCCAAGGCGGCCGCACGGGCCGAGCGGCAGGTCGCCACGCTGTTCGGCGTCTCCATGCTGGCCACGCTGATCTTCGTCGTCGCCTACTTCGCCATCGACAACCGGGCGTCGGTCTTCATCCCCGGGAT
The DNA here is from genome assembly GCA_038230235.1 of Actinomycetales bacterium. Taxonomy (GTDB): domain Bacteria; phylum Actinomycetota; class Actinomycetes; order Actinomycetales; family Dermatophilaceae; genus Lapillicoccus. The sequence goes on from JBBRNQ010000010.1 coordinate 42,718, forward strand.
CGGTGAGGGCAACGCCCTCAACATCGCCCTGGGCGTCTGCATGGCGATCTCCCTGTTCGGCATCGGAGCGGGGGCGGTCCACTGGGCCAAGACGCTCATGCCCGACGACGAGGTCACCGAGGAACGTCACCCCCAGGTGTCTGACGACGCCACCCGCAACAAGGCCGTGGGGATCATCCTCGAGGGCGGGGAGATGGCGCAGCTCGGGCGTCGTCCGCTCATCAAGGCCTCCCTCGGCGGTGCGCTGGGCCTCTTCGCCCTCCCCTTCGTGCTCCAGGTGGCCGGCTCGTTGGGCAACCCCACCGAAGCACTCGCCGGCCTTCGGTCGACGCTGTGGGACGTCGCCCCGGGCGGCAAGCCGATCCGGTTGATGCGTGACCCGGAGGGCACGCCCATCAAGGCCTCCGACGTCACCATCGGCTCGGTCTTCCACGTCCAGCCCGAGACCTTGAAGGACTCGGAGCACGTGCTCGAGGACAAGGGAAAGGCCGCCGTGCTCATCATGCGGCTCGACCCCTCCCAGTTCATGCCCGGCCACGCCGGTGAGAAGTCACAGTCCTGGGGATACCAGGGCATCATCGCCTACTCCAAGATCTGCACCCACGTCGGATGCCCGGTCGGTCTCTACGAGCAGCAGACGCACCACCTGCTCTGCCCGTGCCACCAGTCGACCTTCGACGCGACAAACGACATGAACGTCATCTTCGGCCCGGCCAAGCGTCCGCTGCCACAGCTGAAGATCCAGGTAGACGACGCGGGTTACCTCGTCGCCCCCGAGGGCTTCCACGAGCCCGTCGGTCCGAGCTTCTGGGAGCGCTGATGACCACCACTGCTGACCGCACCTCCGCCTCGTCCCTTCGCGAGGGGGACCCTGCACCCCCGTCCGGCGTCATGAGTGACGGGGCCCGTAAAGCGGGCGGCGTGGCCGGGTGGGTCGACGACCGCACCGGGGTCGCCAAGCTCGGCGCCTTCCTGCTGAAGAAGGTCTTCCCTGACCACTGGACCTTCATGCTCGGCGAGATCGCCATGTACTCGATGATCATCTGCCTGCTGTCGGGCACCTTCCTCACCTTCTGGTATGTCCCGAGCGCCACCCAGGTCATCTACGACGGGTCCTACCTGCCCCTGCAGGGCGTCACCGTCTCCGATGCCTACCGGTCGTCGCTCGACATCTCGTTCGACATCCGCGGCGGGCTGTTGATCCGGCAGATCCACCACTGGGCTGCGCTGATGTTCATCGCGGCGGTCACGGTGCACATGTTCCGCGTCTTCTTCACCGGCGCGTTCCGCAAGCCGCGTGAGATCAACTGGGTCATCGGCACGATCCTGTCGATGCTCTCCATCGTCGAGGGCTTCGCCGGGTACTCCCTGCCGGACGACCTGCTCTCGGGCACCGGCCTTCGGGCCGCTGAGGGCTTCATGCAGTCGATCCCGATCGTCGGCAGCTACGTCGCCTGGATGGTGTTCGACGGTCCGTTCCCTGGAGAGGCCATCATCCCGCGCCTCTACTCCGTGCACATCCTGCTGATCCCGGCCATCCTCGTCGGGCTCTTCACGGCGCACATCCTGCTGGTGCTCATCCACAAGCACACCCAGTACCCCGGGCCTGGTCGCACCGAGACCAACGTCGTGGGCTACCCGCTCATGCCGGTCTACATGGCCAAGGCCGGTGGCTTCTTCTTCATGGTCTTCGGCGTCATCGCCCTCATCTCGGCGCTCGTGACCATCAACCCGATCTGGGCCTACGGACCGTACGACCCCTCCCCCGTCACGGCGGGGGCCCAGCCCGACTGGTACATGGGGTTCGCCGACGGCGCGCTCCGACTGATCCCCGGGTGGTTCGAGTTCGTGGCCTTCGGCCGCACCTGGTCGATGAACGTCTTCGTCGGGGCGATCCTGCTCATCCCGGTGCTTTACACCATCGCGGGGGCCTACCCGTTCATCGAGTCGTGGGTCACGGGCGACAAGCGCGAGCACCACCTGCTCGACCGCCCGCGCAACGCGCCCACCCGCACCGGGCTGGGTGTCCTGGCGATCTCGTTCTACCTGATCCTCTTCTTCGCCAGCGGCAACGACATCATGGCCATCAAGCTGCACATGTCGATCAACGACCTGACCCAGACCTTCCGGATCGCGTTGCTCATCGTCCCGCCGATCGCCTTCTGGGTGACCAAGCGGATCTGCCTCAGTCTGCAACGTCACGACCGCGAGACGGTGCTCCACGGGCGCGAGAGCGGCACCATCATCCGCACTCCCGAGGGCAGGTTCTTCGAGAAGCACGAAGAGCTCGACGCCTTCGAGCGCTACGTCTACGTCCAGCACGAGGCCTTGGCGCCGTATGCGCTCGAGTCGGGTGTCGACGCCAACGGCGTGGCCAGCACGGCAGCCCGCAAGGACCGCCTGCGGGCCAAGGTGGCGCACTTCTACTACCAGGACGTCGTCAACCCCGTCACCCCGGCCGAGCTGGCCGCGGCGTCGCACCACGGAGACCACGAGGCCCTGCCTCCGGCTCCGGAGAAGGAGTCCACGGCACTGCCCGCCTCGGAGTACGAGTCGATCAAGCGGCAACGCGAACAGAATCTCTGACCGCACCGCCCAGACGATCCGCTGGGGCGTCCACCCGAGATCCGGGTGGCCGCCCCAGCGGCGCATCCAGACGGCGGGTGGCGATCAGCTGGCCTCGAGTGCGGCCAGTACCTCTGCGACGGCCTGCGCGCTCCCAGCGAGGTTCCACGTGCGTCCTCGGTGCTCGACCACGTGGGTGACGCCACCAGCCCCGAGCACGAGCGCGTGTCCGGGCAGCCAGTCCCAGTCGAGGACGGAGTGCTGCGCCCACAGCCCGAGCTGCCCGCTGGCCACCGCGGCCAGGTCGCAGGAGGAGGAGCCCAGCATGCGGAGGGTTGCGGCAGTGCGGACGACGGCCATCCACGGCTCGAGGATGTCGGGGTCGCCCAGGGTCGTGGGGTGCAGGTAGGTCGCCATCCCGCAGTCCTCGGCCGCCTGGTCGGTGAGAGCGGTGACGGTCAGGCCGTCCTGCCGGGTCGGCAGCTGCGGCCCTCCGACCCACGTGCTGCCGAGATCGGGCTGGTGGACTGCGCCCAGCACGACCCCGTCGGCGGCCGACAGGGCCAGCGCACTGCACCAGTACGCCGATCCCGAGAAGAAGTTGTAGGTGCCGTCCACCGGGTCGACGAGCCAGGTGCGACCCGACCGGCTCTCACGGCGCGCCCCCTCTTCCCCCACCAGCCCGTCATCGGGCCGGGCCCGCTCGAGCGCCCGGGTCACGAAGGCCTCAGCGGCCCGGTCGGCAGCGGTGACCAGGTCGGAGACGGAGGTCTTGTGCTCCGCCTGCAGCCCCTCGTCGCGCAGTCGCGCGGCCAGGCCTCCGGCCCGGGTCACGAGGGCCACCGCCAGCTCGTCATCGGGCAGCGCCGGGTCGATGGCAGCCACCTCTGCATCGAGGTCGGGCAGGTCATCGGCGCGACGCTGAGCGGCATGGGCGGTCTTCTCGACGGTCACCCCATGAGCCTAGGCGGACGGGTTCTGGGGTCCGGGTGAGGGGCATCGGAAGGCGTGGCAGGCTGGCGGGGTGGACGAGGACGAGCACGGTGGCCTGGCGCTCAGCGAGGCCGACTTCGAGCTGGCGGTCAGCCACGCCCTCGAGCTCATCCCCGACGAGCTCTCTCGCCTGGTGACGAACGTCGCCGTCATCGTGCAGGACGAGCCACCCGGTGAGGCGCCCGACCTGCTCGGGCTCTACGAGGGAGTGCCGTTGACCGAACGCGACGGCTGGTGGGACGCCGGCTCCCTCCCCGACCGGATCACCATCTTCCAGGGTCCGCTGCAGCGGCTCTGTCGAGACCGCGAGGAGCTGCTCGACGAGATCGCCGTGACCGTCGTGCACGAAGTAGCCCACCACTTCGGCATCGACGACGACCGCCTGCACGAGCTCGGGTGGGACTGACGAAGCCCGCCCCCCGGGGGGAGCGGGCCCTCGTCAGCAGGGGTTGGACTACGCCTCAGTTGGCGTACTCGCCCTTGAAGTGCTCGAAGGTCCAGCCGCAGATGGCCACGGCTCCGAAGGCGACACCGATGATGAACATCCACCATCCGACAGCCAGGCCGGCGAAGACGATGGCGGTCGAGGCACCGAGCCAGAGCGGCCACCACGAGTAAGGAGTGAAGAACCCGTAGTCGCCCTCCTGCTCGGCGATCAGCCCCCTGGGGTTGTCCTCCGGACGGTCGGTGAACTGCCGCGCGGTCACCCGCAGGTAGAAGGCAACCAGCAGCGCCAGCAGCGCCGTCAGCAGCAGCGCGATGAAGCCGACGAGGTCGTCGCCGCCGTAGAGGTGCTCCCAGAACAGGTAGATCGGCCCCAGTGGGGCGAAGAAGATCGCGAGGTAGAGGAACAGCTTGTACTCGACCTTCATCGGTTCACGTGCTCCTCACCGAGGTCGGCTGACCCCATCACGCCGACGAGGGTGCCCGGATCGGGCGCCGGGCCCTCCGACGGAGCGGCATCCGGGTGGTGCAGGTCGAATGCGGGCCGCTCGGAGCGGATCCGCGGGATGGAGTCGAAGTTGTGCCGGGGCGGCGGGCAGGAGGTCGCCCACTCGAGCGATCCGCCATAACCCCAGGGGTCGTCGGTCTCGACGAGCGGAGCGTAGCGCCACGTCTTCCAGACGTTGTAGAGGAACGGCAGGGTCGAGGCGCCCAGGAGGAAGGCGCCCACCGTGGAGATGACGTTGGCCGTCTGGAAGCCCTCGGCCGGCATGTAGTCGGCGTACCGACGGGTCATGCCCTCGATCCCCAGCAGGTGCTGGATGAGGAAGGTCGTGTGGAAACCGACGAACAGCATCCAGAAGTGGAGCTTCCCGAGCTTCTCGTCGAGCATCCGCCCGGTGAGCTTGGGCCACCAGAAGTAGAAGCCGGAGAACATCGCGAAGACCACGGTGCCGAAGACGGTGTAGTGGAAGTGCGCGACCACGAAGTAGGTGTCGGACAGGTGGAAGTCGAGGGCCGGGCTCGAGAGGATGACGCCGGTCAGGCCACCGAAGAGGAAGGTCACGATGAAGCCGATGGCCCAGATCATCGGCGTCTCGAAGGTGAGGGAGCCACCCCACATCGTGCCGATCCAGTTGAAGAACTTCACCCCGGTAGGCACCGCGATGAGCATCGTCATGATCGCGAAGAACGGCAGGAGCACCTGGCCGGTCGCGTACATGTGGTGGGCCCACACCGAGATCGACAGGGCCGCGATGGCGATGGTCGCGAAGACGAGGGTCTTGTAGCCGAAGATCGGCTTGCGGGAGAAGACCGGCAGCACCTCGGAGATGATCCCGAAGAACGGCAGCGCGATGATGTAGACCTCCGGATGGCCGAAGAACCAGAAGAGGTGCTGCCACAGCATCGCTCCCCCGGACTCGGCGTCGAAGATGTGCGCACCGAACCGTCGGTCAGCGCCCAGACCGAAGAGAGCAGCCGCCAGCACCGGGAAGGCGATGAGCACGAGGATCGAGGTCACCAGGACCGTCCACGTGAAGATGGGCATGCGGAACATCGTCATGCCCGGGGCCCGCATGCAGATGATCGTCGTGATGAAGTTGACGGCTCCGAGGATGGTGCCGAACCCACCGAGGGCCAGACCGAAGACCCACAGGTCTCCCCCGACCCCGGGGCTGTAGGTGTTGTCCGACAACGGGGCGTAGGCGAACCACCCGAACGACGCCGCACCCTGCGGGGTGAGGAAGCCGGCGCCGGCGATCAGCCCACCGAAGGCGTAGAGCCAGAAGGCGAACATGTTCAGCCGCGGGAAGGCGACGTCGGGCGCACCGATCTGCAGCGGCATGAGCGCGTTGGCGAAACCGGCGAACAGCGGTGTCGCGAAGAGCAGCAGCATGATCGTGCCGTGCATGGTGAACAGCTGGTTGTACTGCTCCGGGTTGTCGACGACCTGCAGGCCGGGGGCGGCCAGCTCCGTGCGGATGAGGAGCGCGAGCACCCCGCCGATGAGGAACCAGATGAAGGAGGCGATGAAGTAGAGGTTGCCGATGATCTTGTGGTCGGTCGTGGTGATCCACTTCACGACCGTCTGACCGGGCAGGAGCCGGGGGCGGGCGGCCACCCGCTCGCCCGTGGAGTACTGGACGGTGGGGATCGTCGTGGTCGCCATCAGTTGCTCCCGGGAGGGGTCGGCACGAGCTGCTGGTCCTTGGGCAGGAGCGGCTCACGATTGAGGGTGTTCGGCAGCAGGCCCGACTGGCCCTGCGTCTTGAGCTGCGCGAGGTGGGCCTCGTAGGCCTGGGGAGAGACGACCTTGACGACGAAGAGCATCTGCGAGTGGTAGGCACCGCACAGCTCGGCGCACTTGCCCTGGAAGGTGCCCTCCTGCGTGGGGACGATCTGGAACCGGTTGGTCTTGCCCGGCAGCATGTCCATCTTCTGCAGGAACGCAGGGACCCAGAAGTCGTGGATGACGTCACGGGCGTTGAGGATGAACTCCACCCGCTGCCCCATCGGCAGGTACAGCACCGGCATGGCGTTGAGGGGTGCGCCGGTCTTGGGATCGAGATCGGTCTGGACGCCGGCCGGCTCGTGGACGTTGGACGTGACGTAGTTGAAGTCCCAGCTCCACTGCTTCGCGATGACGTTGACCTGCACGTCGGGCTTCTGGGAGACGTCGATCAGAGCCGACTCGTCACGGGCGGTGTAGTAGAACAGCACCGCCACCATGAAGACGGGAACGACCGTGTAGAGCATCTCGATCGGCACGTTGTACCGCAGCTGCGGGGGAAGACCGGTGTCGTCCTTGCGGCGGCGGTAGCGCACCATCACGTAGACCGTGAGGCCCCACACGATGGCGCCCACGAAGAGGGCCGCGATCCACGTGTAGTTCCACAGAGTCGTGACCCGGGCCGTGTTGGCGGTCACCTCTCCACCGTTCTGCCCCTGGGGCAGGTATCCGCTGGTGAACGTGCCGTTGCCTGCGCAGCCACTGAGGAACAGCGCGCAGGTGATGGCCACCGCCGCGATCGTGGCTCCGCGCCTCTGGCGAGAAGATCCTTCGTCGTGCTTTCGCACCGGTGCGCACCTTCCGACTGTCACAACCTCTGTCGTCCCCCAGACTACCGTCCAGCGGCACTCACGACACGGCAGGGTGGGGTTACCGTGCTCAGGTGCCGAACCCCTTCTCTCAGGAGCCGATCCGGCTGACCCGGGTGGTGCGCTCGTGACGTCGTACGACGGGGTGAGGGCCGTGCTCGACGCCACCCCCGGCCCCCTGCACCCGGCGGCACGCGAGACCCTGCTGGCCGCTCTCGACTCCGGCTGGGCCGACCCACGACGGCTGCACCGTGAGGGGCGCGTGGCCCGCCGTCTGCTCGACACCGCCCGGGAGTCGGTGGCGGCACAGCTGGGGGTGCGTCCCCCCGAGGTGAGCTTCCTCCCGGGTGGGTCGACGGCGCTCACCGAGGGCCTGGCCGGGCTGCGGTACGCCGGCCGGAGGCGAGGGGCGCGGGTGGTCGCCGGAGCGGTCGAGCACTCGGCGGTCCTCGTCCCCTGCCGCGCCCTGGCGGCGGCCGCCCAGGACCCTGGGCTCCTAGCCGAGGTGCCGGTGGACCACCGGGGGTGCGTCGACCTGCCGGCCTGGCGCCAGGCTCTCACCCACCCCGGCACGGTGGTGGCCGCCCTGCAGGCGGCCAACCAGGAGGTGGGCGCCCGCCAGCCCCTCACCCCGGCCCTCGAGGCGGCGCGAGCCCGGGGCATACCGCTGCTCGTCGACGCGACCTGCTCCCTGGGCCGCGACCCGGTGCCGGGCGGGTACGACGTCCTCGTCGGCGACGCCCGCTCGTGGGGAGGACCGTCGGGCGTGGGGGTGCTCGTGGTGCCCGAGCGCACCCGGTGGCGCCGGCCCGGGGCCCCGAGCGAGGTCGAGCACGGCCGCACCGACGTCGAGCCGGTCGTGCCCCTGGTCCTCGCGGCGGCCGAGGCGTGGCGACAGAGCGCCTCAGACCCCGACGAGGACCGGGCGGCCCGTCGTCTCGTCGACCGGATCCGCGCGACGGCCGCCGCGATCCCCGACACCGAGGTCGTCGGTGACCCGATCGACCGGCTCCCCCACGTGACCACGTTCTCGGTGCTGTTCGCCGACGGGGAGGCGCTCGTCGACGAGCTCGACCGACGCGGGATCGCCGTCGCCTCGGGGTCGGCCTGCACCTCGAGCACGCTGGAGCCGAGCCACGTCCTGCGCGCCATGGGCGTGCTCACCCACGGCAACGTGCGCGTCACCCTCCCCCTCGCGAGCACCCTGCCGGGAGGGCACGCGGAGCGGGAGGCCGCGGTGGAGCTGCTGTGCCGCGAGCTGCCGGAGGTCGTCGCCGGGGTGCGGGACCGGCTCGGGACGGCCGGCCTGTGACCACCTCGGATCCGGACGGTCCGACCGATGCCGCGGTCCTGCTCGACGCGCGCGGACAACGCTGCCCCCTGCCGGTCATCCGACTCGGGCGGCTGGCTCGTGACCTGGGGCCAGGCGCCCTCGTCAGGCTGCTCGCCACCGACCCTGCGGCCGCCAGTGACGTGCCCGCCTTCTGCCGGATGCGGGGACACGAGCTCTTGTCGACCACTGCCTGGCCCGACCCGCCCTTCAGTCCGTCGAGCCCGGCGCCGGTGGCACCGGTGGCACCGGTGGCACCGGTGGGACCGGTGGGACCGGTGGGACCGGAACGGGTCACGGCGACCGCCTACCTCGTGCGGGTCAGCGCCACGGCCGGGGAAGCGGGGCGGTGAGCGCCTGGGCGAGGAGCTCCCGGTAGGCCGACCGCGGCACCTGGGTGATCCCGAGGCTCGCGAGGTGGTCGGTGCGCCACTGGACATCGACCAGTCTGCGGGTGTCACCGTCGGCGGCGAGCACCTCGACCAGACCCATCAGCGCGACCTTGGAGGCGTCGGTGGCCCGGTGGAACATCGACTCCCCGGCGAAGAGGCCACCGATCGCGACGCCGTACAGGCCGCCGACGAGCTCACCCTCCTGTCGCACCTCGATGCTGTGCGCCCACCCGAGCGCGTGCAGGCGCGCGTAGGCGCGGGTCATGTCCCGGGTGATCCACCGACCCTCGCGCCCCGGGTCGGCGCACCCGGAGACGACGTCGTCGAAGGCGGTGTCGACGGTGACCTCGAACCGCCGGGCCGAGCGCCGCAGCGACCGCGAGACCTGCAGGTCGGGAAGGCGCAGGATGCCGCGCGGGTCCGGTGACCACCACCCCATCGGAGGTCGACCGCCCCGACCGAGTCCCATGGGGAAGACGCCCGTCGCGTAGGCCGCGAGCAGCGTGCCCGGCTCGAGGTCGGCGCCCGAGCCGATGAGGTCCTCACCCGGCGGCGCACCGTCGAGGTCGAACGACCAGCCGGAGGGCTCGGGGACCACGGGCACGGGTCAGGACGCCGTACGGTCGGGCGAGAGGGTCAGGGGCGCCGGCAGGACACGGCCGGCGCGATCTCGGCCGCCGCCTGCGCGCCGTACGACGCCTCGAGCCGGGTGAGGAAGTCGGCCTGCCCGAGGTGGTACTCCTGCGTGCCGATCGTCTCGATGACGTAGGTCGCGAGCATCGAGCCGAGCTGGGCGCAGCGCTCGAGGCCCAGATCGCCGGCCAGACCGACGAGGAAGCCGGCCCGGAAGGCATCGCCCACCCCCGTTGGGTCGGCCTTGCGCACCTCGCGAGCGACCGGCACGTGGATGGTGTCCTCGCCCTTGCGGTGGATCGTCGCGCCGTCGGCGCCGCGGGTGATGACCCGGGTGCCGACCCGGCTCTCGATCTCGGCGGCGTCCCAGCCGGTCTTCTGCTCGGTCAGGCTCGACTCGTACTCGTTGGTGAAGAGGTACGTGGCGCCGTCGACGAGCGGGCGGATCGTCTCCCCGTCGGCGAAGGCGAGCTGCTGTGACGGGTCCGCGACGAAGGGGATGCCCCGGGTGCGGCACTCCTGCGTGTGGCGCAGCATGCCCTCCGGGTCGTTGGCGCCGATGAGGACCAGGTCGAGGCCGCCGACCCGGTCGGCGATCGGGCCCAGCTCGATCTGGCGCGCCTCGGACATGGCCCCGGCGTAGAAGGTGGCGATCTGCGCCATGTCGTTGTCGGTGGTGCAGACGAAGCGGGCGGTGTGCCGGCTCTCCGAGACATGCACCGAGTGGCAGTCGACGCCGTGCCTCTCCAGCCAGGAGCGGTAGTCGGCGAAGTCGGCGCCCACCGCCCCGACGAGAATGGGCGTGAGGCCGAGGTTCGCCATCCCGAAGGAGATGTTGGCGGCCACACCGCCCCGGCGGATCTCGAGGTCGTCGGCGAGGAACGAGACCGAGATCTTGTCGAGCTGCTCGACGACGAGGGAGTCGGCGAACCGACCCTTGAAGGTCATGAGGTGGTCGGTGGCGATGGACCCTGTGACGGCGATCTGCACCCGGTGAACCTACCCGAAGGCGCCCGTGACGCAGACACGGGCCCGGGAGCGGGTGCTCCCGGGCCCGTGGGGCCTGACGGACGTGCGGTTGCTGCCCGGAGGCAGCGCGCGGTGTCAGCTGAAGCTGTCACCGCAGGCGCACGAGCTGCCGGCGTTGGGGTTGTCGATGGTGAAGCCCTGCTTCTCGATGGTGTCGGAGAAGTCGATCGTCGCGCCCTCGAGGTAGGGGGCGCTCATCCGGTCGACGACGACCTCGACACCGTCGTAGTCCTTCACGAGGTCACCGTCGAGGTTGCGCTCGTCGAAGTAGAGCTGGTAGATCAGGCCGGAGCACCCGCCGGGCTGCACACCGACGCGCAGCCGCAGGTCGTCGCGGCCCTCCTGCGCGAGCAGGCTCTTGACCTTCGCGGCGGCCACGTCGGTCACGAGCACCTTGTGGGTCTCGGTCTCGGTGGTCGTCGCTTGCTGGTCCTGAACGCTCATCCGAATCGTCCTTACGTCTGGCTGGTTGAGGCTGTGGGTAGTCAGGTGAACCCCCGGGGGTGGAGATGTGTTCCCCGGCGCCTTCACGTCAGGATACGTCGCCATCGCACGGTCAGGGGCCCGGGTCTCATCCGGTCGACCCCCTTTTCATCCCCGTCTCATCCCGGCGACCACGTGGAGGCGACCCGCGCCGCCCGGGCCGAGAGGGTCCCCGCCGGGTCGGCGAGCACGGCCGGCAGGTCACGTGGCCGTTCCGCGACGGCGTAGGTGCCGGAGAGGCCCGCGGCCATCGCCTCGCGACGGCCGACCGTGACCTGCCCCGCGAGGACGACGGAGGGGACCCCGGCCTCGAGGGCGAGCCCGGCCACCTGCGAGACGACCCGGCCGCGCAGGCTCCGCCACCCATAGGTGCCCTCGCCGGTGACGACGAGGTCACAGGCCGCCACCCTCTCCCTCAGGCCTACCGCGTCTGCCACGAGCGTCGCGCCATCGGCGAAACGGGCTCCGAGCACGTGCAGCGCCCACCCGAGCCCCCCTCCGGCGCCCGCCCCGGGCACCTTCTCGGGGCTCAGCGGACGGCCGCTGAGCAGGTCGGTGCGGGCGGGCCGGACCCGGCCCACCACCGCCGCGAAGTGGCCGAACGCCGCCTCCAGCGCCTGGGCCTGCTCGGGTGTGGCCCCCCGCTCCTCCGCCTGCACCGCGCTGGCACCCTGCAGGCCGAGCAGGGGCAGCTCGTGCGGACTCGCGACGACGAGGTCGATGCCCGCCAGGCGTCGTACGACGTCGTCGAGCCCGGCGAGGTCGTCGGGCGACACGTCCCGCAGGGCCAGGCCCCCGCGGCCCAGCCGCTCCGGCGCACCCGCGCCGAGCGCGGCCAGCAGCCCCGAACCCGCGTCGTGGGTCGCGGTGTCGGCGACGCCGACGACGATCCTTCGCGCGCCGGCCCGGATGGCGGCGTCGACGAGGTCACCCACCCCGGCCGAGCTGAGGGTGCCGGGGGTGCGCTGGTCACTACTGACGAGATGAGGACCGACGGCTTGCGCCGCCTCGATGTAGGCCGTGGGCCCACCTGCGGCTGCTCGGCGCCCCACGCGCTGCCCACCGGCCCTCACCCCGGCCTCGACCCCGTCCGTCAGGCCATCGTCGACGAGCAGCACGGCCGCCGGCACCGGGGTGCCGAGCGGGTCGCGGACGGTCAGCGCGAGCAGCTCCCCTCCCAGGGCCGGGCCGAGGATGTCGAGCAACCCGCTGCCGCCGTCGGAGAGCGGCTGCACGTCGAGCTGGTCGTGGGCTGACGCCGCCGCCCAGCCGACCCGCATCGCCTCGGCGGCCTCGGTCGCGGTGAGGGTGCCCGAGAAGCGGTCGGGGGCCAGGAGGACGCGCACGGGCCCATCGTCGCACCCGGCGGGCCGGGCCGGAGCCGGTCGCCGACCCTCGATCGGCATACGATCCTTGCGTGAGCACCGTGCAGAGCCACCCCCGTCCATCGCTGCTGCCCCTGCTCGTGCTCGGTCAGGGCACCGACCTCGACTCCGAGCGCGGCGTCGAGTGCCCCGGCGACCTGCCACCGGCCTCCGACCCGTCGCTGGTCGAGCGGGCACGCGCGGCCAAGGCGACCCTCGGTGACTCGGTCTTCGTCCTCGGGCACCACTACCAGCGCGACGAGGTCATCGAGTTCGCCGATGTCACGGGCGACAGCTTCAAGCTGGCGCAGCAGGCGGCCGCGCGGCCCGACGCGCCGTACATCGTCTTCTGCGGGGTGCACTTCATGGCCGAGTCGGCCGACATCCTCACCGGCACGAGCCAGCAGGTCGTGCTCCCCGACCTCGCCGCGGGGTGCTCGATGGCCGACATGGCGGGCACGGCCCAGGTCGAGGACGCCTGGGACGACCTGGTCGAGATGCTCGGTGAGGACGGCGCCGCGGCGGTCACCCCGGTGACGTACATGAACTCCTCGGCAGCCATCAAGGCCTTCACGGGGCGGCACGGCGGCACGATCTGCACCTCGAGCAACGCGGCGACGGCGCTGGAGTGGGCCTTCGACCGCACCGGCGGGAGCGCGGGCGAGGGCAAGGTGCTCTTCCTGCCCGACCAGCACCTGGGGCGCAACACCTGGGTGCGCGATCTCGGCGGGTCGCTCGACGACTGCGTCGTGTGGGACCCGCACCAGCCGCACGGCGGGCTGACGGTCGAGCAGGTGCGGGCGGCGCGGATGATCCTGTGGCGCGGGCACTGCTCCGTGCACGGCCGCTTCTCGGTCGAGGCCGTCGAGCAGGCGCGGCGCGAGATCCCGGACGTCAGGGTGATCGTGCACCCCGAGTGCCGCTACGAGGTGTGCGAGCTCGCCGACGAGATCGGGTCGACGGAGAAGATCATCTCCGTCATCGCGGGTGCCCCGGCCGGTACGTCGTGGGTCGTCGGCACCGAGCTCAACCTCGTCAACCGCCTCCGACAGATGTTTCCCGAGCAACGGATCGCCTTCCTGGAGAAGGACGTCTGCTACTGCTCCACGATGAACCGCATCGACCTGCCCCACCTGGTGTGGGCGCTCGAGTCGCTCGTGATGGGCCGGGTCGTCAACCGCATCGAGGTCGACGCCGACGTCGCGCGCTGGGCCAGGGTCGCGCTGGACCAGATGCTCGCGCTGCCGGGGCGTACCGCGAGGGACTGACCCGAGGGGTCGTCGCCCTCGCCCCCAGGGTGGGGTTGACTCAGAGTCGGTGCGCTCGACTCGCTCTACGGGTGGGGTTGACTCAGAGTCGGTGCGCTCGACTCGCCCCCGGGGTGGGGTTGACTCAGAGTCGGTGCGCTCGACTGCTGTTAGAGCATGAGCCGACCTCACCGACTCTGAGTCAACCTCCCGCCCGGAGCCCGAGCGAGCCCGTCGGCTCGGGGCCGGGTGCGCCCGGAGGACGCGGGCTACTCCGGCTCGACGGTCATCGTGAACCCGCGGGCCCGCAGGCGCTCGACGAGCGCACCACCGAGGGCGACCGCGGGGGTCAGCACTCCGCCCTCTGAGGCACGCGGGTCGAGCGCCAGGGACAGGGTGGACTCGCCGAGCATCACGGCCGTCGCGGCGTAGCCGGGGTCGCCCTTCGCCGCGACCGTGGCGACGTAGCGCCGGCCGGAGGTGGTGGTGGTGCGGGTCTCCATACGGAACCGGCCGGTACGACGGGCCTCCTCGTCGGGCCCGTCGCCGGGCGACGGGAGCAGGCGGTCGGCGACCGGGCGGGTCAGGGCGTTGCCCATGGCCGCCATCCCCAGGCCGAGACCGGCGGTGAGGCCGTAGGCCGTGGCCCGGGCGCGCGGTCCGGTGCCGAAGGCCATGGCCTCGCGGTAGCGGAACTGCGGGCCGTAGGCGTGCCCGAGCAGGGCGTCGCTACGGCGCACGATACGGGTGTTGTACGGCGCCATGACGAACGGCGCCGTCCACTGGCCGGTGGCGTCGTCACGGAAGGGGACCATGAGGTCGCGGTGGGCGAGGGTCGCCTCCTTCGAGGGGTCGGCGGCCCGATCGGGACTGAGACCGAAGGGGTCGAAGACGACCTTGCGCCGCGCCGGGTCCGCAGCGACCGCCTCGAGCTGGGCGCGCATCGAGTCGACCGTGCCCCCGCTGACCCCGCCCCGCATCCGGGTGACGAGCAGGGTGGTGTCGCCGAGACCGCCGGCGGCGTCGATCTTCGCGCGGCGGTAGAGCATCCAGGCCGCGAGGTCGCTGGGCACGGAGTCGAACCCGCACGACGTGACCAGCCGGGCACCCGACGCCACAGCGGCCTCGTGGCAGGAGTCGGCCAGGTCGCGCACGTAGAGCACCTCGCCGGTGAGGTCGGCGTAGTCGGTGCCGGCCTCGGCGCAGGCGCGGGCCAGCGGCAGGCCGTAGCGCGCGTAGGGCCCGACCGTCGTCACGACCACCCGGGCGCTCGCGGCCAGCGCCTGCACCTCGTCGGTGCGGGAGGCGTCGGCGACGACCAGTGGCCAGTCACGGGCAGCGGCGGGTAGCCCGTCGCGGGTCGCCGAGAGCCGTCGGCGCGAGCGCCCGGCGAGCGCGATCCTCGTGCCCGCGGGAGCGTGCTCAGCGAGGTCGGCGGCGAGGAGCCGCCCGACGAAGCCCGTCGCTCCGTACACGACGATGTCGTGCTGGCGGGTCGGCGTAGTCGGCTGCGACGGGCTGCTGCTCATGTCGCGAACCTACCGGCACACCTTGTTGCCCCGCAGGTGCCCTTCCCGGCCCGGGAAGAGCTGATCGAGGGCACATGGGGAGCAACAAGACGACGGGTGGGGCACGACGGGCACGACGTCTCGGGTACGGGGTGCCGGCCGCGAGTCAGCGGGGCATGGCACCGAGGCGCGCGAGCAGGAGCGCCTCGGCCTGGCAGACCCGCTCGAACTCGCCGAGGTGCAGGGACTCGTTGGCTCCGTGCGCTCGCGCGTCGGGGTCCTCGACCCCCGTGACGAGGATGCTGGCGTCGGGGAACTTCGCGGCGAAGTGCGCCACGAACGGGATGGAGCCGCCCACGCCGATGTCGACCGGCGCCACACCCCAGGCGTCGGTGAACGCGGCCCGGGCCTGGTCGTAGACCGGCCCCTGGGCGTCGGCGGAGAAACCCGGTCCTTCGTCGTCGAGGGTGACCTCGAGCCTGGCCCCCCACGGCACGTGCTGCTCCAGGTGGGCGAGCACCAGCCGGTAGGCGTCTCGGGGGTCCTCGTCGGGGGCGAGGCGCACCGACACCTTGGCCGCGGCCGTCGGCACGAGCGTGTTGGACGCCGTCTCCACCGTGGGGGCGTTGAAGCCGATCGTCGTCGCCGAGGGCTTGTTCCACAGACGGGTGAGGATCGACCCGGAGCCGATGGTCTGGACCCCGTCGAGCAGGCCGCTCTCTCGGCGGAGGCGGTCCTCGTCGTAGTCGAGGTCGGAGGCCTCCCCCGCCTTGAGACCCTCGACCGCGAGGTTGCCCTCGGCGTCGTGGAGGGTGGCCAACAGCCGGATGAGCGCGGTGATCGCGTCGGGCACCGCGCCGCCGAACATGCCCGAGTGGACGCCGTGGTCGAGGGTGGTGACCCGCACGAGCACCCGGATCATGCCGCGCAGCGTCGTGGTGAGGGCCGGCTCGCCGATGTCCCAGTTGCCGGAGTCCGCCAGCACGATGGCGTCGGCGCGCAGCCGCTCACCGTGACGCTCGAGGATAGTGAGCAGCGAGTCGCTGCCGACCTCCTCCTCGCCCTCGACGAAGACGGTCACGCCCACGGGCAGCGCGCCGGCATGGGCCCGTAGCGCGGCCACGTGCGCCATCACCCCGGCCTTGTCGTCGGCGGCGCCCCGGCCGTAGAGCCGGCCGTCGCGCTCGGTCGGCTCGAAGGGCGGCGTGTCCCAGTCGCCGTGGTGGCCTGGGGGCTGCACGTCGTGGTGGGCGTAGAGCATCACGGTCGGCGACCCGGGAGGGCCGTCGAGGTGCCCGATGACCGCGGGGGCGCCGCCCTCGCGCACGATCTCGACGTCGAGGCCCTCCGCCCGCAGCAGCTCGGCGACCGCCGCGGCGCTGTCGTCGACGTGCTTCTGGTCGAACGACCCGAGCGAGACGCTGGGGATGCGCACCAGGGCCTCCAGGTCGTCGCGGACGGCCGGGAGGAGCGCGCTCACCCGTTCCTTGACGGCGGTGATCTGGTCGGGGGTCAGGACGTCGTCGCTCACGTGTCCCGACTGTATCCGCCCTCCCGCACGGTCCGGATGGTGGGGACGGGACGGACCGTCGCCCGCGACGGCATACGCTGGGCCTGTGTTCGGTCGGAAGAAGAACCTCAACGAGGAGCTGGCGCAGCCGCTCCAGGACGCGCGCCCCGGCGCGAAGAACCGCCCCACGCCCAAGCGGCGCGACCAGGAGGCGGCCAACCGCCGCCCGCTCGTCGTCACCGACCGCAAGGTCGCCAAGTCGCTGGACAAGGAGAAGCGGCGCGAGGCGTACGCCAAGCAGCGTCAGGCCATGGTGACGGGGGACGACTCCGGTCTGCCGGTGCGGGACAAGGGCCCGGAGCGGCGCTTCATCCGCGACTACATCGACGCGCGATGGAGCATCGGCGAGGTGCTGCTGCCCGTCATGCTCATCGTGCTGCTGCTCTCTCTGGTGCCCTACGCGCCCGCCCGCTTCGCCGTCTTCCTGCTGGTGTACGGGCTGCTGGCGGTGGCCGTGGTCGACGCGGTCATCATGTGGCGGCGGATCAACAAGAAGGTCATCGAGAAGTTCGGCCCCGACAAGGTGCCGTCCGGCGCAGCGATGTACGCGATCATGCGCACCTTCCAGCTGCGCCCCACCCGGATGCCCAAGCCTCAGGTCAAGCGCGGCCAGTACCCCGTCTGACCCGGCGGGTCGTCACCCCCTCCCCCCGTCCCGTCCCGTTTGTCCCGTCCCGTCCGTCCGCATGTTGCCCCCGATGTGACCCTCTGGTGCTCCTCAGCACGGAGAACGGGTACGTCCCGAGCAACAAGAGGTCACTCGGGCTGGTACGGGGTGCCGTCAGGGTCGACGCAGGTCGGCGAAGGCCAGGGGGCGTCGGGTGACGGCGTAGGTCGCGAAGTAGAGCTTGGCGACCTCTCCCTCCTCGTCACGCACCACCTCCAGCAGCTCGCCCCGCTCGCGGCCCTCGACGGCGCGGAAGGCGACGTCGGACTCCCGTACGAACCGGGTCTCCCCCAGGACTCCCCCGCCGGGAACGACCATCCACAGCTCGCCCTCGCGCACCTCCACCCGCATCTCGTCACCCTCGGACCACCACGAGCCGAGCAGCTCCTCGAGGTCGGTGTGACGCTGCTCGGGCACCCACAGCTCGGCCAGCTCGGGCAGCTCGTCGAGCACCGCGACGACCAGGTCGGCGGAGAGGGCCAGGGCGTCGGCCCGCGACGACGCGTTCGCACTGACGACCGCACCGGTCTTCTCCTTGCGGTGGACCTGCAGGCCGGTGAGGAAGCCCGGCATGGCCCCGCCGTGACCGGCGAGGACCCGCTCGCCGCGGCGCGTCATACCGAAGCCGAGTCCGAAACCCTCGCTCCAGCGGTCGGGGTCGACCATGACGAGGGGCCGGCACATCTGGGAGACCGTCTCGGGGGTCAGGACGTCCGGGTCCGGATCGGCGAGGAAGGCCGCGTACTGGGCGAGGTCAGCCAGGCTCGACCACAGACCTCCGAGGGAGACGGTCGCCTTGAGGTCGAAGACCGGCTCCTCGGTGGCGGTCCCGGCGAACGGGTCGACCTGGTAGCCGTGGGCCCGGTCACGGGCGGGCCGGAGGCCGGTGCGACCCATCTTCAGCGGCTGCAGCAGCCGTCTGGTGACCGCCTTCTCCCAGCTGGTGCCGTCCACCTGCTCGACGACCTGGCCGAGCAGCGCGTAGGCGAGGTTGGAGTAGTGGAAGGCGACCTGAGGACCCAGCACGCGTTCGGCTTCGTCGAGCTCGGCGAGCAGGCGGCGCCCGTCCGGGGCGTCGAGGCTCTCCCAGAGGTAGCCCGCCGGCTCCCGCTGGAGCCCGGAGGAGTGCGAGAGCATCTGGCGCACGGTCACCGGCGCGTGCTTCGTGCGCGGCAGCCACGTGCCGAGCGGGGCGTCGAGCTCGAGACTGCCCTCGTCGCGCAGCTGCAGCACCAGCAGCGCCGTGAAGGTCTTGGTGATGGAGCCGATCATGAACTGCGTCTCGTCCGTCGCCGCCTTGGCCGGGTCGAGGCGGGCCGACCCCACGTGCGTCGACCAGACCAGCGTGCCGTCGCGGACGACGCCGGCCGAGACCCCGGGGGCGCGCCACTCCCGTTGTGCCGTGCGCACCCTGCGTTCCAGGTCGCGGACGAGGGACTCCGGCAGAGTGGTCGACGGCATGAAACCGATCGTAGGGCCCGGCGCCCCGGGGCAGCGGCCAGCAGGCTGCGGCATCGACCCGGCCCGACTGTCGAAAACCGGTTCCGCCGACCGTCCAGGGGTGAGCGGGACGCCCGACACGGGTGTCCGGTCAACCGATCGACGTGAGCGCCGAGCGACAGCAGGAGGAGCAGAGACCATGGGACGAATCAGTGTCAACGTCAGCGTCACCCTCGACGGGGTGGCACAGGCCCCCGGTAGCCCCGACGAGGACCCTCGTGGGGGGTTCGTCCACGGGGGTTGGGCGACGTCGTACCGGGACGAGGTCGGGGCGCAGGAGGGCACTGCCGGCATGGCCGCCACATCGGCGATGCTCTTCGGGCGGCACACCTACGAGCGCTTCCACGCGTTCTGGGGCGTCCAGACAGACGGCAACCCCTTCACGGCGTTCATGAGGTCGATCCCCAAGTACGTCGCCTCGACCTCCCTCGGGGAGGACCTCCCGTGGGAGCACTCCCAGCTGCTCGGCTGCACGACCAGGGACGCCGTCGTCGAGCGGGTCCGCGGGCTCCGGGAGGAGGCAGAGGGCGTGATCGCCGTGCTCGGCAGCATCGAGCTGGTCCGGTCCCTCGACGCGGCAGGGCTGGTGGACGAGTACCGCCTGTCCGTCCACCCCCTCGTGCTGGGGAGCGGCACCCACCTCTTCCCGCAGGCCGGACCGATGAGACGTCTGCGCCTCGTGACGAGCGCGACGACGACCACAGGCGTCATCATGGCCACCTACGAGCCCGTTCCTGACCCGAGAGAGCAGCGATGACGCGGTATGCCCTGACGATGTACCAGCCCGACGAGGGCAGGCCCCCGGACGACGTCCTGGCCACGGTCATGACCGACCTCGCGACCCTCCGCGAGGACATGGAGGCGGCCGGCGTCTGGGTCTTCGCCGGACCGTTCCACCCGCCAGGCTCGGCGACCGTCGTCCGCGCTACCGGAGACGGCGTGCTGGTCACCGACGGGCCCTATCTCGAGGGTCACGAGCACGTCGGGGGCTTCACCGTCATCGACGTCCCTGACCTCGACGAGGCCCTCCGGTGGGCGAGGCGCACCGCGGAGGCCGTGATCGGCCTGCCGGTCGAGGTGCGGCCACTCGTCGGGTGAGCGACGAACGGGGCGGACCGGACGGGTGGCTCCTGGCGGGCGGTCCCGTGACGGGCGAAGAGGTCGGCACGTGGTTCCGGCGGGAGGGCAGCCGCGTCGTCTCTGTGCTTGCTCGCGCCTTCGGCGACCTCGACCTCGCCGAGGACGCCGTCCAGGAAGCGTTCGCCGTCGCCCTCGACCGCTGGCCCCGCGACGGGATGCCGCCGAGCCCCGCGGGGTGGCTCGTCACGACGGCACGACGCAAGGGCCTCGACCGGCTGCGGCGCGAGGCGGCTCGCCGCGCCAAGCAACAACAGGTTGCCCTGCTCGACCCGCGGACAGAGCCGGCCACCCCGGAGGACGAGGTGGAGGAGGCCTTGACCGCCATCCCGGACGAGCGGCTCTCGCTCCTCTTCGCCTGCTGCCACCCGGCGCTCGCCGTGGAGTCCCGGGTGGCGCTGACCCTGCGGGTGCTCGGTGGGCTCACCACGAGTGAGATCGCGGCCGTGTTCCTCGTGCCGGAGACCACGATGGGCCAGCGGATCTCGCGCGCCAAGGCGAAGATCCGCGACGCGGGGATCCCCTTCCGGGTGCCCGACGAGAGCGAGCTGCCCGAGCGGCTGGGTGGGGTCCTCGCCGTCGTCTACCTCGTGTTCACGGCCGGGTACGCCGCTCCGTCCGGCCCCGACCTCACGCGGCCGGACCTCGCGACCGAGGCACTCCGACTCGGGCGGATCCTGGGTTCGCTCCTGCCGGACGAGCCGGAAGCGCTCGGTCTGCAGGCGCTCATGCTGCTCACCGAGTCGCGTCGACCGGCGCGAACCTCGGCAGACGGCGACGTCGTCCTCCTCGCCGAGCAGGACCGGGGCCTCTGGAACGCAGGGATGGTGGCCGAGGGACAGGCCCTGGTCCGGCGCTGTCTGGCCATCGGGCGGCCGGGCCCCTACCAGCTGCAGGCCGCGATCGCAGCGGTGCACAGTGACACCCGGACGGCCGCCGATACGGACTGGGCCCAGGTCGTCGCGCTCTACGACCACCTGCTGGCCGTGTCCCCCAGCCCCGTCGTCGCGTTGCACCGTGCCGTCGCGGTCGGCGAGCTCGACGGTGCGCAGGTCGCTCTCGCGCTCGTCGATGCCATCAGCGGCGGCGACCGACTCGGTCGGCACCACCTGCTGCACGCCGTCCGCGCCGACCTGCTGGGGCGTCTGGGTCGAGAGGAGGAGGCGGTAGGAGCAATGGATACGGCGATCAGTCTGTGCGGCAACGCCGCCGAGCGTCGCCTGTTGGTCCGCGCCCGTGAGGGGCTGGTCGCTGCGCTCGTCCACCCACCCGGAGAGCGATAGGTGTCCGTCGCCTCCGTGACCGGACGCTACTCCGTCCCGTGCAGGCTCATCGGCCCGTAGACGTCGGTGCCGTCCTCCTGCAGGGTGACCGCGTCCACCCCGGAGTCGAGCAGCTGGCGCCACTCCTCACCGAGCCACGACTCTGCCTCACTCTGGGTGGGGAAGACCGTGCCCCCGCCCTCGCGGTCCAGCGACGTCCCCTGCGCATCGACCATCTGCCACGTCCAGTCGCTCATCGCCCCAGCGTAGAGGTCGGGGGTGCCGTCGTCGTGGGGGCCGTGTCCGAGGGGACCCCGTCGATCTCGACCGTCTGCTCACCCGGCCTCGCCGGCGGTCCTCCTCTGGTCACGCTCCGGGTCGACGAGGGTTGCCGTCTCGGGACCCTCGGGAGCGCCCGTCGGGTCGTTCGGCGGTCCTGGCTGGATCCGCCGGATGGTGACGATCCCGAGGGCCAGGAGAAGGAGACCGCCGAGGCTCACGAGCACCCAACCCGTCGGCGACCCTGCGACGAGCGCGACGGGGTAGCCCACGGCATACGCCACCGCCGCGGCGATGATGAGCCGCCACTGGGTCCGGTCGGGTCGCACAGAGTGATCGGGGATCACGTGAAAATCCCTCTGCCGCAGCGAGGTGCACGCAGACAGGGCCGCGCTGACCCCACGCTCGCGGTGGGGCGCGCTCGCCGCCTCGGCCTCACCGGCGTCCCCTGTCGGGTGGACCACCGGGCGGCTGGGTGGCGTTGAGGCGGGCGAGGTAGTCCTGCCAGGCCAGCAGGCCGGGATCATCGCTCGCCGCGTCCTCGCTCCG
>JBBRNQ010000011.1:0-63936 GCA_038230235.1 Actinomycetales bacterium
CGAGGTGCCGCCGATGCCGAGGGCGGTCACGCACACCGAGTGGGTGCCGGCGGTGGCGGGGACGGCGACGGCGTAGCCGTGGCTGGCTCCATACCGCGGGTAGTACGTGGCGACGTCAGGTCGCGAGGTGTTGGCGAGGGCGACCGTGCCGGCGCCCCCGTCGACCGAGACGGAGACGTTGATCGGGGCGGCGGTGGCCGGGTCGATGGTCCAGCCGGCCGCCACCACGGACGAGCCGTTCCACGTGGCTGCGTCGAGGGAACCGACCGGAGGGGAGGGCGCCGCGGCGGTCACGCCGTTGGCCATCGCCTGCAGGCTGGCGAGGGTGCCGTTGAAGACGCTCATGTCGACGGCCCCCGTGATGCCCGCCAGGGTGGCCGACGCCGTGTACTGCCAGAAGGTGTAGGTGCTCCACCCCCCGGGGATCGTCGGCGCCGGACCGTAGGTCGCGATCCAGAGGGGATACCCCGTGAAGGCCCTGCTGTTGGCCATCGCGGTCTGCCAGAAGTAGGGCCCCGTGTAGATGATCGCGTTGCGGCCCGTGAGGGCCTTGATCTTCGCCAGGTACGACTGGGTCCAGGCGATGAGCGCCGTCGGGCTCAAACCGCCACTGGTCTCGAGGTCGAGGACGGGCGGCAGGTCGCCCTTCTGGTGCAGGGTCCCGGTCACGTTGACGAAGTGCTGAGCCTGATCGACCGCACTGGTCGACGGGGAGGCGAAGTGGTAGGCGCCACGGATCATCCCGGCCGCGGCCATCCCGGCGAAGTCGCTGGCGAAGTAGGGGTTGGTGTAGCCGGGCCCCTCGCTCGCCTTGACGAAGCCGAAGGTCGCGTAGCCACTGGCCTTCGCCGACCCCCAGCTGATGCTGTGTCCGCTGGGGTGCTGGTAGCTCGAGACGTCGGGCCCCTTGATCGAGGACATGGCGCTCGCCGAGCCGGTCACGATCAGGAGGCAGGAGGCCAGGGCGGCCAGGAGGGGACGGGTGGGGTAGGTCATGAGGGGTGATCCTCGACGTCGCCGGCAGACACCGCCGACGGGACGCGGGTGCGCAGGGAGGGGATGCCGCAACGTGTGGGGGGTGGGGAGTGTCGGCCCAATAACCATGACACAACCCCACAATTAGGTCAAACATATAAAAAAGGTACTAATAGCGTGGTTGTCAATCCCCCAGGAGGGTGAAGTCGTCGGGCAGCCCGTCCACCCGCACGCTTCCGTCACCCCCGACGGCGACGGTGATCCGGGCCTCCCCCACCCGGATGCCGTGGACGGTCAGGGCCCCGAAGGTCGACGGTCGTGGCGGTCGCACCGTGACCGTCCGGCCCGGCACGTCGACCGAGAGCCCGAGGGCGACTGTCAGCAGGACGACCGCCGAGGCGGCCGACCAGGCCTGCGGACGGCAGGACGCGGGGTAGGGGACCGGCGCCCCGAGCACGCCGGCGTCCGAGTAGAGCTCGGGGAGCCGGTAGCGGAACGCCTCGCCGGCATCGAGCAGCCGACGGGCGACGGTCGAGGCGGCCTGGTCGTGGCCCTCCCTGGCCATCCCCCACGCGCAGATGGCGGTGTCGTGGGTCCACACCGACCCCGTGTGGTAGCCCAGCGGGTTGAAGCCGCCGTTGTCGTGGGCGAAGGTCACGATGCCGTGGGCCCCGAGCATCCGGGGCTCGAGGAGCGTGGCGACCACGCTCGAGGCCTCGTCCGGCGTCAACGCACCGGTGCCGAGGCAGTGGCCCATGTTGGACCCCACCCCGTCGACCGCGCGGCCCTGCCCGTCGAGGGCGAGCGCGAGCCACGGTCGATCCGCCGGACCCACCCAGAACGACGCGCGAAGGCGACCCACGAGGTCGTCGGCGTAGGCCACCAGAGCCGCTGCCCGGGCCCGGTCGCCGGTCTCGGTCGCGCCGTCGTCCGCATCCCCCACGGCCAGGAGGAGGCGGGCCGCCGACCGCGCTGCCTCGACGGCGTACGCCTGGGCCTCGACGAGGGCGATGGGCGCGTCGGCGATCGTGCCGTCCCGCCACCGGATCGAGTCGCCGGAGTCCTTCCAGCCCTGGTTGACCAGGCCGGTCCCGCTCGTGTCGACGTACTTGAGCAGCCCGTCCTCACCCGGGGCCACGTCGGTCAGCCACGTCGCCGCCCGACGCAGGTGGGGCAGGAGGGCGCGGACCTCGTCCTGCGGCATCCCCCAGCTCCAGGCGTCGTGGAGCAGGCAGATCCACAGGGACGTCGCGTCGACCGTGCCGTAGTAGACGGGAGGCAGGCTGAAGCCCGCATCCGGGTCGACGTACGCGGTGCGCCGCAGCTCGTGGGGGATCTTGCCCGGGTCCTCCGCCCGTGCGTCGTCGTGCTCCGTGCCCTGACGGCGGGCCAGGGCGCGCAGCGTCCCGGCCGCGAGGGATGTGCCGAAGGGGAGGGCCAGACGGGCAGCCCAGATGGAGTCGCGGCCGAAGAGCGTGAGATACCACGGGGTTCCAGCGGCAGCGAAGACATCGGCCGGTGCCTCCGGATCGGTGAGCAGCAGGTGCTGGAGGTCGTCGAGCGAGGCCCGTACGAGCCGTTCGAGGCGGGGGTCGGCGGCCTCGACGACCACGCCTCCCTGCATCCAGTCGACCGCCTGCGAGCCGGCAGCGGCGTCGAAGCTCGAGGCCGTCGTGCGCTCGGCCGTCACCGCGACGGTGACCTCGACCGAGCCGCCCGCGGGCAGGCGCACCGGGACGACGAAGCGGGCCGCTCCATCGCGGTCGACGGTCGCCTCGCCGGCCGGCTCGAGGGAGATGCAGGTACGGTGTCGCTCCGACTCCCAGCGGGCCGCCCCGCCCGAGAGGCCCACGGGCAGCAGGGCCCCCGACGCCCGGCCCGACTTGACGACGCCGATCTCGCAGCCGTCGCCGCCGGCGACGACGACGACCGTCGTGTCGACCTCGTGCGCCGCGCTGGAGGTGAGCAGCACCGACTCGAGGAGCCCCCCGGGCACGAGCCGGCGTCGCCGGCGCAGCTCGATGGTGGGGTCGGGGCCGGGGGAGCCCAGGTGCCGGGCGGCCGCGAGGAACTCGCTCCGGTCCCCGCTGCTCGCCCCGGCGACGGGGACCCCGGGCTGCTGCCCCACCTCGACGAGGAGCCGGGACAGCACCCGGACGTCGTCGACGTAGAGACCCTCGGCGCCGTCACCGGTGACGTCACCGGCCGGCCCGCTCAGCGCGGTGACGTTGCCGTGCACGGTGACGGCCAGGTCGTGCACCCACGGCTGGCGCGGCGGCTGGCCGTCGCCGGGACTCACGGGCTCGGGCTCCATGGGCTCGGGCTCCACGGGGTTAGTTTTCATGGGGTTTGGGCTCACGGGTTCGGGGCTCACGGGCTCTCCTGCACGGTCACGAGTGTGTCGCATTACGCCTTCCCAGCCATCCGGGGTCTTGACAACCAGGCGCCCGGAGGGACAACCTGCGTGGTGTATGAACGTTCCAATCGCCGTTTGACGGTAAGTATGAACGTTCCACTAGTGGAGAAGGGCGTCAAGGGTGACGACAGAGCGGACCAGCCGGGACCGGGCGCGGATCGTCGACGTCGCGCGGGCCGCCGCGGTGTCGCGCCAGACCGTGAGCAACGCCGTCAACCAGCCGCACAAGGTCGCCCCCGACACCCTCGAACGGGTGCAGCGCGAGATCGCCCGACTGGGGTTCCGCCCGAGCAGGGCCGCGCGGACGCTGCGCCAGGAGCGGGCCGGTGCCTGGGGGCTGGAGCTGAACTCGCTCGGGGTGGGGCGGCTCGGCAGCATCCTCGACGTGTTCCTCGTGCACCTGACGAGCGACTCGCGCCACCACGACTCCCACGTCGTGCCCTTCACTGCCGCCGACAACGACGACCCCATACCGGCGTACGAAGACATGCTCGCCTCCCGCATCGCCGACGGGTTCGTCCTCACCGACACCCGCCACGGCGACCCGCGACCCCGGTGGCTGCGCGCCAACGGGGTGCCCTTCGCGTCGTTCGGCCGGATCTGGGACGACCCGACCGAGGTCAACTGGGTCGACGTCGACGGTGCCGCCGGGGTCGAGGCCGGGGTCCGGCACCTCGTCGCCGCGGGCTTCGACCGGGTCGGCTTCCTCGGCTGGCCCGTGGGCTCGCCGGTAGGCGACGACCGACGGCTCGGGTGGTCCCGCGCCACCGCCGAGCTCGGCGTCGCCCACCCCGACTGGCACGCCACCAGCGCGCAGGGCCTCGCGGACGCCGCAGCCGCCGCGGCTCCGCTCATCGACGCCGTCGGGCGCGGCGGCGCCGTCGTCTGCGCCTCGGACGTCCTCGCCGTCGGCGCCTGGCAGGTGCTCGTCGAGCGCGGGTGGGCGGTCGGGGTCGACTTCGGCGTCGTCGGGTTCGACGACACCGACCTCGCGGCCTCGCTGCACCTGACCAGCCTGCGGCAGCCCCTGGCGTCCGTCGCCGACCGGGTCCTGCACCTCCTGGGCTCGTGGGGCACCGAGCCACCGAGCCCCCACGGGCTCCTTCTCTCTCCTGAGCTGGTCATCCGGGCCAGCTCGTCCCCTGCGGGTGACCGCGATACCGAAAGAGGCACGACATGACAAGACGTTCCGTGCGTGGAACGGCGGTGGTCTGCATGGCCACCGCCGGCACCCTGGCGCTGGGCGCCTGCGGCGGTGGGGGGTTCAGCAGCAGCGCACCCACCCAGAACGCGAGCAAGGGCCCGGTCAAGCTCAGCGTGATGATCGGCAGCTCAGGCGCGGCCGAGACCGCCTCCGTCAAGGCCGCCACCTCGGCGTGGGCGAGCAAGACCGGCAACACGGTCGAGGTCGTCGCCGCGGCCGACCTCAACCAGCAGCTCGGCCAGGCCTTCGCGAGCACGAGCCCTCCCGACCTGTTCTACACCGATGCCAGCAAGATCGGCACCTACGCCAAGGCGGGCAACCTCTTCCCGTACGGCGACCAGGTCAAGGACGCCGGCTTCCTCGACTCGCTGGTCACGGCCTTCACCTACGACAAGAAGTTCTACTGCGCCCCCAAGGACGTCTCGACCCTGGCGCTGGAGATCAACACCGACCTGTGGGCCAAGGCCGGGCTGACGGACGCCGACATCCCGAAGGACTGGGCCGGCCTCGAGACCGTCGCCAAGAAGCTCACGTCGGGCAACGTCACGGGCCTCGTCCTCGGTAACGACATCAACCGCAGCGGCGCCTTCATGAAGCAGGCGGGCGGGTGGGTCACCTCGCCGGAGGGCGCGTTCACCGCCACCAGCCCCGGCGCGCTCCAGGGCCTGCAGGAGGTGCAGAAGATGATGAAGGCAGGGTCCCTGAAGTTCAACACCGACACCTCCCCGGCGACCGGGTGGGGTGGCGAGGCCTTCGGCAAGGGGATCGCCGCCATGACGATGGAGGGCAACTGGATCGCCGGCGGGATGAAGGACTACCCCAACATCAAGTACAAGGTCGTCGAGCTGCCGGCCGGCCCCGCGGGCAAGGGCACGCTCGCGTTCACCAACTGCTGGGGCATCGCGGCCAAGTCGCCCAACCAGGCGGCGGCGGTCGACCTGGTCAAGTCGCTCATCACCACTGACCAGCAGATGGCCTTCGCCAAGGCGTTCGGCGTCATGCCGTCCACGGCCGCCGGTTCGAAGGCCTTCGCCGCGGCCTACCCCGACTCGGCGGCGTTCGTCGCGGGAGCGTCGTACGGACAGGGGCCGGTCAACCTCGCCGGTGTCGACGACGTCCTGGCCAAGTTCAACTCCGAGCTCGCGACGCTCGGCAAGGGCGGCGACCCGAGCGCCATGCTGGCCGAGCTGCAGAAGAACGGCGCCGCCGCCGTCGGCGGGTGACCCCCCACCATGACCACCGCTGACACGGACAAGACCGGAGCGTCGCCAGAGTTCGCCATCGCGCTGGCCGAGCGTCCCCGTACGACGACCCCCCCACCCCGCCGGCGTCTCGGCGGGGGCGGGGGCCTTCGGGGCCACGAGGGCGTCGCGGGGTGGCTCTTCATCACGCCGATGGTGGTGATCCTCCTGGTGTTCCTCGTCATCCCGATCTTCATGGCCCTCTGGGTCAGCCTGACGAACTGGAACGGGTCGGTGAACCCCTTCGGTGGTGGGCCCGGCGCCGAGTTCGTGGGGGCGAAGAACTACACCGCCCTCTTCGCCGAGGACGGTCTGACCCGCTCCAACTTCATGCAGTCGATCAGCAACACCTTCTGGTACGTGCTGTTCGTCGTCCCCCTCCAGACGGTGCTCGCCCTCGGTCTGGCCCTGCTCGTCAGCAGCAAGCTCCTCAAGGCCAAGGGCTTCTTCCGCACCACGTTCTACTTCCCCTCGGTCACGAGCTCGATCGCGATCTCGACGGTGTTCCTCTTCCTCTTCTCCAACAGCGGCGCCGTCAACGCCTTCCTCAAGCTCTTCGGCATCGACGGACCGCAGTGGTTCTCCGACTCCCGCGGCCTGGTCCACCTGCTGTTCAACGCGTTCGGGGTCGACAACCCTGCCTGGGGGGCCCACGACATCCTCGGGCGGAGCCTGTGGGACTGGCTCTCCGGCCCGTCGGTGGCCATGTGCGTCATCATCATCCTCGTCGTCTGGACGACCTCGGGCACCTTCATGCTCATGTTCATCGCCGCCCTGCAGGACCTGCCGCTCGACGTCGACGAGGCCGCCGCCCTCGACGGCACGAGCGGCTGGCAGAAGCTGCGGTACGTCACCGTGCCGATGATCAAGCCGGCGATCTTCCTCGTGCTGACGCTCGGCCTCATCGGCACGTGGCAGGTCTTCGACCAGATCTACGTCATGGGCAAGGGGGCGCCCTCGGGCACCACCCTCTCCCCGGCGTTCCTCTCCTACCAGCAGAGCTTCGGAAACTTCAAGTACGGCTCGGGAGCGGCCATGGCCTTCGTCGTCTTCCTCATCATCGTCGTGCTCACCCGGATCCAGCGCTACCTGCTCACCGACAAGGACGAACGTCGGTCCCTGCTCGGCTCCATCGTCCACGGCCGCAGGAAGGGAGCGGGCTCATGACCACCCGCGTGTCTCCGACCCGGCAGGTGCTGCTGTACGGCGCCCTCGCCCTCTTCTCCGTCCTGTTCCTCTACCCCTTCATCGTCGAGATCGTCACGTCGTTCAAGACCGACCCCGATGCCGCCAACCACCCGCTGTCCGTCATCCCCAACCCGTTCTCGCTCGCCACGTGGCAGAGCATCTTCGGCTCGGGGTCGGCGTCGCTGCCGTTCCCCACGTGGATCAGGAACTCGGTGCTCGTCGCCGCCGTCGTCACGGTCGGGCGCGTCTTCCTCGACAGCCTCGCCGGTTACGCCCTCTCGAGGCTGAGGTTCAGGGGCCGTGGCTTCGTCTTCGCCGCCGTGCTCGCCGTCATGAGCGTGCCCGGCGTCGCCCTGCTGGTGCCCAAGTTCCTCATGGTCAACTACCTCGGGATCTACGACACCTACACGGCGATGATCCTTCCGCTGGTCGTCGACGCGGCGGGGGTCTTCATCATGAAGCAGTTCTTCGACTCGGTGCCGATCTCCATCGAGGAGGCGGCCCGGATGGACGGCGCGAGCATCTTCCGGACGTTCTGGTCGGTGGTCCTGCCGATGGCCAGGCCCGCGCTCATCACCCTCACCATCTTGTCCTTCCAGGGGTCGTGGAACGAGTTCACCCACTTCCTCGTCGTCACCCGGGGCACGCCCGAGCACCAGACGCTGGTCACCGGACTGGCCTCGCTGACGAGCGGCCAGCTCGGCGCCGGCACGCAGTACCCGCTCAAGCTCGGCGCTGCGCTCCTGACCACCATCCCGGTGGCGGTGCTCTTCTTCGCGCTCCAGCGCTACTTCATCCGCGGCGCCAACGACGGGGGGGTCAAGGGCTGAGACGCCGATCCGGACGGGTTCTTCTCAGGATGCACCCAGACACGCCGATCGAGACGTCCGTAGGCCTCCCGGGGTGGAGCTCGCGCCTTCGGGTCCGAGCGACCAGCTGGCTCCCACCAGACGAGGTCGATCCCGCCGATCAGATCGGCCTCACCAACGACGGGCAAGGAGTGACCATGCCGAAGATCACGTGGACCGTGGCACGACGCATCTGGATGATCACGGCCATCGCGGTCGCCACCAGCGTGGCAGTGACGGGCTTCGGCATCCAGGCAGGAGCCACGCTCACCGCTCACTCGGAGCGCGCCCAGCAGGCCCAACAGTCCACGTCGATCCTCCATGCGCTCGACACCCGGTCGAGCGAGCTGAAGGTCGACGGGCTGAAGGCGGCCCTGGCCCCCGATCCGGCCGCCCTGAAGCCGGACGTCGTCGACGACACGGCCAAGGTGGCCACGCTCATCGCCGACCTGAGTGCCGTCGCCGCGCACGACCCCACCGGGGCCGAGCAGGCCAGGGTCAAGGCCATCGCCGCGGGCTTCGCGACGTACGAGGCGAGCATCAGCTCCTTCGTCGACCGGGCGGTCCGTAGCGCTGACCACGGTCGGTCGACCTCCGGTGACGTGCAGGCGGCCAACGACGTCCTCGACGAGGTGCTGAGCAAGCAGATCGACACCTACACCGCCGAGGTGGCCACCCAGGAGGCGCTGCTCAAGGCGACCAACAAGACCACGACGACCAACGTGCTCCTCGTCATCGTGGGCGGTCTCATTCTCCTGCTCGGGCTCTCGTTCGTGATCATCCGCAGCCTGGTCCGACCCCTGACGGCGTGCATCGCCATGGTGCAGGACTTCGCGGGCGGCGACCTGACCCGACGACTGCCCGAGACCTCGACCGGCAACATCGGCGACCTGGAGAAGGCGCTGAACCGGTCGATGAACGCGGTC
Organism: Actinomycetales bacterium; assembly: GCA_038230235.1. GTDB lineage: Bacteria > Actinomycetota > Actinomycetes > Actinomycetales > Dermatophilaceae > Lapillicoccus. The sequence continues at coordinate 8,799 of JBBRNQ010000011.1, forward strand.
AACGACATCATCGTGTCGGTCGCGGACTCGGCGGGGTCAGTGTCTGCGGCCTCCGGGAAGCTCTCCGCCTCGGCGCAGCAGATGACCGCCGGTGCCGAGGCGACCTCGATGCAGGCTGACGTGGTCGCGAGTGCCGCAGGCGAGGTCTCGCGCAACGTGCAGACCGTGGCCGCGGGCGCCGACGAGATGACCGGCGCGATCCGGGAGATCGCCCACTCGGCCAATGAGGCGGCCAGGGTGGCTGCCGACGCCGTGAGCATGGTCAGCTCCACCAACCAGACGGTGGCCAAGCTCGGCACCTCGAGCCAGGAGATCGGCGCGGTGGTGAAGGTGATCACGGCGATCGCCCAGCAGACCAACCTGCTGGCGCTCAACGCCACCATCGAGGCCGCCCGTGCCGGCGAGGCGGGCAAGGGCTTTGCCGTCGTCGCCAACGAGGTCAAGGAGCTCGCGCGGGAGACCGCGCGCGCGACCGAGGACATTGCGTCACGGGTGGAGGCGATCCAGGCCGACACGACCGGGGCAGTCGCGGCGATCGGTGAGATCGCGGCGATCATCACCGCCATCAACGACCACCAGCTCACCATCGCCTCCGCGGTGGAGGAGCAGACCGCCACGACCAACGAGATGTCACGCAACGTCGCCGAGGCGTCCACCGGTTCCACCGAGATCACCGCCAACATCGCCGGCGTCTCCTCCGCTGCGAGCGCGACCACCCACGCGCTGTCACAGACCCAGGCCGTGGTGGAAGACCTCGCCCGCATGACGACTGACCTTCGTCACGGCATCAGCAGGTTCACCACCGCCTGAGAGGGTCGGCCCACCGCAAGCCTGAGGCGGCCGACGCTCCGACCCGCGACATTCTGCCGACCGGTACGAGTCAGGAGATCAGGCCACGGTCGATCTCGTTGATCTTGACCAGCATCCCGTCGGGGGTGCGCACCTGCAGCTGTCGGCCGAAGCCCTCGTCGGAGGTGGGCGACGCGACGGTCAGGCCGGCGGCTCGGGCGGCGTGCTCGACGTCCGCCAACGGTGTTCGGGCCTCGAAGTTGAGCTCGACGTCGCCCTCTCCCTGCTCTGGGTTGGCAGGATGAGCGAGGAGCCCTACCTGGGCCCCTCCGATGCTGATCTGCACCCAGTCACCGTCGCGACTTCCCTGCACGACGGTGCCTCCCAGGGCCGCGAAGAAGTCGACGGTCGCGGCCATGTCCTCGACGTGAACCATCGGCTGGAGCGTGAGGTCGAGATGTGGGGTCATGGTCATGGTCCTTTCCAGGTACTCGGTGAGGACCTGGGTCGTCAGGTCCGAGAGCGACAGCTGGGCGTCAATGGAGTGGTGCTTGATCCGGCGGATCAGCTCGGGGTCCAGGTTGACGTTGAACTGTTGCTTCATCAGTTGATGATGCTCGCTAGGAATCTAGATGTCTAGACCTCTGGATTCCTTGGTTGAGACTGGCGGCCCCTTCGCGCTCCTGGATGGAAACCGTACGACGAACACGCAGGCCCAGTCCCTGACGCCCTCGGCCGAGCGTCGCGCGCCGACGGACCCCAGAATGGGGGGATGAACGGTCTCGCGCTCGTGACCCCCACGGTCCTCGACGCCATGGTGACGACACCGGTGACGCACCCGCCCCAGACGACGGTCGGGCAGGCGTGGGTCGCGCTGGAGAACCCCCACCGTCACCTGGTGCTTCTCGTCGACGACGGTCGCCTGCTCGGCACCCTCGACCGGGCGGACCTGCGGGGGCTGGCCGCCGGCCCCGACCCTGCCCTCGCGGTGGCGCGGCTCTCCGGTCGCACGGCTCGGGCGGAGGATGACCTCGCGACGGTGCGCGCCGCGATGCGCGCGACGCAGCAGCGACGGCGAGCGGTTGTCGACCAGCAGGGCCGGCTGCTCGGGCTGCTCTGCCTCAAGAGGGATGGCTCGGGGTTCTGCTCGGACGAGGGCGTGCGGGCGCGGTCGTCGGCACGGGGTGCCTCGCCCCACCGGTAGGCGGGGCGCCGGCGGCCGGGTGGAGAGCACCCCAGGGCACAGCGTCCACCGCTGACGTCACCGCCGCGACCCGGGCAGCAGCACCGGTCAGGGCCCGCTCCTCCCGGGCGGCGGGACGGCGATCCGCCGACCGCGCCACGTCACCTCGCGGTGCACGGTGGTGAGCAGGGCGGAACGGGCGAAGATCAGGGTGAAGGCGAGCAACGGCACGGGGAAGAGGGCCCAGGTCCACCACCGGAAGGTCCCCACCCGCAGGAGCAGCGACCGCAGCTGCAGGGCGACGGCGAGCCACGCGACACCGTACGGGGTGAGGGCTCCTGCCGTCGGCGAGCCGGCGCCGGTGAGGGGCGACAGCACAAGAAGGGCGGCTCCGACGGTGACGGCCCAGTGGCTGGCCACCCAGGCCCCCGCCCCGAGGGCCGACCACCGGTTGGCCGTGCCGGCCCCGGTAGCGATGTTCTTGCTCCAGCCCTCGACGAGCTGCCGGGGACCGCCGGGATACATGCGCATGCGTATGGCGCCGCCGCCCAGGAAGCAGCGCACGCTCGACCCCGCGCGGCCGTAAGCCGCTGCGAGAGAGGCATCGTCGAGGATCTCGGCCTGCACCACCGAATGACCGCCGGCCCGCTCGTAGTCGGCCACCGAGGTGAGCATCACCGGGCCGTAGGCCATCGGCGGGTCGGGCCGCCAGCGCGAGAAGGAGCCGCTGGCCAGCACCCCGACGACGTTGAAGTAGGCCGACAGCTGCTCGTATGCGCGCACGACGTGGTGCCGCGGCTGCACCGAGACGAGACCACCGTGCTCGGTGAGCAGGGCGAGCAGGCCGTCGAGGGCATCGGGCGCGAGCACCGTGTCGGCGTCGAGGAAGAGCAGGGTCGACCCGGTGGCGACCGACGCGCCGCGGTGGCAGGCCCACGCCTTCCCGGTCCAGCCGGGGGCGGGACCGCCCGCTGCGAGCACCGTGACCCCAGCCGCCCGCGCCAGCTCGGCGGTGCCGTCGTCGGAGCCGTCGTCGACGACGACGACCTCCCGCGGGGCAGTCCACAGGGCCTGCAGGGACGCGAGGAGCGTTGGGAGGGTTGATGCCTCGTTGCGGGCCGGGACGACGACGGAGACGGTCCCGGCGAGGCGTCGTACGGCGTCCTGCTCGACGTCTCCCGCTGCCCCCCGCGCCCGCCGGGGCACGGTCCGGGCGTCCACCACCAGCAGGTGGGCGGCGAGCCCGGCGAGGAGGAGGACGACCAGCAGGAGCAGCGCGTTCATGTGGGTGGAGCGGGCGGCGGGGCCTCCGGGGTCGACGGGTCGGGTGCCACGGGTGCGACCCGCAGCCGCATTCCCCCGTGCGGGTGCACGGCGACCAGGGTCTCGGCCGCGGGTCGCGACCAGCCGGGGGTCGTGGTGACGCGGTAGTCGGCGAGCAGCTCGCTGAGCACGACCGTCATCTCGCCGAGCGCGAACTCGCGCCCGATGCACAGTCGCGGGCCGAGCCCGAAGGGCAGGTAGTCGGACCGGGCCCGGGTGCTTGCTCCCTGTGCGAAGCGCTCGGGGCGGAAGCGGTCGGCCTGCGGCCACGACTCCTCGCGTCGGTGCAGCAGCCACGGGCTGATGATCACGGTCGTGTCGCTGGGCACCGGGAGGCCACCGATGACGTCGGGGGCGGAGGAGCGGCGCGAGACCACCCAGGCCGGGGGGTAGAGGCGCAGCGACTCGTCGACCACGGCTCGGGTCCACGGCAGGTCGTCGGCCCCCCCGACCAGGGACGTCGCGGTGCCGCGCGCCCGCACCTCGGCCCGGAGCCGGTCCTGGGCCGTCTGGTCCTCGGCGAGGAGCATGAAGGTCCACGACAGGGCGGCGGCGACGGTCTCATGGCCGGCCACCACCATGGTGACGAGCTCGTCGCGGATCTCCTTGTCGCTCAGGCCGCCGTCGAGCAGCAGCCCGAGCAGGTCGTTGCCGTGCGACCCCTGCGATGCAGGCGATCCCTGTGACCCGTTCGACCCCTGCAGGCGGCGGCAGTCGATGAGGTCGTGGCTCAGGGCGTCGAGCTTGCGTCCGGTCGCCCGCAGCCGCAGGTTCATCGGCGTCGGCAGCCACGCGGGCACGGGGACGATGGAGCGGCCGAGGGCGACGATCAGCTTGGCCGCCTTGCTCGTGGCGTCGAGCAGGTCGTGGGCCCGGTCCGAGAGGTCGGCGGAGAAGAGGGTGCGCCCGACGACGTCGAGCGCGATCCGCATGGAGACCTGCGCCAGGTCGACGACCCTCCCCTCCGGGGGGAGGGTCGACCACGTCGCGGTGGCGGTGCGGGCGGCCGCCTGCACCTGTCGGGTGGCGTCGTCGAGGCGACGGTGGTGGAAGGCCGGGGCGGCGACCCGCCGGTGCTCGATCCAGCTGGGGTCGCTCGAGGCGAGCAGGCCCGGGCCGGTGACACGACCCAGCGCGGCGTACTGGATCGTTTCCTTGCCCCAGTGCCGCGCCCCGGTCTGGAGCACCTGGCGGACGTCGGCGGGGTCGTTGAGCAGGAGCACCGGCGGCCCCGGCACCGGGTAGGCGGCGAGGTCGCCGTACTGCTCCTGCGTCGAGGCGAGGAAGGCGAGCGGGTCGGCGCGCACGGTCGTGAAGGACCGCATCATGTCGCGCGGGGTGGGGCCGTCGACCCCGATGTCGGTGGGCTTGCGCGGGCTCGGCCGCGTCTGGGTGGTCATGCGTGCACCGCCTGGTCAGGCTGGTCCGGGGTGGTTCGGGCGTGGGCGTCAGAGCGGCTGCGGGTGCGGGGGAGGGGGGTGGCGAGCGGACCGGTGGAGGTGTCGCCCCGGATCGCCTTGAGCAGGATCTCGGCGCTGATCAGGCACATCGGCAGGCCGATACCCGGCAGCGTGCTGTGCCCCGCGTAGTAGAGACCGGCGACCCTGCGCGAGACGTTGCGTCCGCGCAGGAACGCGCTCTGCCGGGCCGTGTGGCCGAGGCCGAGGGCGCCGCCGGACCAGGCGTTGACGTCGGTGACGAAGTCGCCCGGGCCGATGGTGCGGCGCACGACGATCCGTTCGGCGAGGTCGGGAATGTTTGCCCAGGAAGCGATCTGCGCGATGGCGGCGTCGGCGACGGCCTCGATCCGCGGGTCGCCTCCGCCGTCCACCCCGCCGGACCCCAACCGGGGGTCGGCCGGCACCGGCACGAGGACGAAGAGGTTCTCGGTGCCCGAGGGGGCGACGGTGGTGTCGGTGGCCGACGGGCGGCAGACGTAGAGCGACGCCGGGTCGGGCACCCGTGACGGCGACCCCAGCACCGCGTCGAAGTTGGCCGCCCAGTCGCTGGTGAAGAACAGCGAGTGGTGCTCGAGCGCGGGCAGTGAACCGCTCACCCCGAGGAGCACGAGGACGGCGCCGGGGCCGGAGTCCCTACGGCGCCACCACTTCTCGGGGTAGGTGCGCAGCGCCGACGGCAGCAGCCGGGTCTCGATGTGGTGCAGGTCGGCGGCGCCGACGACGACGTCGGCCTCGACGGTCTGCTCGGTCACGGTGGGGTCGGTGGGGTCGGTGGGGTCGGTCGCGTCGGTCGCGTCGGTGGTGGTGCGCACCCGCACCGAGCTGACTCGCGCCGTACGGCGGTCTCCGGCGAGAGTCCACGGTCGGCGCCACGACGGTGTGGTCGGTGAGGCCGCGACGGGCTCCGTGACGATCTCGGTCACCGTCGTGCCGGTGCGGAGGTGCACACCTTCCGCCTCGGCGAGGCGGGTCAGCGACTCGACGACCTCGGTCAGGCCGCCCCGGGGGTAGAGCACGCCGTCGTCGAGGTCGAGGTGGCTCATCAGGTGGTACATGCTCGGCGCACGGTCGGGTGAGGTGCCGAGGAAGACTGCGGGGTAGCCCAGCACCTGCGCCAGCCGGTTGTCGTGGAAGGACCGCGCGATGTGGCGGTCGAGCGGCCGCACCAGCAGGCTGACCAGGCGGGCGGCGTTGCGCAGCACGTCGGGCCGCAGCAGGGGCAGCAACGACTGGTAGGTCGTGTAAAGGAACCGGCGGACCGCGAGGTCGTAGACCTCCTTCGCGCTGGTGAGGTAGGCGTCGAGACGGGCCCCGGCGCCGGGCTCGAGCTCCTCGAAGAGCGCGATCGCGTCGGCCCGGTCGGAGCGCACGTCGACCGGCTCGGTCGTGTCCTCGTAGAAGACCCGGTAAGCGGGGTCGAGGCGCACCAGGTCGAGCTGCTCGGCGGCGCTCGTGCCGACCAGCTCGTAGAAGTGCTCGAACACCTGCGGCATGAGGTACCACGACGGGCCGGTGTCGAAGCGGAAACCCCCATGGCTCCAGGTGCCGGCGCGGCCGCCCAGGGCGTCGTTCTTCTCCAGCACCTCGACGTCGTAGCCCTCACGGGCGAGGAGGATCGAGGAGGCCAGACCGGCGACCCCACCGCCGATGACGACGGCACGTCCGCTGCTCATGACTGCTTCCTCGGGGCTGGGATGGTGACTGGGGCTGAGGTGGTGACTGGGGCTGGGGTGGTGACTGGGGCTGGGGTGGTGACTGGGGCTGGGGTGGTGACTGGGGCTGTCGTGGGGGTCGGTGTCCTTCGAGGGCCGCGGAGGTCGCGGGCGATCACCGTCAGGGCGATGCGCGCCTTGGCCGGCCCGGGCACGCGGACGCGGGTCGCGCGGATGGCGGCCGTGGGCGTGGCCCGCAGCCGGGCGGCCAGCTCGGTGAAGAGGGCCTGGGCGGCCACGACAGCGCGACGGCTGTCGGGGGGGAGCTGGCCGGCGGCTACGGCGGCGGCGGCGAGGTCGGCGTCGATGTCGTCGAGGATGCGGTGCTTGTCGGCCTCGGTGAGGTGGTCGGGGTCGACCCCGGGGAAGTAGGCGCGACCACGAGCGTCGACATCGTCGGCGAGGTCGCGCAGGAAGTTGACCTTCTGGAAGGCGGCCCCGAGCCGCCGCGCCCCTGGCGCCAGGTCGTCGTACGCACCGGGGGTGTCGGCCACGAAGATGCGCAGGCACATCAGGCCCACCACCTCGGCCGAGCCGTAGACGTAGCGCTCGAAGCTGAGGGCGTCGTGGTCGTGCACGCTGAGGTCGGCCCGCATCGAGGCGAAGAACGGGGTGACGAGGTCGGGGCCGATGCCGCAGGAGCGGGCGGTCGAGGCGAAGGCGTGGACGACGAGGTTGCTGCTGTAGCCGTCACTCATCGCCTCGCCGGTCTCCTGCTCGAGGCGGTCGAGCAGCACCCCGGCCCGGGCCGGGTCGTTCACGCCAAGGGGTCCGTCGACGATCTCGTCGGCCACCCGGACCAGGGCGTAGACGTTGTGCACCCGCTGCCGCGTCGGCTGGCGCAGCAGGCGGCAGGCCAGCCCGAAGGACGACGAGTAGTGCGTGATCACCGTGACCGCGGCAGCGTCGGCGACGCGGTCGTAGAGCTCGGTGTCGTCGGCCACGAGACCTCCGGGTCGGCTGGGGCGGGACGCCCCAGGTCGTCCGGGGTCACTCGATGTTGTCACGCCCTGCCTCGCCAGTCTCGGGTGACCGACTAAAGTCACGTCGGTGTCCGGGCCCCTGCTGAGCCGCCGCCATCACCTCGGCACCGGGGTCCTCCTCGTGCTCGCGGGTGGCGTCCTCGGCACCCTCGGGCGCTACGGCGTCGAGTCGCTCCTGCCCGCCGGCGACGGGTGGCCCTGGGGGACCCTGACGGCCAACGTCACCGGTGCGTTCGCGCTGGGGGCGCTGCTCGAGACCCTCGCCCAGCGGGGTCCGGAGTCGCGCGTCGGCCGGCGGGTCAGGCTCTTCGTCGGCACCGGTGTCCTCGGGGGCTACACCACCTACAGCACGTACGCCGTCGAGACCGACCGGCTGCTGTCCGGCGGGGCGGGCTTCCTCGCCCTGTCGTACGTCGTGCTCACCCTCCTTGCCGGGCTCGGTGCGGCGGCCGTCGGGGTATGGCTCGCAGCGGGGCGGCGCCTCGTGGCGCAAGGTCGGGAGCCGGTCGACCCGGACACCGACCGGGGTGACGGCGGCAGCGGCTCCGTCAGTGACAGCGAGGGCCGCTGATGGTGCTGGCCCTGCTCATCGGGCTCGGGGGAGGGGTCGGTGCGGCGACTCGTTTCCTGGTTGACGACCTCGTCACGAGGCGCCTGACCCGTCGTGGGCCCAGAGGTCGGCTGGGTGCGCTGCCGTGGGCGACCGTCATCATCAACGTCAGCGGGTCGCTGGTGCTGGGGCTGCTGACCGGTCTGGTCGCCGCCCGGGTGCTCGGCGCCGAGCTGGCGGCCGTCGCGGGGACGGGCTTCTGCGGGGGGTACACGACCTTCAGCACCGCGACGGTCGAGACGCTGCGGCTGGCGATGCGGCGGCACAGCGGGCTGGCCGTGGTCAACGCCCTCGGGACGACGGCGGCAGCACTGGCGGCCGCCGGTCTCGGGTGGTGGCTCGGCGCGACGCTCGGGTCGTGACGAGTGGACCGAGTGGACCGAGTGGCCAAGGCTCGCTCCATACGAACGGGTTTCGACCCCTTTCGACCTGGAGTCTCCAGGCTCGCCCGACCCTGCGTGGGGTTGACTCCGAGTCGGTGCGCTTGGCTGAGGTCTGGTGTGAGGTTGACTCTGAGTCGGTGCGCTTGGCTGACGTTATAACAGCAGTCGACCTCAGCGACTCTGAGTCAACCCCCGCCCCCGGCACGGGTCGACCTCAGCGACTCTGAGTCAACCCCCGCGCCCGGCCCGAGTCGACCTCAGCGACTCTGAGTCAACCCCGCCCAAGGTCGGAGGTGCTGCCGGTGAGACCGCGACCCGAGGCGTGTACGGCGACCCAGTCCGTCTCGACCGGTGCGCCGGCAGTGCCGCCATCACTGGGTGAGTGGCGGAGCCGTCTCCACCTGGTGCCTGACGTGTAACGGTGGCGCCGCGCCGATGGACCACGTCAGTGAACGCAGCCGACCAACGGCCTGCACCGGCGGCGGGACGACGACCATGATGGACGGACTTCGCTTCGACAACCTCCTCATCGTCTGCGCCGTCGCCTTCACCGTGCCGCTCCTGCTGGGTCTGGCCCCACGGCTGCGGCTGCCGTCGGTGGTGGTCGAGATCCTGGCCGGGGTGGTGCTCGGGCCGAGCGTGCTGGGGTGGGTGCACGTCGACCAGGTCGTCGCGGTCCTGTCGATCCTGGGCCTGGGCTTCCTGCTGTTCCTCGCCGGGATCGAGATCGACCTGCGCAGCCTCCGGGGGGCCACCGCGAGGACGGCAGTGGCGGGATACGCCGTGACGATCGTGCTCGGTCTGGGCGTCGGGCTCGGGCTGCAGTCGGCGGGGTGGGTGCGAGACGGCCTGCTGGTCGCCGTGGCCCTGTCGGCCACCTCGCTCGGGCTGGTCGTCGCGGTCCTCAAGGACGCGGGGGCCGAGGGCTCGCCGGTCGGTCGGCTCACCGTCGCGGCGGCCTCGGTCGCCGACTTCGCCGCGGTCATCGCCCTGTCGCTGCTCTACTCGGCGACCGGCGGCCGGGGCGTGACGGTCGCGCTGCTGTCAGCCCTCGTCGTGCTCGCGGTCGCGGTGGCGGTCGCCGTCGGCCGGGCCGGGCGGTCGATGCGGCTGGGGGACGTGCTCGCCCGGCTGCAGGACACGACGGCCCAGATCAGGGTGCGGGCCGCCGTACTGCTCCTCGTGGCGTTCGTCGCCCTGGCCTCGCGACTCGGGATCGAGACGATCCTCGGGGCCTTCGTCGCGGGGGCGATCGTGTCGACGGTCGACCGGGACTCGGTCTCGCACCCCCACTTCCGCACCAAGCTCGAGGCCCTCGGTCACGGCTTCCTCGTGCCCGTCTTCTTCGTCAGCAGCGGCATCCGCCTCGACCTGCGGGGGCTCTTCGCCGACCCCCAGAGCCTGCTCCGGGTCCCCATCCTCCTGGTGGCGCTGCTTCTGGTGCGCGGACTCCCGGCGCTGTTGTTCAGGCGACCGTCCCGAGAGGGTCGGCTCGGCGGGCGCGCCACGCTGGCGGCAGGTCTGCTGCAGGCGACCTCGCTGCCCTTCGTCGTGGCGGCCACCCAGATCGGGGTGTCCACCGGGGCCATGAGCGAGGTCACCGCGGCGGCCTTCGTCTGCGCCGGGGTGCTGTCGGTGATGATCTTCCCGGCGGTCGCCCTGACCCTCCTGCGCGATCGCGGTGTAGATCGCGGTGAGGATCGACGTGAAGGGGGAGGGACCTCGCGCGCGACACCCCCGGCCCGCCGCGACACCGCAAGCAGCCCGTAACCGCCCGGACGGCTCCAGGGCCTCGCGCCCCACCTGCCGCGGGCACCACAATGATCCGCGTGATGGACCTCGCCCGGAGCCCCGACAGCCTGCTCGTCGCGGCGATCCGGTGTGGTGACGAGGAAGCGTTCACCGAGATGGTCGAGCGCTTCCAGCCGATGATGCGGCGTATGGCGCGCCGCTACGTGCGCTCCGACGACGCCGTCGGCGACGTGCTCCAGGAGACCTGGGTCGCCGTACTCCACGGCCTCGACCGGTTCGAGGGGCGCTCGTCGCTGCGCACCTGGGTCGTCTCGATCCTGCTCAACGTCGCCCGGTCGCTCGCGGTGAGAGAGAGCCGCACGGTGCCCACGGCCCTGGCGCCCCCGGGCGACGGAGCGTCGTCGGGTTTCGCTCCCGGCCGCTTCCAGGGGATCGGCGGGGAGTGCCCCGGGCACTGGACGACGCCGCCGACGCCGTGGGATGAGGACCCCTTCACGTGGGCGTCGGCCCAGGAGACCTACCGCCTGGTCAGCGAGGCCGTCGCCGCGTTGCCCTCGACCCAGCGCACGGTCATCTCGCTGAGGGACGTCGAAGGGTGGAGCGGGCCCGAGGTCGCGCAGGCCCTGGGCATCTCCGAGGGCAACCAGCGGGTGCTCCTGCACCGGGCCCGGGCGAAGGTCAGGGTCTCGCTCGACCGGCACCTGGTGGGTCCGCGGGGAGTTGCCCAGGATGCGTGATCTCCGACTGATTGACGACCCGCCGTGCAACCAGGTCGTCGACCTGATCACCGACTACCTCGACGGGGCTCTCGCGGCCGGTGACAGGGTGCGCCTCGAAGAGCACCTGGCCGAGTGCGACGGGTGCGCGACCGTGCTCGACCAGCTCCGGGCCACGATCACGCTGACCGGCCGGCTGAGGACGGACGACGTCGAGCAGCTCGACGCGGGCCCGCGCGAAGGGCTGCTCGAGGTCTTCAGACGCTGGGCCGCCGACCGGACCTCCGGCTAGCCGGAGCCGGCCCCTCTCCCGTCGGCAGACCGTGCACCCGGGCTCACACGAGCTCGGCGTCGGAGTGCACGTGCAGCAGGGCCGGGCCGTCGGTCGCGAAGAGCCGCCGCATGCCCTCGTCGAGCTCGGCGCGACTCCGTACGGAGAGGCCGGTGGCGCCGCAGAGCTCGGCGTACCGCGCGAAGTCGGGGTTGACCAGGGAGGTCTGCCAGACGGGGTGACCCGCCGCGAGCTGCTCCTTGCTGATCTTGCCGAGAGCCGCGTTGTCGAGCAGCACGTGCCTGATCGGCATGCCGTACTTCACGGCGGTCGTGAGCTCCGCGAGGTACTGCCCGAACCCGCCGTCACCCGTGACCGCGACGACGGGCCTGCTCGGGTCGGCGGCCCAGGCTCCCATTGCGGCGGGGAAGCCGAAGCCGATCGAGCCGAGGTAGCCCGACATGAGCACGGGCTGCCCCGCGCTCTCGAAGTAGCGTCCGAACGAGTAGGCGTGGTTGCCGACGTCGACGGCGATCACGGCGTCGGCGGGACAGTGCTCGGTCAGCGAGGCGAAGACGGCCGCGCTGGGCACGCCCCGTCCGTGGTCGTCGTGCGCCCGCCGCGACTTCTCGGCCCGCCAGATCTCCCATCGTGCGGCGACGTCGGCCCGCTGGTCCTGGGCCTGCGCGTCGTCTGCTGTGGCGGCATCGAGGGCAGCCACGCTCGTGGCCGCGTCGCCGAGGACCCCGACCGCGACCGCGTCGAAGCGGCCGATGGCGCCGGGGGTGTCGTCCACCTGGATGATCGCCTTGTACGGCGCGATGCCGGTGTGGTTGGAGAACGACGCGCCGACGACCAGCAGCAGGTCGGACTCGTTCATCAGCCACGACGCGACCGGGGTGCCGGACCGTCCCAGCACCCCACCTCCCAGTGGGTGCGTGTCGGGCACGAGACCCTTGGCCTGGAAGGTGGTCAGCACCGGGGCCCCCAGCCGCTCGGCCAGCGCCAGGACCTGCGGCGCCGCCCGGCGAGCCCCCTCGCCGACGATGACGACCGGGCGCCGGGCGTTGTGCAGGAGGGCGGCCGCCTCCGCGACGGTTCGGGGATCGGGACGGGACCCGTGCCCGGCCCGGCGCCCGTCGGGTCGGCCCGCCACCGCGTCGGAGGGGATGTCCTGCACCTCGTCCGGCAGCACGAGGTGCGCGACGCCCCGGCCGTCGACCGCCCGCTTGACCGCCGTGCCCGCCAGCTCGGCGTGCGGTGAGCCGCTGTGCAGGGTCACGATGGAGAGGGCCACGTCACGGAACACCGCCGAGAGGTCGACGTCCTGGAACGCGCCCCTCCCGAGCACTGACGACGGCACCTGACCACTCACCGCCACCACTGGCGCTCCATCCAGCCTGGCGTCGTAGAGGCCGGTGAGGAGGTTGGTGGACCCGGGCCCGGCGATCGCCACGCAGACGGCGGGGCGGCCGGTCAGCTTGCCGTAGGCGGAGGCCGCGAACGCGGCGGCGCCCTCGTGCCGGATCCCGATGTAGCGCAGGTCTCCTCGCTCCTCCGCACGGCGCAGCGCGTCGGCGAAGCCAAGGTTGGAGTGCCCCACCATGCCGAAGACGGTGTCCACTCCCCAGGCCACCAGGGTCTCGACCAGGACGTCGGAGACCGTACGGCGCAGGGCGGGCGTCTCGGGCAGGCAGACGTAGACGCCGTCGTCGCGCTCGTCGACGGCGAACGCGACGGGTGCGTCGGAGAAGCCGGAAGGTGGTTTCCCGGTCAACGGGTCGTAGTCGTAACCGTGCCACGGGCAGCGCAGCAGCCCGCCCTCGATCGACCCCTCCCCGAGTGGGCCGCCCTGGTGCGGGCAGTGGTTCGCGAGCGCACCGACGTGGCCCCCGCACCGGGTGAGGGCGAGGCTGCGGCCGTCGACGGTGGCGGTCTGCACGCGGCCCTCGTCGGGCACGGCGTCCAGCCGGTGCCAGCGGCCCTCTGTAGTGGGCCGATTGGTCGCCTCCGTGCTCATCTTGAGACCCCGGCGTAGGAGACCCCGACGAGGTCGGCGACCTCGCGCTTCCAGCTGGTGAGGTCGTGCGGGGTGAAGCCGCTCAGCGAGTCGTGGCCGCACGCGCGGGCGAGCACCACCATCAGCTGGGTCAGCGCGCCGAGGTAGCGGGTCAGCTGCTCGGCGGCCCGGTCGACGGGCAGCCGGGCCCGCAGGTGCGGCTTCTGGGTGGCGATGCCGACGGGGCAGTTGTCGGTGTGGCAGGCGCGCATCCCGACGCACCCGATGGCCTGCAGGGCGATGTTCGACACGGCCACGGCGTCCGCGCCGAGCGCGAGCGCCTTGACGATGTCGTGGGGGCGGCGCAGGCCCCCGGTCGCGACGAGGGTCACGTGCGTCGCGCGGGCGCTGTCGAGGTGGCGCCGGGCCCGGGCGAGCGCCGCCATCGTCGGCACGCTGATGGTGTCGCGGAAGATGGTCGGCGCGGCTCCCGTGCCCCCGCCCCGGCCGTCGAGGATGACGTAGTCGACTCCCAGCTCGAGGGCGGCGTCGAGGTCGGCCTCGACGTGCTGGGCCGACAGCTTGACACCCACGGGGATGCCACCCGACCGCTCGCGCAGGTGGTCGACCAGCTCGCGGGCGTCGAGCAGGGTCGTCCAGTCGGTGAAGCGGGCAGGGGAGACCGCCGGCGTGCCTTCGGGCAGGCCCCGGGTCAGGGCGATGCGGCCGACCACCTTGGGGCCGGGCAGGTGGCCACCCGTGCCGGTCTTGGCGCCCTGCCCCAGCTTGAGGTGAATGGCCTGCACCTGGTCGAGGACGGCCTCGTCCCAGCCGAACCGGCCCGACGCCAGCTCGTAGAGGTAGCGCGACGACTCGGCCTTCTCCTCGGCGAGCATGCCGCCCTCGCCGGAGCAGATCGCCGTACCCGCACCCTCGGCCCCCCGGGCCAGCGCGGTCTTCGCCTCCTGCGACAGGGCACCGAAGCTCATGTCCGAGACGAAGACCGGGATATCGAGCCGCAGGGGCCGTGCGGCCGCGGGGCCGATGGTGACGCAGGTGTCGACCGGCTCCTCGTCGAGCAGCGGGAAGCGGTGCAGCTGGGCGGTCAGCACCTGCAGGTCGTCCCACGTGGGGAGCTCGGCGCGCGGCACCCCCATCGCGGCCACCGGGCCGTGCTCGCCGGTCAGCCCGTGGCGGGCCAGCGCGTGGATCTCGCTGACGAAGGGCTCCTCCGGGGTGTCCTGGTGCGGGTCGTCGAAGAGCCGGTCGTACGTCGACGCCGAGGTCACCCGGGCGCGCGACGTCCCGTAGACCGCCAGCTGGGTCGCGTCGACGACGACGTCGCCGTCGACCACGCGAGACGTGAACTTGTGGATGCTCTGTGCGGGGTCGTACGCGGAGACGCCGGTGTCGAGGCGGTAGTCCCAGCCGTGGACCCCGCAGACGAGGTTGGCGCCCTCGACGCGGCCGTCGGCCAGCAGGGCGCCGCGGTGCGGGCAACGGCCCTCGAAGACGTGGACCTCGCCGTCGCGCCGTACGAGCACGAGGTCGAGACCTCCCGCCTCGACCCCCCAGGGTGCGTCCTCGGTCAGGTCGCGCATCCGGGCCAGGGTGATGGTCGCGGGCGCGTCAGGGACGTCGGCCGAGTGAGACGGGCCGGGCGGGGTGGACGGGCCGGACGGAGTGGGTGAAGAACTGGTGGTGCCGGACACGTAACGCTCCCAGACTGTCGAGGGACGGAGTCGACAGGTGGTCTCGCCGACGAGGCCGACCGTTACAAGCACCGTCCGACCGACGAAGGAGTGACCCATGACGGGCCCAGGACCGGCGATCGACCACAGCACGCTCGAGGCGACGCGCCGTACGCTGCACGGGGTGGCTGAGCTGGTCATCGCGGGGCCTCAGCACCGTCGCTGCGGCGAGATTGCGCTCGTCGTGACCCCCGGTGGCTTCCGGGGCGAGCCGCTCGACGTGCGGGTCGACGGCGCGACACTGCGCTTCGAGGGGGGAAGCACCCCGCTGGCCGGCACCTACCGAGGGCTGGCCGAGGCGGCGGGGGTCGATGTCGGCGCACCCCGCGACCTCTACGCCGACGTGACCGGCATCGACCCCGACGACGAGGTGGTGGTCGACGAGGCCGCGCTGGCCCTCCTCGCCGAGGGCTGGCGGCGCGGGGACGAGGCGCTGCGCCTCTTCGCGCCGCAGGAGCCGCCGATCCTGTGGCCCGAGCACTTCGACGTCGGCATCACGCTCGACGGGGTGAACTATGGGGTGTCACCCGGTGACGCCGGCTACCCCACCCCCTACGCGTACGTCGCCCCGTGGACCGTGCCCGCGGGTGGCTTCTGGAACGCGACCTTCGGCGCGGCTCGTGCCGTCGACAGCTTCGACGACGTGCACGCGATGGTGGAGTTCTTCACCGAGGGGCGGCGTCGGGCGGCGGGGTAGGAATGATCCGGGCCGTTCGCGGGGCCGCCGGCCGCGCTTCCCGAGCGGGGTGATCTCGCGCTCCGAGCAGCGACGTTCCACCCCGCAGCCTCGCGAGGCTTCCGGGGTAAAACGCCAACGGGGTGATCCGGGGCCCACGTGAGCGAGAGATCACCCAACTTGGTGGGGTTGCCGATCCCAGGTCCTGGCGTGCTCAGGTGTCACCCGATAGGCGTGGGCGCGGGCGCGAAGCGCTCGACACGTGCCGGTCGGGCGTCCACCTCCGTTGCGCATCCGCCGAGATCGGACGACGAGGACTGGCTGGACGTAGCCTCTGCGCATGGTTGATCTCGTCGAGACGCTCCGCTCGGTGGTGATGCCGGCGGTCGAAGCGGTGTTCCGGGACGATGAGCTGGACGCGTTGGACGCACGAATCGACGGTGAGTCGGTCTACCTCGTCCTGACGGCTCAAGGCGAGGTCTTCGTCGACGAGGTCGTCCAGGCAGGCGTCCTCGGCCAGACGATGGCCGACTGGCAGGAACGGCTCCGGTCGAACCTGGTCGACTTCGTCGCGGAGAGCCGTTTCGGCTGGGGGCAGGATCGAGCCTGACTCCACCGCCTGGCCTCGAGGTCGTCGTCAGCCGCCGAACTCGACGGCGACGGCCCGCACCGGGGCGCCGTCGGCGCCCTGGAACGCCAGGGGGAAGACCATCACCCACGGGTCGTCGAACGTCACGGCGTCGAGATGGCGCAGGTTCTCGCCGATCACGCCGGTGACCGCGGCGATGAGGTGGTGGACGGGGAACCCGACGCCCGGGTGCGTGTCGTCCGGGGTCTCGTCGATGTTGATCGCGTCGATGAGGAAGGTGCGCACCCCGAGGTCGAGCATCCGCTGACAGGCGTCGGCGTCGAGGTAGGGGTGGTCGAAGTACTCGGGGGAGCCGGCGTAGCGGCTCCACCCGGTGTGCAGCAGCACGACCGCATCGGGACCGAGGCGCCCGGCCACGGGCGCCACGTGGTCCCAGGTGATGGCCCCACGGGCGCCGAGCCGGGAGGCGTCGACCACCACCCCGCGGCCGATGAACCGCTCGAGCGGCACCTCGTCGATCCGCGCGGCGCTCTCCTCGAAGTGGTAGGGCGCGTCGACGTGGGTGCCGCTCTGCGAGCCCATCTGCACGGACAGCAGGTTGAACCCGTCGCGCTCGATGGTGCTGTGCACAGCGAAGCGGGGAGCGGGGTCACCCGGGTAGGTGACGGTCGCCTCGTCGAGGGGCGCCGAGAGGTCGACGACGCGCAGCACCCTCACGACGGCGCCCCGGCCAGCTCTGCCCGGGCGAGCAGGCGGGTGGCCTCGCGAGCCACCACCGGGAGCCGCCTCGCGGGCAGGCCGAGCATCCGCAGGCCGGCACCGGGCAACGTCGCGACGAGGTCGCCGAGGTCGGCGCCGGCAGGCCGGTCGCTGCGGATGAGGATGACTCCCTCGCCGAGGGTGAACAGCAGGTCGGTGGCCAGTCGGTCGTGGTCGTAGGACAGGTCGCCCTCGAGGCGACTGGCACGAATCAGCCTGCCGTAGCAGCGTTTGAGTCGTAGGCGGTCCTCACGGAACGAGGCGAAGAGCGGCTGGCGCACCTCGGGGAGCAGGTAGAGCGAGCCGAGGTTCCACCGGCCTGAGCACAGCACGGTGGTGTCGAAGCGCAGCAGTGCGAGCAGCCGGGCCGCCGAGCTCCCCTCGACCCGACCGAGCGCCCGGGCCGCCTCGATCGAGGGCAGGACGGTGCCGGTGAGCAGCTCGGCCAATAGGCTGTCCTTGCTCGGGAAGTGGTAGTAGAGGGACGCCTGCTTGATGCCGACGGCGAGGGCGATCGCCCTCGTCGAGGTGGCGGCGTACCCGTTCTCGCTGAACAGCTCCGCGGCGGCGTCGAGGATCTCCTGGCGACTGCTCTCGCCCTCGCCCGGTCTCCCGACCCGCTTCGTCGCCACGGCACCCACCGACCTGCTCACCGGGTGATCGTGCCACACCGGAGGACGCCCGCGCCCCCACCTCACCGGGCCAGCCGGACCCCCCGGCGACGAAACAATCGGAAACACGACGGTTACCCGCAGGACCCCTGCGCAGGCCGCGTCGCGCCTAACGTCTGTCGGGCGACAGGTAGTTGCGCCTGCCGCCCGACAGGTAGCTCACACCGGCCCACCGGACGACGACGGAGGAGGATCGGTGTCAACGGACAGCTCGACGACCGCCTCGACCCACGGCGCACGCGACCACGCCCGCTCTCAGGCCGGGCAGGTCGTCACCACCATGCCGGTGCTGCCCGCGTCGTCCTGGGCGACACCGCCGGAGGGCGTCGACGCGCGCGACCTGCTGTGGGCGGAGACGGTGGCTGGCGGGGGCTACACCCACCTGCGGGTGGAGCGGGGCACGACGGTGCGTCTGCGTGACGTCGACGGTGCGGCCTGCGCCCATCTCGTGCTGCTCCGGGCGGGCTCACCCTGGGAGCGTCTCAACGTCGCCGACACCACCAAGGTCGCGTGGCAGGCCTACCTCGGCCCCGGCACCCTGCTGCTCTCCGACCAGGGCCGGGTGCTGGCCTCCGTGGTGGACGACTCGTCCGGGGCGCACGACGCCTTCTGCGGTACGTCGACCCTGGCCGGCAACGTCGCGAAGTACGGCGACGGCTCGCCGCAGGGCGCCTCGCCCGCAGGCCGCGAGCTGCTGCTGCTCGCCGCGGCCAAGGAGGGCCTCTCCGCCCGCGACCTGCCTCCCAGCCTGTCCTTCTTCCAGGGGGTGCACGTCGAGGGCGACGGCGACCTCGTCTTCACCGGGTCGGCCGGGGCCGACCGCAGCGTCACCCTGCGGGCCGAGCTACCCCTGCTCCTGCTGGTGGCCAACGTGCCCCACCCGCTGGACCCGAGTCCGTCCTACCGCACGGCGCCGCTCGAGGTGCTGGTCTGGCGCGGTGAGCCCACCGGGCCGGACGACAGGCTCTGGAGCGCCACCCCCGAGGGGGAGCGCGCCTTCCTCAACACCGCAGCCGTGGCAGCCCTGCTCGGGCTGGACGCCCGCACGCCGGAGCAGGCGCGATGAGCAGCCCGGCAGGGGTGGAGATCGACCACCTGCTCGCAGGCGACGTCGCTCTCGACGAGGTCGTGCCCGCGCGAGCAGCCTGGTCGCGCGTCGTGCCGGCCGGAGCGGTCCTCACGATCGTCGACCTCGAGGGCAACCAGGCGGTTGACTTCCTCGCCTACAACGCAAACGACACGTCGGAGCGCTACAGCGCACCGGACACGATGGTGCGCCAGGGAAACATCTTCCTGAGCACGGGAAGTGTGCTGTGCACGAACGAGTCCCGGCCCCTGCTCACCGTGGTCGCCGACGAGGTCGGGCGGCACGACACCCTCGGCGGTGCGTGCAGCAAGGAGTCGAACTCGCTGCGCTACGGCCATCACACCGTGCACCAGCACGCCTGCGTCGACAACTTCCTCGCGGCGGGCGCCCGCTGGGGGCTCGGGAAGCGTGATCTCGTCAGCAACGTCAACTGGTACATGAACGTGCCCGTCGAGACGGACGGCACCCTGGGGATCGTCGACGGCCTCTCGGCCCCCGGCCGGCGGCTGTCACTGCGGGCCGAGATGGACACCCTCGTGCTCGTCTCGAACTGCCCCCAGGTCAACAACCCCTGCAACGGATTCAACCCCACCCCCGTGCGGCTGGTCGTGACCGGCCCGTGACCGACCTGACGCTGGCCACCCCCGCTGTCGCTGCCCCGCCGACCTTCGACACGCTGCTGGTCGCCAACCGCGGCGAGATCGCGTGCCGGGTGCTGCGCTCGGCGCAGGCCCTGGGCCTGCGCACCGTCGCCGTCTTCAGTGACGTGGACCGGTCGTCCCCTCACGTGCGGATGGCCGACGTCGCCCTCCCCATCGGCCCGGCCCCGGCCCGTGACAGCTACCTGAGGGCTGACGCCGTCATCGCGGCGGCGGTCGAGTCGGGCGCGGGGGCCATCCACCCCGGCTACGGGTTCCTCTCCGAGAGTGCGCCGTTCGCGTCGGCGGTCGAGGCCGCCGGTCTCAGCTTCGTCGGACCCACACCGAGGCAGCTCGAGCTCTTCGGTGCGAAGCACACCGCCCGCGACCTGGCGCGGGCGGCGGGCGTCCCCATGATCGACGGCAGCGACCTGCTGCCCGACGTCGACGCCGCACTGGCCGCAGCCGATCTCGTCGGCTACCCGGTGATGCTCAAGGCCACCGGCGGTGGCGGCGGCATCGGTATGGAGGTCTGCGGCTCCCCCGCCGACCTCGCGGACGCCTACGCCCGGGTGCGACGGGTCGCGACCGCCGGCTTCGGCAGCGGCGAGGTCTTCCTCGAGCGCTTCGTCAGCGCCGCGCGCCACGTCGAGGTGCAGGTCTTCGGTGACGGAGCGGGTCGGGTGCACGTGATCGGCGACCGCGACTGCAGCCTGCAGCGCCGCAACCAGAAGGTCATCGAGGAGTGCCCGGCGCCCGCGCTCCCCGGGGGGGTGCGCGACCGGCTGTGGCGGGCGGCGTCAGACCTGTGCGCGTCGGTCGGCTACCGCAGCGCGGGCACGGTGGAGTTCGTCTACGACGCCGCCCGTGAGGAGGCGTCGTTCCTCGAGGTCAACACGCGCCTGCAGGTGGAGCACCCCGTCACCGAGGAGGTCTACGGCGTCGACCTCGTCGAGTGCATGCTGCGGCTCGCGCTCGGCGAGCACGAGGCAGTCGACGCGACGCTGTCCGCGGCCGGGGCCGCCGGGGCGTCCCGCCACGCGGTCGAGGCCCGGATCTACGCCGAGGACCCCCACCACGGTCACCGCCCCAGCGCCGGTCTGCTCACCCGGGTGTCCTTCCCGCCCGACGTGCGCGTCGACACCTGGGTCGAGACCGGCACCCGGGTCGGCACGTCGTACGACCCCATGCTGGCCAAGGTGGTCGCCACCGGGGCCACCCGGGACGCCGCGCTCGACGCCCTCCACCGGGCCCTTACCGCGACGCGGGTGGACGGCATCGAGACCAACCTCGCGCTGCTGCGGGCCGCCACCTCCGACCCGGCCGTGCGCTCCGCCCGGCACACGACCGGCACCCTCGCCGGCATCGACGACCACGAGCCGCGGATCGAGGTCGAGCGGGCGGGCACCCTCACGACGGTGCAGGACTGGCCCGGCCGCCTCGGTGGGTGGGCGATCGGCGTGCCCCCGTCGGGCCCGATGGACGACCGCTCGCTGCGGCTGGGCAACCTCGCCCTCGGCAACCCCGAGGGGGCGGCGGGCCTCGAGTGCACCGCAGACGGTCCGGCCCTGCGGGTGCGTACCCAGACCGTCGTCTGCGTCACCGGCGCACCCGTCACGGTCACGGTCGACGGCGCCGCCGTGCCGATGTGGGAGCCGGTCGCCGTGCCGGCCGGGGTCGTCCTCGACGTCGGGGTGTGCGCCGGACCGGGCCTGCGCAGCTACGTGCTCGTCGCCGGGGGGCTCGACGTGCCCGACTACCTCGGCAGCCGCTCCACGTTCACCCTCGGTGGCTTCGGCGGCCATGGTGGGCGCGCCCTGTCGGTGGGCGATGTGCTGCACCCCGGCCCGACCGACGCGCTCGGCCCGGCAGCGCCGGTCGCCCCCGCAGACCGGCCCGACCTGC
Source organism: Actinomycetales bacterium (assembly GCA_038230235.1). GTDB lineage: Bacteria > Actinomycetota > Actinomycetes > Actinomycetales > Dermatophilaceae > Lapillicoccus. Next base: position 30,056 of record JBBRNQ010000011.1, read on the forward strand.
GCGCCGACTGGGCCATCGGGGTGACCCCCGGACCGCACGCAGCCCCGGAGTTCTTCACCCCCGACGACATCGCGACGTTCTACGCGACCGACTGGGGCGTGCACTTCAACTCCGCGCGCACCGGCGTGCGGCTGGTCGGACCGGCCCCACGCTGGGCCCGCGAGGACGGCGGCGACGCGGGACTGCATCCCTCCAACATCCACGACACGCCCTACTCCGTCGGCGCGGTCGACTACACCGGCGACGTGCCCATCCTGCTCGGTCCCGACGGGCCGAGCCTCGGTGGGTTCGTCTGCCCCGCCACGGTCGTGACGGGCGAGCGGTGGAAGCTGGGCCAGCTGCGCCCCGGCGACACCGTGCGCTTCAACCCGTTGCAGGAGAACGACACTCCGGCGTTGCGGGCGCTGCTCGCCCCGGCGGGGCCGTTCGTGCCGACGTCCCGGGCACTCGCGCAAGCCGTCGCCGACGACGGGGTGCTCGGCCGCACCGAGCCCGGTGCGGACCGCCCGGCGGTGACCTACCGCCGTAGTGGCGACGACAACCTGCTCGTCGAGTACGGCCCCATGACGCTGGACCTCGGTCTGCGCATGCGGGTGCACGCCCTCGCCGACAGCCTCGCGGCGCAGGGTCTGGACGGTGTGCTCGACGTGACCCCCGGCATCCGGTCGCTGCAGCTGCACGTCGACCCCGACGTGCTCCCCGTGCACCGGCTCCTCGGTGCCGTGCGCGAGACGGAGGCCGGCCTGCCGCCCACCGCCGACCTGCGCGTGCCGAGCCGGGTCGTGCACCTGCCCCTGTCGTGGGACGACCCCGCGACCCGCGAGGCCATCGCCCGCTACATGGCCGGGGTGCGCGACGACGCGCCCTGGTGCCCGTGGAACATCGAGTTCATCCGCCGCGTCAACGGCCTCGACCACGTCGACGACGTCTACCGCACCGTCTTCGACGCGTCGTACCTCGTGCTGGGGCTCGGCGACGTCTACCTCGGTGCGCCCGTCGCCACGCCGCTCGACCCGCGGCACCGCCTGATCACGACGAAGTACAACCCCGCCCGCACCTGGACCCCGGAGAACGCCGTTGGCATCGGCGGCGCCTACCTCTGCATCTACGGTATGGAGGGCCCCGGCGGCTACCAGTTCGTCGGCCGCACCGTGCAGGTATGGAGCCCCTTCCGCCAGTCCGGGCCCTTCGAGCCCGGTCACCCCGCCCTGCTGCGCTGCTTCGACCGGATCCAGTGGTACCCCGTCGAGGCCGACGAGCTGCTCGACCTGCGCGCCGACCTCGGCGCCGGCCGCCTCGACCTGCGCATCGAGGACGGCGAGTTCTCCATCGCCGAGCACCAGCGGTTCCTGCACGACAACGCCGACTCGATCGCCGACTTCCGCACCCGCCAGCAGGCGGCCTTCGGGGCCGAGCGCGAGGCCTGGGCCGCGGCGGGCGAGTTCGACCCGCGGCCCGAGCCCGAGGCCCCCCCGCCCACTGAGGAGGTCGTCGTGCCCGACGGTGGCTCCCTGGTCGAGGCGCCGTTCCTGGCCAGCGTCTGGCGCCTCGACGTGCAGCCGGGTGACGTCGTCACCGCGGGTGCGCCACTGCTCGCCCTCGAGGCGATGAAGCTCGAGTCGGTGGTGTCGGCACCGGTCGACGGCGTCGTCGCTCAGGTGCTGGTCGCGCCCGGCAGCCAGGTGGGGCCGGGGTCCCCGCTCGTCGTGCTCGCCCCGGCCTCGCCCGCGGCGATCGACGCGGTGACGGTACCGACGTCGGACTCCGAGAGGGGAGCGGGACGATGATCGACACGACGACTGCGACGACGAGCGCGACCGCGAGCGGCACGGCGAGCGGCACGACGAGCGGCACGGGCGGCGCAGCGAGCGGCACAGCGAGCGGCACGACCGCGCTGGCCGCGGTGCGGGCCGCCTACGAGCGGATCGTGCACGTCGACCGCCCCGAGGTCTGGATCTCGTTGCGCCCGCTCGACGATCTCGAGCGGGAGGCGGTCGCGCTCGACGCCCGCGTCGCCGCCGGTGAGGACCTCCCGCTCGCGGGTCGGCTCCTTGCCGTCAAGGACAACATCGACGTCGCGGGCCTGCCGACGACGGCGGGGTGCCCCGACTTCGCCTTCTCCCCGGCCGTGGACGCGCCGGTGGTCGCCCGCCTGCGTGCAGCGGGTGCCGTCGTGCTCGGCAAGACCAACCTCGACCAGTTCGCCACCGGCCTCGTCGGCACCCGCAGCCCGTACGGCGCCGTGCGCGACTCCCGACGCCCGGCCTACGTCTCCGGCGGCTCGAGCAGCGGCTCCGCGGTCGCCGTCGCCCTCGGCCTCGTCGACCTCGCCCTGGGCACCGACACGGCCGGCTCCGGTCGCGTACCGGCGTCGCACCAGGGGGTCGTCGGGCTGAAGCCGACCCGTGGGCTCGTGCCCACCCTCGGGGTCGTGCCGGCCTGTCGCGAGCTCGACGTCGTCAGCGTCTTCGCCCGCGACGTGGTCACCGCCAGCGAGGCGCTGGCCGTCATGACCGGGGTCGACCCGCGCGACCCCACGAGCCGGTCGTGGCCCACCGACGCACCGCTGGCCGCTCCGCCGGCCCCTCGGGTGGGCGTGCCCGACGAGGCTCTGCTGGCCACGCTCGACCCGAGCGTGAAGGCTGCCCTCTCCGAGGCCGCGCACCGGCTCGAGGCCGCCGGAGCCCGGCTGGTCGTCGTCGACGCCATCCCGGTCATCGACGCGGGGAGGCTCCTCTACGGCGGTTCCTTCGTGGCCCAGCGCTATGCGGCCTACGGGTCCTGGGCGGCGGCGCACCCCGACTCGATGGACCCCACCGTGCGGGTCATCGTCGCCCAGGCGGCCGGAGTCCTGGCCCACGACTACGTGGCCGACGTCGAGCGGCTCGACCGGCTGCGGCTGGCGACCGCTGCCCTCTTCGCCGACCTCGACGTCCTCCTGCTCCCCACGGTCGGTGAGCAGCCCACCATCGCCGAGGTGGCGGCTGACCCGATCGGGGTCAACGCGCGGCTCGGCCGCTTCACCAACGGGTGCAACCTGCTCAACCTCTGTGCCGTGGCAGTGCCTTCCTGGGAAGCGGAAGACGGAGCGCAGGTGGGGGTGTCGCTGATCGCCCCCGCCTTCCACGACCACGTGGCCATGCAGGTGGCTGCCATGGTCACCGACGAACTGCCGTCAGCGGTCCGGCTCCCTGCCGGCACCCCGGCGGCGCCCGCTCAGCTGCCGCTGGTCGTCGTGGGCGCCCACCTGTCGGGGCTCCCGCTCAACCACATGCTGACCTCCCGGGGGGCCAGGCTGGTCGGCGAGTGCCGCACCGCGGCGTCATACCGGCTCGTCGACCTCGGCGGCAGCCCACGCCGCCCGGGCCTGGTGCCCGCGCAGGTCGGCGGTGCGCCGGTGACGGCCGAGCTGTGGCTGCTGCCGCCTGCCCACGTGGGGTCCTTCCTCGCCACCGTCGTGCCGGGGCTGTCGCTCGGGCCGGTCGAGCTGGCCGACGGCACGCGACCCACGGGGTTCCTCTGCGACGCCGGGATCGCCGCCCAGGGCCTCGACATCACCGAGCACGGCGGCTGGCGCGCCTACCTGGGCCACCTCGAGCGCCAGGAGAGCGGGCAAACGGGAGCGCTCCAGGGCCGCCCGGAGCTGCCGGAGCACCAGCCCGAGAGGCAGCCGACATGACCAACGACCAGCTCCTGGCCACCCCGGAGGCGGCACCCGTGGCGCCCGCACCGGTGGCCCGGGTCGAGGACCTCCACGTCACCTTCCGCCGCTCGGGACAGGACGTCCAGGCCCTGCGCGGGGTCAGCCTCGACGTCGGTCCCGGTGAGATCCTCGGGCTGGTCGGCGAGTCGGGCTCGGGCAAGAGCGTGCTCGGGCTGTCGCTCCTGGGTCTGATGGGTGGCGCCCCGCGCACGTCGGGGCGGGCGGTCGTGCACGGTACCGACATGCTCACCGCCGGCGAGGGCGCTCGCCGCGAGGTGCGGCGGGTGCATCTCGGCGCGGTCTTCCAGGACCCAATGACGTCGCTCAACCCGACCATGCGCGTCGGGCGCCAGGTGGCCGAGGCCGCGGGGTCGGGCGACGAGGCCTTCCGGCTGCTCACCGCCGTCGGCATCCCCGACCCCCGCGGGCGCATGCGCGCCTTCCCCCACGAGCTCTCGGGTGGCCTGCGCCAACGGGTGATGATCGCCATGGCCGTCGCCGGCACCCCGTCGCTGGTCATCGCCGACGAGCCCACCACCGCCCTCGACGTCACCGTGCAGTCGCAGGTGCTGGGGCTCGTCCGCCGCCTGCGCGACGAGATCGGCTGCGCCTTCATCGTCGTCACGCACGACCTCGGCGTCGCCGCCCAGGTCGTCGACCGGGTGGCCGTCCTCTACGCCGGTCGGCTGGCCGAGATCGGGCCCGCCGACGAGGTGCTGCGGCACGGCGCCCACCCGTACGGCGTCGCCCTCATGCGGTCGCGCCTGTCGCTGCGCTCCGACCGGCACACCCGGCTGCTGGCGCTGCCGGGGGAGGTCCCGAGCCCGGTGCGCCCCGAGCCGGGGTGCGCCTTCGCCCCGCGCTGCGAGCTGGCGGCTCCCGACTGCCTGGTCACCCCGCCGGCTCCCGAGCCGGTCGCGGAGGGGCACCTGAGTGCGTGCGTCCGCGACCTGGCCGCGGTCCGTGCCTGGGCCGGTGCCCCTCTCCCGCCTGTGGACCGCGTCGAGCGCGTCGACCGCGCCGATAGCGACAAGACCGTCGCTCCCGACGAGAGAGTCGCGACCGTAGGGAGGCCCCTCGCTGCGCCCGAGTCGGATGAAGCGCTCGCACCCGGGGTCTCCCACCCCGCGGTGCGCGTCGTGAACGCCGTACGCACCTACTCGACCGGCAGCGGGCTGGGTCGTCGGCGCAGCCTGCAGGCCCTGCGTGGAGTGAGCCTCACCGTGGCCCGGGGCGAGGCGGTGGCGGTCGTGGGCGAGAGCGGTTCGGGCAAGTCGACCCTGCTGCGGCTCATCGCCGGTCTGGAGCCGGTCGACTCCGGCTCGGTGGAGCTCGGGTCCTCCGCCGGTGCCCAGATGGTCTTCCAGGACTCGGGTGCCGCGATGACGCCGTGGCTCACGGTGGGCGAGCTCGTCGGTGAGCGGTTGCGGACGGCGAAGGTCCCCCGGCGCGAGCGTGAGGCGCGGGTGCTGGCGGCCCTGCGCCACGTCGGGCTCCCGCCGGAGGTCGCCCAGGCTCGCGGGTCGCAGCTCTCCGGTGGGCAGCGCCAGCGGGTCGGCCTGGCCCGGGCGACGATCGTGCCCCCTGAGGTGCTGCTGTGCGACGAGCCGACCAGCGCCCTCGACGTCTCCCTCGCCGCCTCGGTCATCAACCAGATCGGTGCGCTGCGCCGCGAGCTCGACATGGCCGTGGTCTTCGTGACCCACGACCTGTCGGTGGCCCGCATCGTCGCCGACCGGATCGCGGTCATGTACCTCGGGCGCATCGTCGAGATCGGCACCGCCGACGAGATCACCCACGAGCCGCGTCACCCCTACACCAAGGCGCTGGTCTCCGCCGTCCCCGACCTCGGCGTCGAGCTCCCCGAGGTCATCGGTGAGCCGGCCAGCCCGCTCGACCCGCCACCGGGGTGCGCCTTCCACCCGCGCTGCCCGATGGCGACGGACACCTGCTCGGACCCTGAGCTCGACCCCCGGCTGGCGAAGGTCCCCGGTGGAGAGCCGACGGCCGACCAACACCTCGTCGCCTGCATCAACGTCAGGGAGGACTGATGTCGACCACCGTCGACCCGAACGCCACACCCCTCGCCGCGGCCCGATCGCTCGACCTGGCCCGGTTCGGTCGCCGCCGCCGCGACTGGAGCCGCGCGGGCGCGTGGACCGGTGTGGGGGTGCTGGTGCTCGTGACCCTCGTCGCGCTGACGGCGAGCCGGCTGGCGCCGTACGACCCGATCCTGCCCGTGACGCAGCCCTTGGCCCCCCCGCTCACCGAGGGCTACCTGTTGGGCACCGACTCGATCGGCCGCGACATCCTCAGCCGGGTGCTCGTCGGCATCACCTACAGCTGGTTCGGTGCGCTGGCCGTCATCGCCTCGGGGCTCGTGATCGGGGGCACGATCGGCGTGGTCGCCGGCGCCGCCGGCGGGTGGGTCGACAACGTGCTCATGCGCATCACCGACCTCTTCCTCGCCCTTCCGGCACCGGTGCTCGCGATCACGGTCGTGGCCGCCCTCGGACCGGGACTGCGCAACACCCTCTTCGCGGTCGCCATCGTCTGGTGGCCGTTCTACGCGCGCATCGTGCGGGGCGAGATCCGCACCCTCCGTGCCCGGCCGCACATCGAGGCGGCCCGGCTGGCGGGCACAGGATCCCTGCGGATCGCGTTGCGGCACCTGCTGCCCGGCGCGGTGCCGGCCGCTGTCGTGGCCGCGAGCCTCGACGTCGGCGGCCTCGTCCTCACCCTGGCGGGGCTGTCCTTCCTGGGGCTCGGGGCCCCCGCACCCGCCCCCGAGCTGGGGGCCGACACGGCCCGCAACCTGTCGTACCTGTTGCAGCAGTGGTGGATCCCGGTGATGCCCGCCATCGCGGTGATGATCCTGTCCCTGGCCGGAAACGTCGGAGGAGACGGTATGCGCACCCTTCTGGACAAGCGATGAGCGTGCCCGCCGCGCAGGTGCTCACCGCGCCGATCGTCAGGCTGATCGCGAAGCGGCTGGCGAGCGCCCTGGTGATCATCGTCGTGCTCGCCTCCCTCGTCTTCTTCCTCGCCCAGGTCTCACCGCTCGACCCCGTGCGCGCGATGCTGGGCGCCAACTCCTCGGCAGCAGCGGTCGCCCAGCAGCGAACGGCGCTGGGGCTCGACGACCCCCTGCTCACCCAGCTCGGGCACTACCTGCTGGGGCTCCTCCACGGTGACCTCGGCACCAGCTACCGCACGAGGCGCCCGGTGGCCGACGACCTCCGGGCGTTCTTCCCGGCCACGGCCGAGCTCGCGCTCTACGCCGTGATCTTCGCCGTCGTGCTCGGGGTGCTCTTCGCCGTCAGCACGAGCCTGCGCTGGCCGGGCGCCCGCATCGTGCGCGGCCTGCTGCTCGCTACCGCGAGCGCCCCGACGTTCCTCCTGAGCATCGGCGCCATCCTCGTCTTCTACAAGCAGCTCGGCTGGCTGCCGGCGAGCGGCCGCAGCAGCATCGAGACCGCGCCAACCGGGCCGACGGGTCTGCTCACGGTCGACGGGCTGCTGGCGGGACGGGGGGACGTCTCCTGGGACGCCCTCCAGCACCTGCTGCTCCCCGCCCTGTCGGTCTCCTTCGGCGCAGCGGTCGCGATCGGGAGGGTGCTGCGCACCAGCCTCGCGATCGAGGAGCGCAGCGACTACGCCCGCACCGCCCGGGCCAAGGGCCTCACGGAGGGCGCGGTCCTGCGCCACCACGTCGTCCGCAACGCCCTCGGCCCGGGCCTGTCGATGACGGGTCTGCAGGTCGGGCTGATGTTCGCGGGGGTCCTCGTCGTCGAGCAGATCTTCGGGTGGCCCGGCATCGGGCAGTACACCGCGCAGTCCATCCCCGTCGCCGACTTCCCCGCCATCGCGGGGGTGACGCTGCTACTCGGCATCGGCTACGTCGTCATCAACACCGTCGTCGACATCCTCCAGGGGATCGCCGACCCCCGGATCAACGCCTGACTTCCCCCGACCTCACCCGCCCTTACCCGAGATCGCCTGCAGCAGATAAGGACTCCCGTGCCCGACCCCCTGTTCCCCCACGGCCCGACAGTCGTGCCGTCCGATGTGCCCGTGCCCCCCGCGGCTCCTGCCCGCGCTCCCGGCCCTATCGTCGTCAACCGTCCGACCGAGATGGCGTGGAGCGGGATCCAGACCTTCATGAAGCTGCCGGTCTGCCTCACCCCGGAGGACCTGCGGGTCGGGGAGATCGACATCGCCATCGGTGGCGCACCCTGGGAGGGCACGGCGACAGGGCGTACGGGGACCCAGCTGGGCCCCAAGGCGATCCGCGAGTGCGACTACCTCGGCGGCTACCAGGGGCGGGTGCACCTCGACGTGCGGGTCAGCCCGTTCGAGCACCTCAAGGTCGCCGACTACGGTGACGCCGAGGTCTTCATCGGCAACACCGAGGCCAGCTACGAGAGCATCCGGTCCTTCACGTCCGAGATCCTCGACGGCGGCGCCATCCCGGTCATCCTCGGGGGCGACCACGGCATCACCTGGCCGGTCGCGACGGCGGTGGCCGAGAAGTACGGCTACGGCAAGGTCGGCATCGTCCACTTCGACGCCCACGCCGACACGGCCCCCGACATGAAGGGTGCGCTCGCCGGCCACGGCACCCCCATGCGCCGCCTCATCGAGAGCGGCGCCGTGCCGGGACGCAACTTCGTGCAGGTGGGGCTGCGGGGCTACTGGCCCGAGCCGCACGTGCTCGACTGGATGGACGACAACCAGATGCGCACCCACTTCATGGCCGAGATCCGCAAGGACGGCTTCGAGAGGGTGCTCGAGCGGGCCCTCGACGAGGCGCTCGACCAGGCCGACCACCTCTACATCTCGCTCGACGTCGACGTGGCCGACCCGGCGCACGCGCCCGGCACCGGTACGCCCGAGCCGGGTGGCCTCACCACCGTCGAGATGCTGCGCACGATCCGCCGGCTCGCGGCCGAGGTCGGCATGGTCGCCATGGACGTCGTCGAGGTGTCCCCGCCCTACGACGTCGGCAACAACATCACGGCGCTCTTCGCGCACCGGGCCGTGCTCGAGGCCATCACGGGCACGGCCATGCGCCGCATCGGCCTGACCGAGCCCGACTACGTCGACCCCCGGGCAGCAGGGCCGGGTCACGCCCGCGTCTTCCGCGACACCCACGCCACGAGCGAGACCAGCGGGAGCAGCCGGAGCACGGCGACCAGCGAGGGTGGTGCGTGATGGCCCGCCAGGAGCTGCTCGTCGGCACCCCCGTCCTGATCGTCGTCGACATCCAGGGCCATCCGTCCGTCCCCATGGGCTCGGCCGGGATCCCGCACATGGGCGGCTACGACGAGCTGGTGGGGAACGCCGAGCGGCTCGTCGCCGCGGCGCGCGACAACGACGTACCGGTCGTGTTCTTCCAGGAGGTCCACCGTCCCTCGGGCCTCGACATCGGGCGCGAGACCGACGGCGCCGAGGACATGCACTGCGTCGAGGGAGACCTCTCGACCGGGCTGTGGCCGACCTTGACGCCGCTGCCGCACGAGCCGCACATCGTCAAGCGGCGCTACTCCTGCTTCATCGGCACCGAGCTCGAGATCGTGCTGCGGGGGCTGCACGCCTCCACGCTGGTGCTCATCGGCGGACTCACCGACGTGTGCGTGCACTACACCTTTGCCGACGCGCACCAGCGCGACTTCTACACCCGCGTGGTCGAGGACGCCGTGGCCGGCTCCTCACGCCCTGCGCACGATGCCTCCCTGGCCGCCATGGAGTACCTCCAGGCCGGGGCTCGCCGTACGACGACCGAGATCGTCACGGCGTTCCAGCAGCTGGGGGCGCAACGGCGCGCCGCCTCCACCGGTTGGCCAGACCAGCCAGAGCAGCCAGACCAGCCCGCACCCGTCCGCCCCCTCACCGCAGCCCTCCAGGAGACCTAGACCATGACGCCACCCACGCCCGCGCGGCGCCGACGCCGGCGCGCCCTCGTCCCGCTCGCCGCGTTCGCCACCGTCGGCCTCGCGCTCGGCGCGTGCTCGTCCGGCTCGTCCACCGGCAGCACGACCGCCGCTGCCGCACCGACCGACAAGGTGCTCCACCTGAGCTTCCTGCAGGATCCGGGCCAGCCGCCGGACCCCGACATCTACTACGCCGGTCAGGGCCTGCTGCTGACGACCAACCTGTATGAAGGGCTGCTGGCCTACAAGCCGGGCGTGGCCAAGCCCGAGCTGGTCCCGAGCCTCGCGGAGAGCTGGACGGTGTCGGCCGACAAGAAGACCTACACCCTCAAGCTCCGCCCGGGGGTGACCTTCCACGACGGCACGCCCTTCACGTCGGCGGCGGTCAAGGCGTCGTTCGACCGCCGCACCAAGGTCAACCAGGGGCCGGCCTACACCGTGGCCGATGTCGCCTCGGTGAAGACGCAGGGTGACCTCGGAGTGACCATCGTGCTCAAGGACTCGAACGCCGTCTTCCTCGACTTCCTCGCCTCCGCCTACGGGCCCCGCATGCTGAGCCCCACGGGCCTGGCCAAGAACGCCGGGAAGGACGACGCCCAGACCTACCTGCGCACGCACGACCTCGGTACGGGGCCATACACCCTCACCAAGGCGGCGGTCGGCTCGTCGTACGAGCTCGCGTCCTATCCCGGCTACTGGGGCGCGAAGCCCTACTTCACGACGGTGAAGATCCCGGTCATCACCGACTCGTCCAGCCAGCAGCTGCAGTTCGACAAGGGCGAGCTGTCGGCGATCCTGCACGACCTGCCCACCACGGCGGTCGCGTCCTACCTCAAGAAGGACTCGATCTCGGCCTACTCGCTGCCGACCTTGATGTCGGACTATCTCTACGTCAACCCCAACACGCCCTTCGGCAAGGTGCCCGCCAACCGCACGGCGCTGCTCAAGGCCATCGACCGGCAGTCGATCTTCAACCAGGCGTACGCCGGTCGTGGCAAGGTCGCCGAGGCGGCCTACCCCGCCAACATGGTGACCCCCGGCACGGCCGCGCAGAAGGTCGACTTCGACGCGAGCGTGCTGAAGGGTCTGGCCGGCTCGCTGCCCGCCGAGCAGAAGTCCATCACCGTCGGCTACGACACCTCGTCGCCCGACAACCAGCTCGTCGCCAACCTCATGGGGGCCCAGCTCACGGCCGACGGCCTGACCGTGAAGGTGCAGGGCTTCACGACCTCGCAGATCTTCGGCTGGGTGAGCGACGTGTCCGGTGCGCCGGACGTGCTGGCGACCCTGGGGTGGCCCGATGCGGCGGCCCCCTACACCTGGGGGCACATCAGCTGGGACAAGGACGCGGGGCTCAACTACCTGCACTGCTCCGACCCGACGGTGTCGGCGAAGCTCGCCTCAGGTCTGAAGACCGGTGACGCAGCAACATTCTCGGAGGCCGGGACCGCGGCCATCGCCACCGGCTGCTGGCTCAACCTCGTTGACCAGGACGACTTCGTCGTCGCCCAGAAGTGGCTCAAGGGCGTCGAGCAGGCGCACGTGGTGACCCAGCCCAACTCCCTGTCCATCGCCGCGCTCTCAGCCGGCTGACAGCCGACGGGGAGCCGGGTCGACGTCCAGGCTCCACGCCTCGCCATTGCATCCGTCACGAAGGAGAAACCATGCCCGGCGTACGACGTGTCGTCCTGCTCACCCTCGGGTGGGAGGAGCTGCCCAAGTCGGTGTCCGTGTACGGCGCCAGCGCCGACGTCGTCATGCGCGAGCCTGTGCCGTCGGTGCTGCTCGACACGGACGCCGGGTGGCTGATGCTCGACACCGGCTTCAACACCGCACTGATCCGCGACCCGTGGCTGCACGCGCGCTACCACGACGTGCCGGGCTACACGGCGATCCTGCCCGGGCCGGGGGAGCCGATCGAGGAGGCGCTCGACAAGGCCGGTATCCCCTTCGACGGTGTGAAAGCCGTTGCCCTCAGCCACTTCCACGTCGACCACGCGGGTGGGCTCAAGCTCTTCGCCGGGCGGGTGCCGGTGCACGCGCAGGCGCGGGAGCACGCCTTCGGGTTGTCGGGTGACCCCGCGGTCGAGGCGCACGCGATCCACCGGGTCGACTTCGACGACCCGCGCATCGACTGGCGGCTCGCCGACGGCGACGCAGAGATCGCGACGGGGGTGACGGCGATCTCGACGCCGGGGCACACACCCGGTCACCAGAGCTTCGTCGTCGAGATCGACGAGTCGGTCGGTGGCGGCGGCTTCGTCTTCGCCTTCGACGCGGCCGACCTCACGGAGAACATCGACGACGAGCTGGCGATCGGCGGCTACATCGGCGTGACGCCCGAGGAGACGATCGAGCCGATCAGGCGGCTGAAGTCGATCGCGGCGGCCAAGGGCTTTCCCCTCGTACCTGGCCACGACCCGGTCGTCTGGCCCACCCTCACCGACGAGCTGGCCACCCGCTTCCCCCGCTGACCCCCACGTCGACCGCACCCTGACCCGTCACGTCACGTCACGTCACGTCACCCTGACCCCCCATTCGCCTTGTTGCCCTCAACGCGCCCATTTCTGGGCCAGGGAGCCGCGTTTCGGGCGCAACTGCGGCAACAAGGCGACTGGGGGGAGGTGGCGGAACGCGTCAGGCTTCGCCGTACGGAGTCCGCTGGTTGCACTATCGTCGCCCCGTGCGAGTCATCCACCTGTCTGACACCCACCTGCAGGCGGTCGACGGGCCGAACAGCTGGGGCTTCAACGCCTCTGACTCCCTGCGCACCATGCTGCACGACCTTCGACACGTGACGTCGGTCGACGTGATCGTGGTCAGCGGTGACATCGCCGACGACGGGAGCCGCGAGGCGTACGTCCGTGCGCGCGAGCTGGTAGGGGGCTTCGCCGAGCAGCACGGATGTCCCGTGCTGTGGACCACCGGCAACCACGACGAGCGCACCGCGTTCAGCATCGAGCTGGGTCATGGCCACCTGGGGACGCAGGCATCGCAGGTGATCACGACCTATCCGCAGGACATCGCGGCGTCGACCACGATCGACGGCCACCGGTTCGTCACCCTCGACTCGCTGGTCCCCAGCAAGGGCTACGGATTGCTGTCCTCCGCGCAGCTCCAGTGGCTGCGCGAGCTGCTCACCGAGCCGGCGCCGTACGGCACCACGCTCGCCCTGCACCACTCGCCCGTGACGCTCGAGGTCGAGGTCCAGAAGGCGCTCGGGCTGCAGGAGGCCAGTTGCCTGGCGGAGGTGATCGAGGGTACCGACGTACGTCTCATCCTGTGCGGGCACTTCCACCAGCAGGTCACCGGCTTCCTCGGCGCGGCCCTCGTGTGGGTCACCCCCGGCGTCGTCAACCGGATCGACCACGACACGGGAGCTCCCGGCACCGAGCGTGCCGTCCGGGGTGCGTCAGCCACGGTCATCGACCTCGGGGGGCCGAGCTCGCCGGTGCTCCACACGGTGCAGGCTCGCGACGCGCACATCGGGGAGCTCGCCTACGAGCTCGACGCAGACCAGCTCGCCGACGTCATCGACCGCGTGGGTCCTGCCGTGCGACAGGGGCGCTGAACCCCCCTTCGCCTTGTTGCCCCCGATGTGCCCTTTCTAGGGGTGGAACACAGACTCACAGGCAGGTCAGGGGCAACAAGGCGGTCGGCGGGGGTGGAGGCGGCACAGGCCAGGAGGGAGCCGCGAACTGGCGATGTCATACCCGCGCGCCCGTGGCAGGCGTTCGGTGAATCCGTGACGGGGATCGGATTGGTCAGTGGCCGCGGAACGCCTCGGCCAGCCACCACGCGCCGCCGTCGTCGGCGATCTTGGCGTCGAGCACCATCACGCCCTGGGGGTCGAGGGCCCATTCGCGCACGGGCTCGAGGTCGGCGAGGGTGCGGACCCTGACACCGTGGGCGCCGTAGCCGCGGGCGATCGACGCGAGGTCGACGTCGGGGAAGGTGACGGTGGCCAGCTCGTCGGCGCTGCCGCCGAAGTGGTGCACCTCGGCGCCGTACGCCGCGTCGTCGTAGACGACCACGAGCAGGGGCAGGCGCAGCCGTACGGCGGTCTCGAGCTCGGAGATGCCCATGAGGAAGCCGCCGTCGCCGGTGCCGACGACCACGAGCCGGCCGGGCTGAGCCAGAGCCGCCCCGATGCCGCTGGCGAGGCCCAGCCCGATCGACTGGAACGCTTGCGTGAAGCAGAAGCCGAGCGCGTCGGGCACCCGCAGGTAGGTGCTGGGGTAGCCCATGAAGTTGCCCGAGTCGATGGCCACGACCCGCTCGGTCGGCAGCATCGCGTCGAGCGTGGCGCTCAGGATGCGCGGGTCGATGCGGTGTGCACCGGTCGCGTCGGGACCGGAGAGGTCAGGGGTGGGCGTGTCGTTCCACCAGCGGCGCTCGGCCAGCCGCGCCGCGACCTCGATGGTGCGGTATCCCCGCCGACCGCCCCCCGGGTGCCCGTCGGGTGCGTCGGGAAAGTTGCGTGAGTCGAGGGCGGCCCGCGCATCGAGAGCGGTGCTCGCGCAGTCACCCACGACGCCGAGGTCGACCCGACGGTGCGCCCCGATCGCGGTGAGGTCGTCGTCGACCTGCACCACGTTCGCGCCGGCGCCGACGAGTGAGCCATGGCGCATCGTCCACATGTTGAGGGCGCAGCCCCAGCCCACGACGAGGTCGGCGCCCCTGATGAGCTCGGCGGTGAGCGGGGAGGAGAAGCCGCCCGAGATGCCGAGGTCGAAGTCCTGCCCGGCGAAGAGCCCGTTGGCCACGGCCGAGGTCGCCAGCAGGGCCCCGGATGCCTCTGCCAGCGCGGCGATCTCGGGCCCGGCACCCCGCCCACCCCGGCCCACCACGAAGACCGGTCGCTGCGCCGCCTCGAGCAGCGCGACGAGGTCGCGCACGGCCTGCCGTCCCGGACGGACCGGAACGGGGTCGTCGACCCGCACCGGTGCGGCCGGGAGCTCCGCGGTGGCGGCCTGGATGTCGAGCGGCAGGCTGAGCACGACGGTCCGGCGGCCGTGGACCGCCGTACGGTAGGCGCGCACGACGTCGGCGACGGCCGACGCCGCCCCGTGCACCCGCTCGGCGACGGCGCCGACGCTGGTGACGAGGGCGTCCTGGTCGATGCGGAAGTTGGAGCCGACCGCGGCGGCGGCGGTGTCGGCCGCGAGGACGATCATGGGGGTGCGGCTCTTGGCCGCCTCGGTGATGCCGGTCATCGCGTTGGTGAGGCCGCAGCCCTGGTGCAGCGTGACCACCGACGGCCGCCCGGAGAGGCGGGCGTAGCCATCGGCCATCGACGCCGCACCGCCCTCGTGACGGGCCGCGACGAAGGGCACCCCCCGCGCGCGCAGGGCGTTGGTGACCGCGAAGTTACCGCTGCCGACCACCCCGAAGGCGTGACCGACGCCGAGGTCGGCGAGCACCGACGCGACGACGTCGGCGACGGTGGTGCGCGGGGTGGCGGTGGCGGATGGGCCTGTCGCGTCGATGGGGTCGAGCGTCACGCCGGGACGATCGCCAGTGCGCGGGCGGGGGAGCCGGTGCCTCCGACGATCGGCAGCGGGGCCACGACGAGCATGGCGCCGGTGAGGGGGAGGCGGTCGAGACCCTGCAGCTGGGTCAGGCCGTAGGTGTCGGCCCCCAGCAGGTGGTGGTGCACCGGGAACGGCGGCTGCATCCCGCCAGCCTGCCCCGCGTCGATCCCCACGGTCTCGACCCCGAAGCCCGAGATCGGGGAGGCCGCCAGCCACTGCGCGCCGGCGACGGACACGCCCGGGGTGTGCGGGCCGTCGTCGTCGGCGTTGGCGAAGGCCACCGCGTCGTGACCGAAGCGGCTCCATCCGGTGCGGAACAGCAGCCAGCAGCCCTCGGGCAGCGGACCGTGCGCGGCGACGTGGGCGTCGAGGTGGGATGGCTCCAGCAGGAAGTCGGGGTCGTCGGCGACCTCGGTAGTGAAGTCGAGGACGACGACCGGCCCGACCAGCCGGGCCGGGGGGATGGTGTCGACGGAGTGGCCGTCGCGACCGGTCGCCCAGTGCACGGGGGCGTCGAGGTGGGTGCCGGTGTGCTCACCGGTATGGAGGTTGTTCCACCCCCAGAAGGGACCGTCGTCGTCGAAGTCGCTGACCTTCTCGAGCGACATCGCGATGGTGTTCGCGAAGGGCGGGGGCAGCTGCAGGATCGGCGTCGTCGGCGACAGAGGGGCGGTGAGGTCGACGACGGTCACCGCACCGGAGGTGAGGGCGCCGAGCAGGGTGTCGATGGCGGTCATGGGAGGAGCCTCTCAGGTGGGTGGGCCCGGTGGGTGGGCAACCGCGCGGTGGGGTGGCCGATCGGGGTGCAGGCACGTCGCCTTGTTGCCCCCGATGTGCCCGTTTCTGCACTCCTGAGCCGAATATCGGGCAGGTCCGGAGCAACAAGGCGACGTCCTGCAGGTGCCCCGTGCCCGCGCGTCAGGTCGTCCGGCCGCCGAGCAGGGCGGGCAGCAGGCGGTCAGCCGAGGTGACGTCGTACTCGCGCTGCAGCGTCTGGCGCTGGCCCTCGGGGAGCGCCCTGAGCCAGCGCTCCGCGAGCCGGTGGAGCGACGGCCCGGTCACCTGGCCGTGCACGCGCAGGCGCGAGATGCCCCCGTCGGGGAAGGCGTCGAGGCGCACGTGGGTCATCTCGGGGCCGGGCGGCACCCGGAACCGGTGGCGGGTGTCGGGTTGCAGACGGGTGCGGGCGAGCACGGGGAACCACGGGGCGTCGTGCGGGTCCGGTGAGGTCTCGCTGCGACAGCCCCAGAGCTCGAGCTGCGCACTGGCGTTGAGCACGAAGGACGACGTGTCGACCTCGACGACCTGCGGTCGTGCGGCGGCCGCGAGCCGGACGACCGCCCAGTCGTGCCCGTCGTCACGTCGCCGCTGGGTCTCCCAGCCCTCGCCCATCGTGCGGGCGAGGTCGGGGCGGTTGAGCACGCTGGCCTGGCTGTAGAAGTCGTCGCTGCTGGCCACGACGAGCCCACCGAGCTCGCGGGCCGCGAGGTCGACCGTGAGGCCGTCGAGGGTGCGCGGGTCGGGCAGCGCGTCACCGTGCACGCGCAGTCGGGCGATACCGCCGTCGGGCCGCATCGTGAGGCGTACGTGAGTGATTCGGTCAGAGCATCGAGACGGTACGACGTGGTGCGCGTCGCCTCCGAGGGCGGTCCACGGCACCAGGACCTGCCACTCCACGTCGGGGGCGAGCAGCTCGTCGACCGACGGGTAGCCCTCTAGTCCGCACCCCTCCAGCCTGGCGTGGGTCGGGTAGTTCCCGCTGAAGCCGGTGGTGTCGATGTCGACGTGGCCGACCACCCCGGGGGCGCCGAGGCGGATGAGCGCCCGGTCGTAGCCCGGAGCTGACCCTCGGCGGCGCCTGGTCTCCCAGCCGTCGACGAGCTCGCCCTTGTGCCCGAAGCGGCCGGGCGCGACGACCGCGGGGCCGTCCACGACGAGGTTCTCCTTCTCGCCGAACGACTCGTCGTCGGCGTGCACCACGCTCCCCCCGAGGGAACGGGCGGCGAGGTCGAGCTGGGGCGACGACGCGGGGGGCGGCGGCGTGTGGGGCGGCGTCGTCGTCACGGTCGCGGCTCCTGCCGCCCGGGCTCTGCCGGTCGGCTGATCTGGCGCGAGAAGGGCCACCCTGCCAGGAGCTTGGCCTCGGGCGGCGCGTAGGTCAGCACCTTGCTCGTGCCCAGGCCCAGCCCGACCAGGGCCTGAGCCAACCGCATGCCCGCGGCGACGCCGTCCACGACCGGTACCCCCAGGGCCGCGGCGACGGCCTCGTCGAGCCCCGCCATCCCGGCGCACCCGAGGCAGATCACCTCGGCCCGGTCGACCTCTACGGCCAGCCGCGCCTGCTCCACAACCGCAGCGTAGGCAGCCGCCGGGTCCTGGTCCGTCTCGGTCGTCGTCATCCCCGTCGAGCGCACCGACACGCACCGCGCCCGCTGGCCGGCGAGCAGCAGCCGGTCCTCGATCGACGACACCGAGCGGTCGAGTGTGGTCACCACCGCGTAGGTGCGGCCGAGCAGCTGGGCCACGTGCGCAGCGGCCTCGCAGATGTCGACGACGGGCACCCGCAGCAGCTCCTGCACCCCCTCGCGACCGTGCTCGCCGAAGCCGGCCATGACGACGGCGTCGTAGTCGCCCTCGTAGGTCGTGAGCAGGTCCATCACCGCCACGGCCGAGATGAGGCTCTCGACGTTGCAGTCGATCCCCTCTGCCCCGTAGGCCGCCCGCAGCGCGATGACGTCGGTGCCGGGGGAGGCGTGGCGCCGGGCGATGGTGGCGATGGCGTCGGTCATCGACGCGCTGGTGTTGGGGTTGACGACGAGGATCTTCACAGGGGTGGCTCCGGGTGGTCGTCGTGGCCGCGCAGCAGGACCCGGCCGCGGGGGTGGTCGAGGTCGACCGGTGACCCGGCCAGCCAGGTCTGGGTCACCACTCCGGTGAGGCGACGACCGTCGTACGGGGTGCGGCCCAGGCGGTGCGCCAGGGCGCCGGGGTCGACGACGAAGGTCGCCTCCGGGTCGAGGACACACAGGTCGGCGTCGCGCCCGACTGCGATGGCTCCCTTGCTGTCGAGGCCCGCGAGCTCGGCTGGGCGCTCCGCCATCCACCTGGCGACGTCGACGAGCGTGAGGCCATGGTCTCGAGCAGCCGTCCAGACCAGGGGGAGCGACAGCTGCAGCGAGGCGATGCCGCCGACCGCGGCCGTGAGGTCGCCGGAGTCGAGGCGCTTGTCGGCCATCGCACACGGCGAGTGGTCGGAGACGATGAGGTCGAGCGCGCCGGAGCGCAGCCCCTCCCACAGATGGTCGGTCTCACCGGCCTGCACCGGTGGTGAGACCTTGATCAGCGTGTCGCCCGGGGCAGCTGTCGCGGGGTCGAGCACGAGGTAGTGCGGGCAGGTCTCGGCGGTGAGAGGCAGACCGCGGGCGCGGGCTGCCGCGATCAGGGCCACCCCCTCACCGGACGACACGTGCACGACGTGGGCGCGCCCGCCCGTCGCGGCGACCGCCTCGACGACGTCGGCGATCGCGCGCGTCTCGACGGACTGTGGATGCTGTCGCAGGAAGGTGTCCTGGGACAGCGTCGGCGGGCCGGCGTGGACCGCGAGGGTGGCGGCGTCCTCGGCGTGCACGAGCAGGACGAGCCCGGTGGCGGCGACGCGCCGCACCACTTCCGGCAGCTGCCCGGGCTCGAGAGGAGCGAACTGCGGGATGCCGGTGTCGGCCAGGAAGCACTTGAAGCCGCGCACGCCGGCATCGACGAGCTCGTCGATGCGGTCGAGGTTGCGCGGCGTGACACCGCCCCAGAGCGCGACGTCGACGTGCACCCGCCCCCGCGCCGCGGCGACCTTCGCCCGGACCGCGTCGCCGTCGAGGGTGACCGGCAGGCAGTCGAGCGGCATGTCGACCACGGTCGTGACCCCGCCGAGAGCGGCGGCGCGGGTGCCGGAGTCGAAGCCCTCCCAGTCACGGCCCGGGTCCTGCAGGTGCACGTGGCTGTCGACCAGCCCGGGCAGGAGCACGAGGTCGTCGCGCAGCACCTGCTCGGTCGTGGCGACCAGCGGCGCGTCGTACGGAGCCACCACGGCGATCCGCCCGTCGCGGAGACCGACGGCGGCCGGCTGCTCACCGGCCGGCAGCACGACGTGCCGCGAACGCAGCACGGTGTCGAGCACGGTAGTTCTCCTCCTCCTGCCCACGACCCGGGCTGAGGTCACGACCGTAGGCCGGGAGCATGTCGTCGACGTTTCCTCGACATGCCTGTCACGTGACAGGTTGGGTGAGGGGTCCGACGTGGTGCGCGAAGAAGGGGGCGCGCGCCGGGTTCGGCGGGCTCAGCCCAGAGCGGCCACGAGGCGCTCCATGAGCTCACTCGCCGCGGTGGACTGGCGTCCCTCCCGGCTGACGAGACCCAGACGCGCGTGGGTCGTCGCGTCGTCGATGTCGCGGACGACGAGTTCGTCGTCCGCACCCATGGACGCACTCAGCACTGCCACCCCGGCGCCGCGCCGGGCCAGACCCAGAACGGTCGTCGGTGAGCTCGCCGAGAGGGCGACCCGCAGGTCGACCCGCGCCGACGCGCACGACCGGTCGAACGCCGATCGCGCACCGGTTCCCGGCGAGAGGGCGATCAGCGTCTCGCCCACGAGATCGCCCAGACGCACACGGGGGAGGCTCGCCAGGCGGTGGTCGGCGGGCACCGCGACGGCGCAGCGCTCGTCGACCACGACCCGGACGGCCAGCCCCTCGCCGACCCTGTCGGCGTAGCCCACCAGAGCCAGGTCGAGGGCGCCGGCGGCGACCTGGAGCTGGAGGTCGTCGGAGTCGGCCTCGCTCAGCACCAGCTCGACTCCGGGGTGCTCGCACCCGAAACCGGCGACGGCGTCGAGGAAGGGCGGGATCGAGCACCCGCGGATCATGCCCAGACGCACCCGCCCCACAGCCAGGCCGGAGACGTCGTCGGCGACCTCGCGGATCTGGGCGACACCGGCCAGGACGGCCCGGGCGAGGGGGAGCACGGCCTCGCCCGCAGCGGTCAGCCGCAGCGAGCGCGGGCCGCGGTGCAGGAGCGCCTGCCCGAGCTCACGCTCCAGCTTGGCGACCTGGGCGCTGACGCCGGACTGGCTCACGTGCTCGTGGTCGGCCGCCGCGGTGAAGGAACCCTCGTCGACGACGGAGACGAGATAGCGCAGCTGGTGGAGCTCCATACGTCGCGATGATAGCTGACATCACTTCCATCTGTTTGACGTATGAAGCGTCCAGGGTCAGGGTGGAGACATGAGCACCCCCGAGCACCGCACCCCGGCCGAGCTGTCGGCGACCTACTTCGAGGCCTGGAAGGCGCGTGACGCGACGACGTTGCGCTCGATCCTGGCCGACGGCTGCACCTTCGCAGGCCCCCTGGCAACCCTGGACAACGCCGACGACTGCGTGGCCGGTCTGATGGGCATGGCTCAGGTCGTCACCGACATCGTGGTGGGCGTGCGGATCGCCGACGAGCACGACGTGGTCACCTGGTTCGACCTCCACACCCGGGTGGCGCCTCCCGCGGCGACCGCCAACTGGACGCACGTCGAGGACGGGCTGATCACCGCGATCAAGGTGGCCTTCGACCCCCGCGAGATCCTGGCGGCGGGCTGAGCCGCGGGCCTCGTAGCCCCCGTCGGGGGAGCGACGACCGAGCCGGCCCCCGGGGTTCGGAGCGGGCTGCGCTGACCACCCGCCCCCCTATGTCACGATGTCCACCGACATCAGTGCAGGTCCGAGGGAGGGCGCCGCGTGGGCCACTCGCAGGTCATCGTGGGTCTCGACGTCGGCACCACGTCGGCCAAGGCCCTCGTGATGACGCCCGACGGTGAGGAGCTCGCTGTCGGTCGGGCGCCCACGGTCTGGCACCAGACCGAGGACGGGGTCGAGGCCGATGCCGACGCCATCTCCGCTGCCGCCGAGCAAGCGCTCGGTGAGGCTCTCGGCGCCGTGCTGGGTGTGAGGGTGCTCGCCGTCGGAGTCGCCAGCATGGCCGAGTCCGGAGTCCTGGTCGATGCCGCCGACCGCCCCCTCGCACCGGTCATCGCCTGGCACGACGCGCGCGACGCCGATCTCCTGACGCTGCTGCAGGAGGAGATCGGCGGAGACCGCTTCTCGTCGCGCACCGGTCTGCCGCTCTGGACCCAGTGGAGCCTGACCAAGCACCGGTGGCTGGCTGAGCACCACGAGCCCGCCCGTCGGGCCGTGCGCCGCTACAACATCGCGGAGTGGGTCGTCCGTCGCCTCGGAGGCGACGCGGCCACCGAGCTCTCGCTGGCCTCGCGCACCGGCTGGCTCGACCTCGCCTCGGGGCAGCCGTGGGACGAGGCGATGGAGTGGTCGCGTGCACCCCGGGCGATGCTCGGCGACCTGAGGACCGCCGGGTCGTCCTGGGGCAGCGTCTCGCCCGACCACCCGCTGACGGCCGCCCGCGGGGCGACCCTGACCGTCGCCGGCCACGACCACCAGGCGGCGGTCGTCGGCATCGGTGCCTACGGCGCCGGTGACGAGCTCGACTCGTGCGGCACGGCGGAGGCGCTCGTGCGCACGATCCCCACGGGCCTGCCCAGCGACGCCGTCGCAGGGCTGGCCGGGGCCGGTGTCACCGTCGGGTGGCACGTCGTGCGCGACCGCTGGTGCGTCCTCGGCGCCACCCAGGGGGGCCTGGTGCTCCAGGAGGTGCTGGCCGACCTCGCGGTGCACCGGGACGACCTCCCCCGGCTCGACGCCGACGCCCTTGCGGCCCGCCCCGGCGCCGCCCACCTCACGGTCTCCGACGACGGGCACGACGTGGTGGCAACGGGATCCACCGCCCCGGCCGATCGCTGGCGGGCCGCCACCGAGGCCGTCACGGCGCAGGCCGCCCGGTTGAGCGAGCAGATCAGTGCCGCCACCGGCCCCCGGGCGAGTCTCGTCGTGGCTGGCGGCTGGTCGCACAGCAACGCGCTCATGGCGGCCAAGGCCGCAGCGCTGGGCCCGCTCGTGCGCACGAGGGCAAGCGAGGCGGGAGCCCGCGGCGCCGCCCTGCTCGCCGGTCTCGCCCACGCCACCTACGCCTCCTACGACGACCTGCCCACTGCACCCCGCGTGTCCTACGAATCCGCAGGCACCCCAACAGACTGACTCGTCTCCCAGGAAAGCACCTACCATGCCCCTCGTCACCACCGCCTCCCTCGTCACGCGCGCCCGCGACGCAGGCCACGGCGTCGCGGCGTTCAACGTCATCACCCTCGAGCACGGCGAGGCCATCGCCGAGGGCGCCGAGCGCACTGGCGCCGGGGTGATCCTCCAGCTGAGCGAGAACGCCGTGCGCTACCACGGCGGTCGGGTACGCCCGCTGGCCGCTGCGCTGTGCGCGCTCGCCGAGGAGTCGGATGCCTCCCTGTCGCTCCACCTCGACCACGTCGAGGACCCCGACCTGCTGAGGCAGGCGGCCGGTGCCGGTGCGAGCTCGGTGATGGTGGACGCCTCCCGACTCGGCTACGACGCCAACGTCGCCGCCACCCTCGAGGCCGCGTCCTGGGCGCACGAGCACGGTCTGTGGATCGAGGCCGAGCTAGGCGAGATCGGCGGCAAGGACGGCGCCCACGCGCCCGGCGTGCGCACCGACCCGGGCGACGCCGCAGCCTTCGTCGAGGCCACCGGCGTCGACGGGCTGGCTGTGGCCGTGGGCAGCTCGCACGCCATGGTCGACCGCACCGCCGGGCTCGACCTCGACCTCGTCGCGGCCCTGGCGGCGCGGCTCCCCGTACCCCTCGTCCTGCACGGCTCGTCGGGTGTGCCCGACGCCACCCTCTCCGCCGCGGTGGCGGCCGGCATCGTCAAGGTCAACATCGGCACCATCCTCAACGTCGCCTTCACCGCTGCCGTCCGTGAGCGGCTCGCCGCAGAGCCGGCGCTCACCGACCCGCGTCGCTACCTCGGCCCCGCGCGCGCCGCTGTCGCCGACACGGTGGCCGCGCTCGTCGCCGTCGTCGGGCCCGCTGGGGGTCGCTCGTGATCGTCACGCTGACACCGAACCCGGGCCTCGACCTCACCTACACCTTCCCCCCCGACACCGGCGACGTCGAGGTGCACCGGGCCCGGACCGCGACCCTCGAGGCCAGCGGCAAGGGGGTCAACGTCTCCCGTGCGCTGGCTCGGGCCGGTGTCGCCACCTGCGCCGTGCTCCCGGTCGCCGGCGGCACGGGCCGGCACCTGCGTGAGCTGCTCGGGCAGGAGGGGGTCGCGTGCCGCACCGTGGCCCAGGAGGGGGAAACCCGCGTCAACACGACCGCGCTGCGGCCCGGGGGAGAGACGCTCAAGCTCAACGGGCCGGGCGCCCGGCTCGCCCCTGCCGAGCAGGCCGACCTGCTCGCGGCCACCGCCGCGGCCCTGCAGCCCGTCGCAGCCGACGGTCACGAGCGGTGGCTGGCCATGTGCGGCTCCCTCCCCCCCGGTATGGAGCCCTCCTCCGTCGCCGAGGTCGTCTCCCTCGCCCACCGGCACGGCGCCCGCGTCGCGGTCGACGCGTCCGGGTCGGTCCTGGTCGCAGCCCTCGCCGCTGGCGCAGACCTGTTGGCTCCCAACCAGATCGAGCTCGCCGAGATCCTGCCCGAGGGTCGCCTCGAGCCCGGGCCGCAGCCCGTGTCAGTCCTGGCCGAGGTCGCCCGCGAGCTCTCGCGCAGCAGCGGGGCCGAGCTGCTCGTCAGTCTCGGCCCCGACGGGGCCCTGTGGACCGACGGTCGTGAGGTGCTGCACGGCTGGGGCCCGCCGCTGACGCCGGTCAACACCGCCGGCGCCGGCGACGCGCTGCTCGCGGGCTGGCTGGTCGAGGCACCCAGCCCCCGCGACCGGCTGGCGCGGGCCGTGGCCTGGGGCCGCTCGGCCTGCCTGGCCGCCACCACGGTCGACCCCCACCCCGGTCGGCACGGCGTCGAGGGCATCAGCGTCGTCCCGCTCGAGGCGCCACACCCGGCGTCCCCACCCCCTCGCGCACCGTCTCCCGACCCCGCCTCACCCCCGACCCCGGAAGGTCCTCACGTGTCTGCCATCACCCGCGTCATCGTCACCGCCGAGCACGAGGTCACCCTGACCACTGTCGAGGCTCCGCGCCCGGTGGCCGGAGAGGCCCTCGTGCGCTCGGTCCTGTCGGGCGTCTGCGGCTCCGACACCCACGCGCAGCACGGACGCCACCCGCACATCGCGCTGCCCTACGCACCGGGGCACGAGGTCGTCGGCGTCGTGGACGAGCTGGGGGAGGGGGTCTCCGAGGTCGCCGTAGGTGACCGCGTCACCGTCGAGCCGACCCTTCCCTGCTGGCACTGCAAGCAGTGCCTCGCCGGACGGCAGAACCTCTGCGAGAACCTCGCCTTCTTCGGCTGCGGCTACGCCCAGGGCGGTATGGCGCAGCTCTTCACCGTGCCCGCAAACCGTCTCCACCGCGTCCCCGACGAGATGGACGACGTCACCGCCAGCCTCATCGAGCCGCTCTCGACGCCGGTGCACGCGGTGCGCCTCGCCGGCTCGGTGGAGGGCAAGGCCGTCGCCATCCTCGGTGCCGGCACCATCGGTCTGCTCGTGCTGGCCGTCGTCCGCAGCCAGGGCGCCGCGCGGGTCGTCGTGTCCGACGTGCTCGAGAGCAAGCGCGACCGCGCGCTGCGACTCGGCGCCGACGTCGTCGTCGATGCGAGGGCCGCCGACGTGGTCGACCAGGTGCGGTCGGCGCTGGGCGAGAGCGCCGACGTGGTCTTCGACTGCGTGGCGATCCAGTCGACGGTCGACCAGGCCGTCGGCATGGCCCGCAAGGCCGGGACGGTCGTCATCGTCGGCGTCCCCTCGGCGCCGGTCACGCTCGACCTCCCCGTGGTCCAGGACGAGCAGGTGCGCGTGCAGGGCGCCGCGACCTACCTGCCGCAGGACTACGCCGCGAGCATCGAGCTGCTGCGCTCGGGCGCCGTACGGAGCGACGACATGGTCACCGCCACCTTCCCCCTCGAGCAGGCCGCCGAGGCCTTCGCCGCCTCCACCAGCGGCGACCAGGTCAAGGTGCTCGTCAGACTGTGACCCCACCGAGCGAGCCCTCCCGGCCACGGTCCGGGGCCGACCTGCAGCACGCCACCCAGCGGCACGAGGTGATCCTGCGCCGGTGGGCACCGAGGGGCAGCTGCGCGCGCTCGATGTCGCCCGCGACCTGGGCGTGACCCACGAGACCGTGCGCAAGGACCTGCTCCACCTCGAGGGGCGGGGCCTGCTGCGCCGGGTGCACGGCGGGGCCCTGCCCGCGCAGACGATGTCCTACGAGCCGGCGGTCACGGCGCGCACGAACCAGAGCGCGGAGAAGCGCCGGATCGCGGTGGCCGCAGCGGCGCTCGTGCCCTCCGAGGGGGCGATCCTCGTCGACGCCGGCTCCACGACAGCGGCGCTGGTCGAGCAGCTGCCCCCCGCTGCCGCGCTCACCGTCGTCACCAATGCCCTCCCCATCGCCCTGGCCCTCATGGCCCACCCCCAGCTCACGGTGCACACCCTGGGCGGGCGGGTGCGGGCGACGACCCTCGCCGAAGTCGATCACTGGGCGCTGCGGACCTTGGCGGAGGTGCGCGTCGACGTCGCCTTCCTGGGAACCAATGCGCTGTCGGTCGAGCACGGGTTGTCGACGCCGGACGCGTCGGAGGCTGCCGTCAAGGCCGCGATGCTGCGCACTGCGGCCCGTACGGTGCTCCTCGCCGACCACACCAGGCTCGGGCGGGTCTCGGTCTTCACCTACGCCGAGGTGGGGGCCGTCGACGTGCTCGTCACCGACACCGGCACGACCCTCGAGCAGGCGGAGGAGATCGAGCGTCTCGGGGTGGAGGTCATCCGGGTCTGTCGACCAGTCGCCGCCGGGTCGTGCGAGCCGCGGCCGCGTTCGCCCTGGCCGCCGCGTCCGGCATCGTCGCCCTCAGCCCGGTGCCGGCGGTCGCCGCCACCTCCTGCCCGGTGCTCAAGCCGGCGGTGCAGGTCGGCGACACCGGCGGGTTGCTGCTGGAAGGAGCCGTGGTCGACGCCAACGGACGGCTCTACGTGACCGATCTCGGCGGGGGCCGGGTCCTGCGCTTCGCCAGGCCCGGCGCGACCCCCGTGGTCATCGCCACCCTGCCTGCGGGTTCGGGGGGCGGGGCACTGGCCTTCCGACCCGACGGCACGCTGCTGGTCGGCAGCGGCGCCGATGCCCGGGTGCTGCTCGGCGACCTGCTGCGGCCCGGCGCGATCTCCACCCTCGACGTCCGGACGGGCGTGCTCACCCAGATCGCCTCGGGCTTCAGCGCCGCCGATGGCATGGCCGTCGCCAAGGACGGCACGGTCTACGCCACCAACGACTTCGGCGGCCTGATCGGCAAGCTCTCTCCCACCAACGTGGCGACCCCCGACTGGGCCTCGTACCCGAGCGCGAACGGCGCGGCCCTGAGCCAGGACGGCAAGTGGCTCTACTTCTCGCGCACCTTCGTCAACCCCGGCGTGACCCGCATCTCGGTGGCCGACCCGCGAGTCACCCAGAGCCTGCTCGACCTCACCGGTCTGCACACCTTCGACGCACCCGACGGTCTGACCCTCGACTCCGCCGACCGCCCCGTGGTGCCGACCGACGTCAGCAACGAGGTGTTCCGCATCGAGCGTCCGGGCGTGAAGTGCCTGCTGTCCAAGGGAGTCGGCGGGTCGGTCGTGACCTACGGCCACGGCGCCAGGGGTTTCGCCGCTGGGCACCTCTTCAGGGCGGGGTTCGACGGGAAGGTCTACGAGATCCCCTCCGGGTTCGACCCGGTGCTCGCCACCCGCGGCTGACCACCCGCGCGCCGTCGCCGTCACCAGACCGCAGGTGGTTCCTCCCAACAGGCAGAAGCCTCTCCCGGCCCGCCAGACAGCGGCGAAACCGGGCACCTCGTGGACTTCTGCCTGTTGGTGCGTCCGCCGGGTGAGGTCTAGGAGAGCAGCCCGAGGGCCAGCCCACCCACCAGCCTCGGGGTGAGCAGCCCGTCCCCGAGCCCCACCTCGACGAGGTCGTCGAAGACGCCCTGGTCGCGACCCGACGCCACGAGCCCGGCGTCGACGACCCCGGGGACGCGGGCCAGACGGCTGGCCGCCCAGGTGTGGCGCAGGTGGCGGTCGAGGAGTCGCCGTACGGCGTCGCGGTGGCGGGCCCCTGCGGACGCTGGCCGGTCGGCGGCCAGCGCCTTCACCGCTGCCGCACCGGCGAGCGAGCCGGTGGCCACCGCGTAGTAGATCCCTTCTCCCGTCAGCGGATTGACCAAACCGGCGGCGTCGCCGGTCAGGAGCACCGGGCCGTCGGGCTGCACCCGTCCCCAGCCCCGCCCGGAGAGCGGGAGGTGGTGGGCGCGCCACGACCCGGCACCCTCGGCGGCGCCGGGGAGCAGCCGCTCGAGCTCGTCGAGCAGCAGCCGTCGGGTGAGCCCGGGGGTGACCGCGAGCTCGCCGTACCCGACGTTGGAGAGGCCGTCACCGCGGTCGAAGGCCCAGGCGTACGACGGCTGCGCCCGCGAGCCCCAGCGGATGACCTGACGACCCCGGTGGGCCGCCAGCGTGGGGGCGTAGCCGCGGATGGCGAGCGCCGTCTGTCCCTGGGAGGGCGAGCCCAGGGCCGCGCGCACCACCGAGCGCACCCCGTCAGCACCGATGACCACGCTCGCGCGGAGGTCGCCGTCCAGCACGACCGCACCGTCGGTGCGGTGGTCGACCCGCAGCTCGCGCACCCGGTGGCGCCGCAGGACGGCACCGGCCGCGACCGCGTGCCCGACGATGCGCGCGTCGAGGACCGCGCGGGGCACCACCCACGCGGGACGCGCCATCGCGCCCCGCACCTGCCGCCGGTCCGTCGCGAGGTGCAGCTGCTCGACCGGCGTCCAGCCGTCGACCACGTCGCCCGCGCCCAGCTGGCCCAGCACGTCGACCGCCTGCGCGGCGACCCCGTCGCCGCAGCACTTGTCCCGGGGGAAGTCGTCCCGGTCGAGCAGCAGCACCCGGGTCGCGGGAGCCCGGCGCAGCACCGACAGGGCCGCGGTCGCGCCTGCGGGCCCGGCGCCGACCACGACGACGTCGAAGTCAGGCCGACGAAGGTGCACCTCCCGACACTAACCTCGAGGTGCGGAGGGTGTCGCGGGTGGCAGGAGGGGTACGAAGCCCCATACGCGGCGGTGCGTTCTGCACCCGAGGAGCGACAACCGGACGACGCACGAGGAGCTCACATGGAGTACCGCAACCTGGGCAGGAGCGGCGCAGCCGTCTCCACCCTGACGCTGGGCACGATGACCTTCGGCCAGGAGACCGACGAGGACGGTGCCCACGCGCAGCTCGACGCCTTCGTCGAGGCCGGCGGCACCCTCGTCGACACGGCCGACGTCTACACGGGCGGGCAGAGCGAGCAGATCATCGGCCGGTGGCTGGCTGCTCGCCCGGTGTCGGTGACCGACCGGGTGGTCCTGGCCAGCAAGGGCCGCTTCCCGACCGGCGACGGGCCCAACGACGTGGGGCTCTCGCGGCGCCACCTCGCCCGCGCCATCGACGCGTCGCTGGCCCGGCTGGGTGTGGACCACATCGACCTCTACCAGGTGCACGCCTACGACCCGCTGACCCCGCTGGAGGAGACGCTCTCCGCCCTCGACGACGCAGTGCACGCCGGCAAGATCGGCTACGTCGGGCTCTCGAACTTCACCGGGTGGCAGCTGCAGCGGGCCGTCGACCTCGCCGAGCACCGGCACCTGGCTTCGCCGGTGACCCTGCAGCCGCAGTACAACCTGCTGGTGCGCGAGATCGAGTGGGAGATCGTGCCCGCCGCCCTGGCCAACGGCCTCGGGCTGCTCCCGTGGTCGCCGCTCGGCGGTGGGTGGTTGACCGGGAAGTATTCGCGCGACGAGCGCCCCACGGGCGCAACGCGACTGGG
Source organism: Actinomycetales bacterium (assembly GCA_038230235.1). GTDB lineage: Bacteria > Actinomycetota > Actinomycetes > Actinomycetales > Dermatophilaceae > Lapillicoccus. The sequence goes on from JBBRNQ010000011.1 coordinate 59,161, forward strand.
GGAGGACCCGGAGCGTGGGGTCGAGGCCTACGACCGCCGCGGCAAGGTCGAGCGCACCTGGGACGTCGTCGACGCCGTGCGCTCGGTCGCCGACACCCGCGGGGTGACGATGGCCCAGGTCGCCCTGGCCTGGCTGGTCGACCGACCCTCGGTCACCTCGGTGATCCTCGGGGCCCGCACCCTGGAGCAGCTGAAGGACAACCTGGGCGCCGCCGACCTGCACCTGTCGCCGCAGGAGACCGCGCGACTCGACGAGGCCAGTGACCCGGGGGCCGCCGACTACCCCTACGGCGGTCCTGGCACCCAGCAGCGCTCGCGCCGGATCGAGGGTGGCCGGTGATGGCTGCGCTGAGCGGGCTCACGCGGGCGCTGGAGCGCCTCACCACGGCCGTCGAGGGCGCCTCGGCGCTCGACGCCCCGGCCGACGCCGTCAAGAAGCTGACCAGCCTGATCCCCCGTGGGCCGGTCAAGGACGCCCTGTCGGGCACAGCCGCAGGCCACCCGGCCCACCCCGCCGTCGTGCTGGTGCCGCTCGGGGCACTCGGCAGCGCCGCCCTGCTCGACGTCGCCGGCAGCGACCCGCAGGCCGTGAGGCTGCTGACCACGACCGGGCTCGTGGGCGCCCTGCCGGCGGTGCTGACGGGGTGGAGCGACTGGAACGAGACCAACGGCGCCGAGCGACGCGTGGGGCTCGTGCACGCGGCGGGCAACGCGGTCGGGCTCGGTCTGGTGGCCGGCTCGCTGCTCGTCGACAGTCACGCCGTACGACGCTCGCTGTCCCTCGCCGGGCTCGCCGTGATGGGGGGAGCGGGCTGGCTGGGAGGGCACCTGTCCTTCGCCCTCGGGGTCGGCGTCGACACGACGGCGTTCCTCAAGCCCCCGACCGACTGGACCGACGCCTGCGCCGAGGCCGACGTCCGCGCTGACAAGGCGATGGCCGTGACGGTCGAGGGCACCCCGGTCCTGCTCGTCCGCCGCCCCCGGGGCATCGTCGCCATCGGCGACCGGTGCACCCACCGTGGGGCCCCGCTGCACGAGGGCGACATCGAGGACGGTTGCGTGGTCTGCCCGTGGCACGGCGCGAGGTTCGCGCTCGACGACGGCAGCCTCGTGCAGGGTCCGGCGAGCCGGCCCGCGTCGGTCTTCGAGGTGCGGGTCGCCGACGGCCGGGTGGAGGTGCGCCGGGCGGAGGAGCGGGCCCTGCGGCTCAACCCCACCACCTGAACCCGACCGGCTGAGTCCGACACCCGCTGAGCCCGCCCACCGGGCATCCGCCGGAATCGCCGCACCACGAGGGTTGCGGCACTCAGTGACCGCACGCGACGCTTGAAGGCCAACGACTCACACGTTGCCGCGACGAGGGGAACTACACGCATGGACATCACCAGGCGGGCGCTGCTCGGCGCCCTGGGGGCCGGGTCAGCAGCGCTGGTCGCGGGGTGTGGAGGGTTCTCCACCGCCGGGTCGAAGGCGGCCGCCGGCTCCGACACCCTCACCTTCACCACCTGGGGGACCGACGCCGAGCTGGCCGGTCTCCGGTCGGCGATCGCGGGCTTCGAGAAGGCCCACGCCGGCGCCAAGGTCGCGCTCAACGCCGTGCCCTACGAGCAGATGTTCACCAACATCGACGCGCAGATCCAGGCCGGCAACCCGCCCGACGTCTTCCGCGTGCCCTACTACACGTTCGGCAGCTACGCCGGGCGTGGGCAGCTGCTCGACCTCACCCCCCACCTGCCGGCGGGCTTCAGTGACCGCTTCACCCCGGCCGCCTGGGCCGCCGTGCAGGGCGCGGGCAAGCCGTATGGCGTGCCCCACCACACCGACACGTCGGTCATCCTCTACAACAAGGCGGCTCTCGCCTCGGCCGGCATCACCTCCGTGCCGACGGCGATCGACGACGCCTGGACGTGGGAGGAGCTGACCCAGGTCGGGAGCAAGCTGCGAGCCACCCTGCCGGCCAGCAAGTACCCCTTCGCCTACAACTGGCAGGGCAACGGGGTGACCCGTTGGCTCAGCTGGCTCTTCGAGGCCGACGGCCGCTTCCTCAGCCCCGACCTGAAGAGTGCGGCGATCGACTCCGAGGCCGGCCGTCAGGCGGTCGAGTTCACGAAGAGCTTCTTCACCCGCAAGCTCGTCCCGGCCAACGACACGATCAAGTCGTCGACCTACGCCAGCGACACGTGGTACTCCCAGACGGCTGCGATGGTCTGGAGCGGGGCGTTCGCGATCCCCGACGCGACCAAGACCCTCGACTTCGAGTGGGGAGCGACGTTCTCGCCACGCGGTGCTCGCTCCGCGGGCGACTTCGGCGGCAACGCCCTGGTGGCGACGGCCAAGACCACCAGGCCCGACCTCGCGGCGTCGTTCCTCGACTTCGTCACCGGGACCGACGCGATGCGCACCTTCTGCGCAGGGGCGTCGCTGCTCCCCACCCGCCGCGACCTCACCACGGCGGGGATCGAGTTCGCCGTACGCCCCGAGCTGTCGCCGGTCTTCGTCAAGCAGGCCGGCAGCGTGCGCCCGGAGGACTCGGGCCAGGTGGCCTCACCGTCGATGTCGAAGATCATCACCGTCCTGAAGGACCAGCTCGACGCGGCCTTCGCCGGGGGGCAGAGCACCGAGGCGACCGTGAAGAACCTCTCGGCGGGTATCACCGCCGCCCTGAAGTGACCACCTCCACGAGGACACCGTCGATCACCACGTCGACGGCCCCGGCCCCGGCGCGCACCCCGGGCCGGCGGAACCGCGGCGGCCCCGGGGTGCGCGAGACCCTCGCTGGCTACGCGTTCCTCACCCCGACGATGCTGCTGCTCGGCCTCTTCGTGCTGCTGCCGCTGGTGGGGGCGCTGGTCATCAGCTTCCAGCGCACCAACGGGTTCGGCGCCGGCACCTTCGTCGGGCTGGACAACTACGCACGGCTGGTCCGCGACCCGCTCTTCTGGCGGTCGGCGCTCAACACAGCGGGTTTCACAGCGCTGGTGACCCCGCTGTCGATGGTGCTGGGGCTGGGGGTCGCCGTCCTGCTCGACTCGGTGCTGCCGGCGCGCGGGCTCTTCCGGTCGATCCTCATCGTGCCCATGGCCGTGTCGGGGGTCGCCACGGCGCTCATCGGGGTGCTCGTCTTCGACCAGAACAGCGGCATCCTCGACAAGCTGCTGGGCGCCATCGGCCTGCCCACGATCCCGTGGCAGTCGGGCGGCGCCGCCGCGTTCGCCTCGGTCGTGCTGGTCACCCTCTGGTGGCGGGTCGGTTTCAACATGCTGATCTACCTCGCCGGACTGCAGGGCATCAACCCCACGCTGTATGAAGCCGCCACCCTCGACGGCGCCACCGGCTGGCAGCGCTTCCGGCACGTCACGGTGCCGCTCCTCGGGCCGTCGTCGTTCTTCCTGCTGGTCATGAACGTCATCTACTCCTTCCAGGTCTTCGACATCGTCTTCGTGCTGACCGGGGGTGGTCCCCAGAACGCGACCTCGGTGCTCGTGACCTACGCCTACGACAACGGGTTCGTCGTGCGCGACCAGGGCTACGCCGCGGCCATCGGCGTCGTGCTCCTGCTCGTGACGCTCACCTTCACCGCCGTGCGCTGGCGCACGAGCCGCACCCGGGACCTGGTCGAGTGAGCACCCGGGCAGCAAGCCCCCGTACCGGTGCGCCGCCTGCACGTCGCACCAGCTCGCCGAACGCACGGCGCACCAGTGCGCCGGCCGCGCGGCGCCATACCGGACGGGTTGTGAGAACCGTTGCGGCCGTGGCGATCTCGCTCGTCTTCCTCTTTCCGCTCTACTGGATGGTCGTCGTCGCCCTCTCGTCGCGAGCCGACCTCCTCGGCGGCGGTCTGCGGCTCTGGCCGCGCAGCCTCACTCTGGAGAACTTCCGTCGGGTGACCGACTCTTATCCCCTCGCGACCTGGTTCGGCAACTCCTTCGCCATCGCCGTGGTCGCCTCGCTGATCACGGTGGTGACCAGCCTGCTCGCCGGGTACGCCTTCGCGCAGCTGCGGTTCCGCGGCTCGAGCGCGCTCTTCCTCGTGGTCCTGTCGACCCTGATGATCCCGCTGCAGGTCATCACCGTGCCCCTCTTCAAGGTGGTCACGACGATGGGCATCTACGGCAGCTACTGGGCCGTCATCCTCCCCACCGCGGCGTCGGCCTTCGGGGTCTTCCTCTCGCGCCAGTTCATCATCGCCATCCCGCGCGAGCTCATCGAGGCCGCTCGCATCGACGGGGCCGGGCAGCTGCGGATCTTCGCGCAGATCGTGCTGCCGCTGTGCCGCCCGCTGCTCGCGGTGCTGTTCTTCATGAGCCTGCTCCAGACCTGGAACGACTTCGCGTGGCCCCTGATCGCCCTCAAGGACAACCAGCTCTTCACCCTCCCCATCGGGCTGCTCTACCTCCAGGGACAGTTCGGCTCCGACTACGGCGCGACCATGGCGTTCGCCCTGCTCACCGTCACGCCGATGGTCGTGCTCTTCCTCGTCTTCCAGCGCTACTTCGTGCAGGGTTTCGCCCGCACCGGCATCCAGTAGCCCCTCCACCCACCTTCCGAACAAGGGAAACCCTCCGTTCTGGGCTCCTCAGGCCCCCAGAACGCAGGGTTTCCCTTGTTCGGAAGACACAGGTGGGGGAGGTGGCGGGTCGGGGGAGGGTCCTGGGAGGGTCGGGGAGGGTCCGGGGGGGGGGGGGGGGTAAGTGGGGGGTGGGGTTGGCGGCGATGGCGCCGGTGTGGTAGCGGTCGACGGCGGCCCGTTCGGGGTTGGGGTGGCTGCCGGCGAGA